>CAYWWA010000007.1:0-26490 GCA_964462115.1 uncultured Candidatus Saccharibacteria bacterium
GCTCTGATCATTGTTTTTACCCATCACAAGAAGGAGAAAAAATGACACAGCATTGTGTAACAGAAAACATCTGCTTTTGTATGCACCGGAAAGAGTGCCTAGCAAAAACTACCGAAAGGGTAGAATTGTTGAAAATTTTTACTGAGGCGGTTTTAGCGGATACGTATTTAAACCTGCACAACATAGCCATATTGGCGGAGGGGACAGCTATTAGCTGTCCGACACTGATCGTCCACACCGCCGAAGAGGCGCGTACAAAAAAACGAGACATGGCTGTATAATTTTTTCGTCCGTTTCCAAGGGTCACCACCGGTGCCCCTTTTTTATTTTTAAAAATAAATTTTACTGATCAATATGTTCAGACTTTTATTGCTTGTTTATAATTTTCATTTTATAATACTATGATAATAATGCCAGAAGAAAATACCAACAACAATAACAGCCAGCACCCAAACACCAGCTCCACCGATAACAAAATTGGTCTGTCTTCTTTTTATTCCAACATTTCGGCAAAGAAAGATGAAAAACATAGTCTCTTAAGCCAGGCTCGTTCCGCTTTATTAAGTGATAAGAAAGATGATACTCCTAAATATATAGAGAATAAAATGGGTCAGAATAAGAGTGATGAGGTCAAAATTACTCCATTACGCACTTATACTAGTGATATTCAGAGCGCTATTTCAACCAACGATATTTCTCATGTGCAGATGGTGATGATGGAAGCCAAAAAACAAGAAAAATTGCAACAGCTAGCCGAACAGAATAAGGCCACCTCTAGTTTAAATAAAAAATTAATTGTTGGCACAATAATCTTGTTAGCTTGTGCCTTAGCTGTTTTTGTTGGTTCCACTATCGCTAAAAAAATGATGTCTTTAAACGAAAAACAATCAACCGCCTTAATTGATCAAAGTGTTGCTTCGATTGTGGTTTATGATAAAATCCTACCAATCGAAATTGATAGCACTTGGGGACTGCAAGCTTTATCTAATACCGTCAACGCTCTGAAGCGCAGAACCAGTTTTGCTCCCGAAGAAAAGATTACTTTTTTACCTTTATATTTAACAGTAGGTAATGATTCATATCAGCAACAAACTCTTTTGACCCCTTCACTTTTTCTCAAACAATTAAATACCGGCGCTCCTGAGCCACTAATGGGAGCCTTGGGTTCCCAGATGATGCTGGGTCTGTATAATAGTCGTAATTCTATCACCTCGTTTTTATTATTTGATATCGCTTCCTATAGTCAAGCTTGGTCTTCGATGTTGGAGTGGGAGGAACAAATCCCTTATGATATTGGCTCGTTGTTCTTCACCAACGCTGAAGCGCTGTATGGTTCTAATTTAACCAACCTCGCTTTGTTAAATTTAAGTTTTATTGAATCCAAACAAGACAATAATGATATCCGGATTTTACTTTCAGCCGATAAAAAATCTTTAGTCTATTATTCGTTTATTTATAATAATCATTATTTACTAATCGCACGAGAAAGAATGGTGCTAACAGAAGTTATCAATCGCTTGATTGCAAAATAATTTTATTAGTGTATAATTTAACTACTATGATTGACATCGTTAAATATCAAACCAAATTAAGTGAAAAGAAAGTGCAGCTTGAAAAAGAGTTGTCGGAGTTAGGTATTCAAGATAGTGAAAATAAAAATAATTGGGAGGAGACTATTGACAGTGAAGACTATGATACTGCTGAGGAAGGAGAGTTGGCGGTACAATTAGAAGACGAGGTTGATAAGCGGGCCGTGTTGGAAAGTTTGGAGGTGGAACTACGTGGTATCAACAAAGCCTTAGAACGAATTAAAAATAACGAGTTCGGTTTGTGTCGGGTTTGCGGCAAAGAAATAGAAGAAGATCGTTTAGAGTTAGAACCAGAAGCTGATACCTGTAAGGAACACTTGAATGCTTAAATAAATCAAGAAGAAAACCGTTCCAGACATAGTGTCGGAACGGTTTGAGTTTTTTGCCCCCACCTATCGTCGGTAGGGGTTTTCCTCCTTATAGCGGAAGGGGGTGTTGGGCCCCCTCTGCTCGTACCAGTAGGTACCCATATGGTACCTACCGTGGCCTGTACGGTGGGGTGGGGTGATGTAGGTCGTGGAATAGACCTGACACCCGCTCAGTAGCGATACACCCACCAGCCCCAAAATCAACAAAAAGAACTTTTTCATTTTTTTTTCCTCCTTTTCTGGGTCCTAAACAATTTTAGACCCCACTCCTTTAATTATATCATATTTTGCTAAAAAAGTCAATCTTATTAGACAAATATCGTTTTATCCTGATATAATAATACTATTTTGCCATCATTGGCCATTTGAGTAAAATTTAGAGAAATGCTATATTTTCTTGATATTTTTTAGATTTTTTGATACTATGCAGAGTAATTATATTCTACTGAGTTAGTCGCTCTGTATTTTATAGGTTATTAAAAAAGAATTTTATAATAAAAATTGAAAATATAATTTTATGGAAAGAGATTATTCATTATCAAGAACCAGAAACTTCGGAATCATTGCTCACATTGATGCTGGTAAAACTACCACTTCAGAACGAATTTTGTACTACACAGGAATGTCCCACAAACTTGGTGAAGTGCACGACGGAGAGGCAGCCACCGACTGGATGGAACAAGAGCGAGAGCGTGGTATCACAATTACCGCAGCGGCTATTACTTGTTTTTGGAATCCAACCTACATGGGAGATGATTTGTCAAAAAAACATCGTTTTAATATTATCGACACCCCTGGACACGTGGACTTTACCGCTGAGGTAGAGCGAAGTTTGAAAGTCTTGGACGGTGGAGTAGTGGTGTTTGACGGAGTAGCTGGAGTTGAACCACAGTCAGAAACTGTCTGGCGTCAAGCTGATAAATATTTTGTGCCACGAATTTGTTTTATCAACAAGCTTGATCGAATTGGTGGATCTTTTGAACGATCATTCAAATCTATTTTAGAGCGACTAAATCCAAACGCAGTGCGAATGCAGCTGCCAATTGGTGAGGAAGATAAGTTTGAGGCAGTGATTGACTTGATGAAAATGAAAGCTTACTATTTTGAAGGCGAGATGGGAACTCAGATTGTTGAAAAAGAGATTCCAGCTGATTATCTAGAACAAGCTAAAAAATTCCGCACCGAACTGGTGGAGAAAATTGTTTCAGAAGATGAGAATGCTATGACTGCTTATCTTGATGGTAAGGAACCGTCAGTTGATGAATTAAAAGCGATTTTACGTAAGGCGGTAATTGCTAACAAAATCTTCCCAGTTTTTACTGGAACTGCTTTGAAAAACAAAGGTGTGCAATTGGTGTTGGATGCGGTGATAGACTATCTACCAGCTCCAACCGACATTCCTCCAGTTAAAGGTATTGATCCAGCTACTGGAGAAGAAATTGAGCGAGCTGCCTCTGACGAGGAACCGTTTTCTGCGCTAGCTTTCAAATTACAATCTGATCCTTTTGTGGGACAATTAACTTTCTTCCGTGTTTATTCTGGAACCATTGAAGCGGGAAGCTATATTTACAACTCCACCACCGGCAACAAAGAGCGTCTTTCTCGAATTGTGCGACTTCAAGCTGACAAACGAGAAGAGGTAAAAAAAGTTTATGCTGGTGAAATCGCGGCAGCGGTAGGGTTAAAAGACGCTAAAACTTCTCATACTTTTTGTGATGAAGATCATCCAATCATCTTAGATCAAATTGTTTTCCCTGAGCCGGTGATTGAACTTCGGATTGAGCCAAAGACTAAGGCTGACCAAGAAAAAATGGGTTACGCCTTGAAGCGACTTTCAGATGAAGATCCAACTTTTAAAATTAAATCCAACCAAGAAACCGGTGAGACAGTGATGGCAGGAATGGGCGAGTTGCACTTGGAAATTATGGTAGACCGCATGAAGCGAGAATTTAATGTGGAAGCCAATGTGGGCAAACCTCAAGTGGCCTACAAAGAAACTATTTTAGGTGAAGCTGAAGCAGAAAACAAATACATCAAACAGTCTGGAGGTAAAGGTCAATATGGCCACGTTAAAATTAAAGTTCGTCCGCTTGATGTAGAAATCAAAAAAGAAGATTTGGCGAAAAACGTTAAACGTAATGACGAAAATACTTTTGAATTTATCAACAACATTAAAGGAGGTATTATCCCACAAGAATTTATCCCAGCGGTGGAAAAAGGTTTAAAGGAAGCTATGGAAAAAGGTGTGGTAGCTGGATACAAGATGGTGAATGTGTCGGTAGACTTATTTGACGGATCTTTCCACGAGGTTGACTCTTCGGAGATTGCTTTTAAATTGGCTGCCTCAATGGCTTTCCAAGACGCTTGTAAACGAGCTAGACCAGTGTTGCTTGAACCAATTATGAAAGTGGAAGTGGTGGTGCCAGAAAAATTCATGGGTGATATCACTGGAAATCTTTCTTCTAAACGAGGACAAATTGAAGGTATGGAAGATCGTGGCCTGAACAAAGCAATTAAGGCTTTGGTGCCGCTGTCGGAAATGTTCGGTTACACCACCTCACTTCGTTCAATGACTGAAGGACGAGGCTCAATGGTAATGGAATTTGGTAAATATGAGGTTGCGCCTAAGAATGTGGAGGAAGAGATTATTGCGAATAAGAAATAAAAATAGGATTTTTTAGAGGTAAAAATATTTCGTGGTGATTTTTTCCAAAAACCCCCCCCAATCGATGGTTTTTGTTTGTAAAATTTTAATTTCATGGTATTATAACACTGCTGACAATTCAATATAGTTAAAATTTGCTTAAGTTTTGTTACCGATTTTATGCAGAATGAGTATTCTAAATAAGAAAACAAATTCAGTAGGTAAACATGTTAAGTAGTGAGCATCTTATTTTAGTGGTGCTTATTTTATGAAAAATGGAAAAAATAAATTTTACTGGACAGCAAAAAACAGAAGAATCTCAATCGTACTTTCTTATTAGACATCTGAAAGATATAGATGATTTAAGGGATGCTCGTGATAGTGATGTTGAAGACGGTCAAGAAAAACTGGTTGAACGGGTTGCGAATGATATTTATAGTGATTTTTCAAAAACCGACAATAAATCTATTTTTCTGTCCGTGTCAAACAAAAAAAGAACACTAAAAACGGCTGATTCGGTAAAGAAAAAAATAGAAGAAAAATTTAAAATAAAAATTTTTGTTAATCTAGATAGTGATTTATCAGATTTAGATCATGGAGAATATGATTTACCTGAAAATTATGAAGTAGGTGTTTTTTTTCAACCTTTCGAAGATGCTTGGAAAATTTTTACCCAAGAAACTTTTGAAAAAGGTAATATAGATTATAGATTTGGTGATAGTAAAAATGGAGAATATAAAAGTATAGAAAATATTTGGATTAAATTTGGTGAAAGTTATAGAGAAATTTTTTTAAGATTATTAAAATCAATTATAGATCTATCCAGTAATCAAAACAGATTTGTTGAGGCAAAGATTAAGCCATATGTAATAACTCACAGTTTGCCTTTTGGGGTTTTTCGCTCTTTGTATGGCTTATCACAAGAAATGAAAAACGGTAATTTTCAAATTGGAGCTGGAAATTTAATTTTTGAATGTTGGAAATATTATAATTCTGGAAAATTATCTCATTCAAATTATGGACAGATTTGCGAATTTCCAATGGATGTAATCCAAGATTCCAAAATGATGGATGTCATTAAAAGCGAAGTTGAATTTTTGAAACGAAATGAAAGATAGATTTTTAATAAAAAAGAATAAGGTCAATGATTTAGTTCAGTTTTTACTCAGAAATATTTCTCTACCAATTATTAAAGATGTGTTAGTAATATATTCCACCGATAGTAAGTATACTTTTGAATTTTGCTTTCAAAATAATCAAGCATTTTTTAAGTTTTTTAGGAATAAAAGTGATAATGTGGAAAATCTTTCTTATAAAAATGATCATCAGTATATAGGTTTAGATACTGACAAACTTGATTATTTTTTGAAAATGATATCTGTTTTTAGGTTTAATGATGTTCATTTGAACCATGCCATTAGATTTGAGTTTCATGAAAATGACAAGTTAGTTTTTGCTATTCATAAAAACACTTTAATTGGAGATATTTTGTATGTGGTCAACAACACAAATAGTTTGTTGACAAAAATTATTGATACTTTTTGTCAACAAAAAATCAACAAAAATTTAATAGATGAAATTATTACTATCAAACAAGTGAAAACCCAAAAACTGTTTTCAGGATTAGGTATAGTAAATTCGCAAATTAGTGATTTTGCAAATAAATACGGTGTTAATATTTTTTCCTCACCCTCAAGTATTTTATTAAAACTAGGCTCAAAATCAAATGACTATTCCTTACTACAAAATCAATTTTACCAAATTTTTGGAAAGGATTTATGTAATAATCTAGTAGGGAATGTTGACGAAGAAAAATTGGGCAAGGTTTCTATTATAATCCCTTGTTGGGATTCTGAAAGAAGTATCAAAAAAGTTTTGTATGCAATTCAATCACAAAATTTGTCAAAAAACTTTATTAAAAATATTGAAGTTATTTTGGTTGATGATGGTTCGGATATTAATTTAGCAAAAATTGTAAACAAAAATAAGAGAGATTTTACTTTTGAATTAAAAATTATCAGATCAGAGAAAAATTCCGGTTTATCATCTGCTCGTAATTTGGGTTTGTTTAGTGCTAAAAATGAAAACTTAATTTTTATTGATTCTGATATTCTTTTATCAAAAGAATACATAAAAGAACATTTAATAAGGTTAAGTATGATTCCAAATGCAATTTTCTTTTCACTAAAACAGAATATTGAAAATACGAACAAGGAAATTACATTAAAAAAAATTCAATCGGGATTGGAAATTCCAAAATTATATGATGACAAAAGATTGAGCAGAAACTTTATTTCACAAATGGACTGGGTAAATGAGGTTGAAAAAAGTGGCAGTTTTGAAATCTTGAATGAAACTAATAACTTAAAAAATCTTGGGAATGGCAGAATTTTAAATGGTTTTGATCTGCCATCAGCAGTAGTCGGACATAATTTTAGTATTAAAAAAGAACATTTGTTAAAAATTGGAGGGTTCAGTAATGAATTTAATGGTTGGGGATTAGAAGATTGCTTTATGGGAGCAAAAATTATTGCTTCTGGAAATTTTGTAATTCCAATATTATCTGTTGGTGTTTATCATGTTAATCATTTACCGCGATCTGGTTCAAAGGCAAGACAACAAGCAGAATATCAAAAAAATATTGTAAAATATAAAAATTTAATTAGCTAAACAATCACATGAAAGAATTTATAAACTATCAAAATAGTAATGGTGCCAGCTTTCATTTTATCCCTGAAAAAAATTTACCAACAAATCTCCCAATTTCCACACCAATGAATTTTGTGTTTGTGGGAAGTGAGCTGCTGATGTGTGTAGATAAAAACAATGAATGGAATGTGGTTTGTGGAAAAATAGAAAAAGATGAATCTTGGCAAGAGGCAGTTAGGCGGGAGACGAAAGAAGAAGTTGGGACAGAACTTGGTGAATTATTTCTCTTTGGCTATATGTTATGCGAAAATAATAAAAATTCATCGTTTCCTACCAAAACATATTTTCCGCTTTGTTATTCTTTTGCTACCACAATAGATTACAAATGGCAACCACTTGAGACCAAACAAAGAGATTGGTTTTCAGGCGAACATAGTATAGAAAATTTACAAGCTAGAAATGATAATGGACAGATTTTGGAAATATACAAATATATTAAGGAAATCTTGAAAGAAACCCTTACCTACAAATTTGAATTTTTGCCAGATAAAATTTTAGAAGATATTCCAGCTACCTCCTCAGCAGTTTTTTGTTTTAATAATGAAAAGGAATTTTGTGTAGTGCGGGATAGAGGAGAGGATTTTTTGTCTCTACCAGCAGGCGGTCGGAGTATCAATGAAAAATTGGAAGAGAGTGCTTGGCGAGAATTATGGGAAGAGGCCAAGATTAAAAAAAAAGATCTAGAAAATTGGCAGTTATTAGGTTCAATTTTAGTTTCTGTATACCAAGATGAAAAAGTTATTTCACAAATGCAACAAGTGAGATTTTTGTGTGAAGTAGAAAAAGTTGAAGATTTTGATTTTGCTCATAATGATTACGAAACTGATTTTAGAGATTTTATAAAATTTGAAGAGTTGGGAGAAAAAGTTAAATCACTCCAAAATGACACCGGTAAGACAATTTTGAATCATTTAAAAACCAAATTTAAAAATGAAATTATTTCTGATTAAATGTTTTTATATTTTTCTGTCTATTTTTTAATTCCAATAGCTTTTTATCATTTTTTGAAAATCATATTTTTTCATTTTCATAAACCTAAAATTATTGTTGTTATGGCTGGAGCTATGGGTGATATAATCGCAGTTGAACCAGTTCATAGATATTTGAAAAAGGAATATCCAAATTATTTTTTAGTGAGATTGGTCTGGTCTCCTTATGAACAAATTATAAAATTTGATCCGAATATAGACTTAATAATTTCAACTTATAAAAAAAGAGTTGAGTTGATGTATTTATTATTTTTATTAAAATCAGTGAAAGGTGATAGACTAAAAATAGTTAATTTATATACGGGTGGAGAAAAATTTTTTAGATATAAGATATTTAAGTTTGTGGATATGTTTAAAGAAGGTGAGAGAGAAATTAAAGTTGATAACCATTTTTGTTATGGGAATTTACTGCAAGCATTTTCTTTTGGAGCTGGATTGCCAAAATTAAATGATAAACCAAAATTATATTTGCCCGAAAATTTTAAGTCTTCAGTTTCTTTGCCAGAAAAATATATTGTAATTCATCCACTTTCGTCATCACCACAAAATCAAGGAAAAAATTGGGATAATCAAAAATGGAATGAATTAGTTGGTTATTTAATCTCAAATAATTTTAATGTAGTAGAAATTGGCAAGAAATCCATCATTAAAAATAATTCTGACAAATTTATAAATTTGTGTGATAGGATTTCATTGTTAGAAATAGCGTTTATGATAAAAAGATGTGATTTGTTTATCGGTGTTGATAGTGGTTTTGCCCATTTTGCAAATGCGCTTGATATTAAGAAGTGGATTGTGTTACTTGGGCAACATAAAAACTATGCAGCTGATCAGTATGTGCCATATTCTGGTTTAACACAAGAAGAATTAAATCATATTATTATTCGTTATGATGGAACTTTGTATGATTTGTCCACCATGGTGGTTCTAGATTGGATTAGAAAACTAGAAAGTGATGAAGTATAGGGATGGAATTCTGGTGTGTTTTTGTTGTTAATTATTAGAAGATTGGTTGGCTTATTTAGATTTGTGATAAAACCTATAATTTAGGTTGTTTGTCTCAAAAAATCCATATTTTTTTTGATTAAAAATGGGATTAAATTATAATATAAGGGTAATGCAGTATACGCAGAAGCAAATTCTTTGTCGTGGCTTAGCGCTTTTTTTAGTGTTGGGGCAATTTTTGCCCAGTTTTTTGTTAGCCCAAAGTGAAGATGAATTACAGTCTAAGATTGATGAATCAAAAGGAAAGATTGAAAAGTTGCAAAAAGAGCAGGCGGAATATCAGTCGGCTCTAACTAAGATTGGGAGTGAAAAAAAAACTTTGCAAAACACAGTTTACCAACTAGATACAACTAAGAAAAAATTAGATGTTGATATTGAAATCACGGTGGAGAATATTTCCATTATTGAAGATGAGATCAAAGATTTAGGGGATAAAATTGATATTAAGTCTACGCAGATAGCAGAAGGCAAGGAGGCGATTGCTACTGATTTAAGGTTGATTAATGAATTAGATGATCGGTCTTTGATAGAAGTGTTTTTATCTGGGACGAGTTTTAGTGAGATGTGGAACTATGGTCAGCAGTTGAAGACCATCTCTTTAACTTTACGAGATAAAGTTAATTTACTACGGCAAGGTTTAGCAGAACTGAATCAAGCAAAAATTACCGCAGAACAAAAAAATCTTGAATTATCTGAACAAAGGTCATTATTATCCTTACAACAGGAGTCGGTTAAAAGCCAACAACAACAAAAAAATTCTTTATTATCTCAGACCAAAAATCAGGAGAGTGAATATCAAAAAATTTTAGCAAAAAACCAGGAAGAAATTGCCAAAGAGGAAGCAGCGATGTTTGAGTATGAACGACAACTAAACGCCAACTTTAATCGTGACGGCTATCCTAAACCACAAAATGGCATTTTATCATGGCCCTTAAGCAGTATTAGAATTACCCAGATGTTTGGTAGAACCTCTGATTCGGGCCGTCTCTATGCTTCCGGAACCCATAATGGAATGGATTTTGCGGCTAGTATCGGGACAACCGTTAAGAGCGTCTATGGTGGTGTTGTTTTAGGGACAGGTAATACTGATTTACAAGCCGGTTGTTATTCTTTTGGTAAGTGGGTTTATGTGCGACATGACAATGGTTTAGGCACAATTTATGCCCACCTTTCAGCTATCAATGTATCCAAGGGGGATAGGGTAAAAACTGGTGATGTGGTTGGACTATCAGGTAACACCGGCTATTCTACTGGTCCCCACTTGCACTTAGGGTTATACGTTGATGATGGTGTAACTATCGGCCAATATAGTAGTTCAATTAATTGCAAAAATGTCTCAATTCCGTTGGCTAACACTGAGGCCTACTTAGATCCAGCAGCTTATTTGCCAAAAATTTAAAATGGTTTATAATTAGGGATAAAGTTTAAAAAAAATGACGAAGAATTATCAAAATGGGTGGATACAAATTGTGGTGATTATTATAGTGGCTGTTTTGATATTAAGTTATTTTGGGTTTAATATTGAAGATGCAGTTGAGAGTGAAGCAGCCCAAGAAAACTTTTCCTATCTTGGTAGATTGTTTGTGGCACTTTGGGATAATTTTTTAAGCATCCCAGTTTTGTGGTTGTATAATAATATTCTCATTCCAATCTATAATTTATTTATTCGTTTAGCAAATATCGTTCAAGGTTAATTATTAAAATTCATGGCAGAAAATAAACCACAAAATAATAATTTAGAAAACGCAACAGACATAATTAGTGCTCAGGTTGTTTTAGTAGTGGAAAAGAAGGATGAAAAACTAAACCCTAAGCCAAAAGATAAGAAAGAAGCACTCAACGAATTTCAATTGGAGGATCAATCAGATTTTGATTTTCGAAGTAGTTTTGCGATTGTCGTTATTTTACTTATTTTTGTTATTGGCGGTTATTATTTTTGGGACAGATTCAATACTCAAAGGCAAGAAATTCAAGAGCAAATTGATAGCATAATTGAAAATCCTGAAATTACAATTGAAGGTGAAAGTGAAACCGAGCTAAATACCCAATAATTAAAAAATCAAAAATAGACTACCGAAGTTACTTTTTAATTAGGGTTTTTGTTAAATAATATAAAAACCATCAAGTTTATCCTTGATGGTTTTGAATTGATATCATTTTTTTCGGACTATGAAATGAAATTGCTCTGGAATTATTGCGGATTCATCAAAGGGGAACATCCAAATCCCAATTTCTTTTCCAGATGGACGGCGTTCCTCCTCGCACTCACAGTGATTAAGACAAAAAATTTTTCTTTCTTCATCTTCCACATACGGAACATCAATTGGTTCCATCAGGAGCGGTGTGGGATATATAAACAACTCTAAGTCATTTTTATTTTGGGACATTCGTTGGGCGATAAACCACACATCTTCCGCTTCACAAATCTGAAAATTTTCAGACTCTTTCACGGCCGCCAACAGATCAGCGGCAGTTTTGGGTTGATAGGCGCCGAAGACATCAGCGACTGAAACCAACTGGAATCTGACCTGTTTCGCGCTAATAATGTCTGGTGCATTTGTCCACATTTGAAAGCAGTTGGATAAATAAATCGGCACAAAAACACCGTTTTTTCCAACTTGTTTTGCAAGGTCTTGCCACCGACCCTCTGCATCAAACTCTTTCCCAACAACTCTGGCATAGTCATTACACTTCTCCTTTTCTTTTTGGATTAAAAAAGATCAACTAACTTACTTTACTATAACATAAAATCAAAATAAAACAAGTAGTTATATTTTTTACTATAGTGCACGGGTCTGGACTTTAACCTTACAGGTTCCAGTATGGGTTTCGTATTTTTTAGCAAAATTTTATTTTATTTCACTTCACAAAATTTTACCAAAAAATATACTCAACCTTTTCAAGTCCAGCACGAAATTGCTACCAGCATTTTCTCCTGTACTAAAAAAATACTCTAAATTTGTGCACGGGACTGGACTTGAACCAGCACGCCCTTGCGGGCACTACCACCTCAAGGTAGCTTGTCTACCAATTTCAACACCCGTGCGCAGACTAGAATTATAATAGCATATAATAATGCGAAATGAAATAATTAAAAAACAGAATCCAAAGTCTTGAAAACAAGAGAGGTGGTTATACTATTTTGTGTGATTTAATGTTATTAAAAGCATTGGGGCTAAGAAAAAGCTTTTTCCGATAAAGTAAAAACCAAAAGCCGCAAAGTAAAATTCATCATCAATAATTAAATTCATCCAGACCAACCAGATTCCTGCACTCAAGCAGAAAAGAGAAGATAATATTGCACAGATTTTATAGAATGTTTTCATTTTAATTTAAAAATTTAAGTTTTAACGATGTATAGTGTATCACATTTTTTTTTGCGGACCATTTGGGTGCAAAATTACAAAACTATAAAATCTTTAACAATTCTTCCTTAGCCACCCGCGCCTCATTCCATGGTGTTTTCTTTCCCTTAGCTTCCATGATATATGGATCGGTTCCTTTGCCGGTTAATAATACTGCCACCTTTTCTCCTTTATCGGCCATAGTCTTAGCTAATTTCAAAGCGGTATTTATAGCTGTTCGCCGATCAAAAATGATTTGTGGTTGATGTGTTTTAATTCCTTCGGCCACATCCTGAATTATTTTATTAGGGTCTTCGTCATAAGGATCTTCATTACTTAAAAAGATTTCATTCGCAAATTCATCAGCGACAGCTCCCATAGCTTTTCTTTTCCACTGGTCACGTCCACCGCCAGTCGAGCCTAGTAGGGCAATGATTTTATGCTCAGGATAGGCTTCATATAAGGCTCGTAATGATTCAGCGGTATGAGCATAGTCCACCACCACCTCAAAGTTTTGTTGTTCACTTACAATAATTTTTTCCACTCGCCCAGGGATCTCTGTCAGTTTAGCTAAGCCATCGGAGATGTTTTGTTTGTCATTCACACCCAGAGCATCACAAACCGTTGCGGCAGCTAGCATGTTATAGATATTAAATTTACCTTTAAGGCTAGAGCGAATTTCTTTACCTTTATACTGGAAAGAGACTCCATCATCTGTAGTAAAAAATGGTTCAGCGTCAATTAGTGAATAGCTTTGGGTATGGATGCTGTCATCTGGTTGATCTACCAAATCAGCTAGTTTTTTGAATTCTACTTCATCGTCATTGATAACGAGAAATTTGTCTTTTTTGGTTGAATTTTTTAATTCGTGAGCGATGGAAAGTTTAGCGGCTAAATATTTTTCATAACCACCGTGGGATTCAATATGTTCAGGGGAGATATTGGTCATTACCACGGCATCTAAATTGATAAATTTATTGCGGAATAATTTTGCCCCTTCGGAGGTGATTTCAATCACAGCAAATTCACAGTTGGTCTTAACGGCCCTAGCTAAAAATTTCTGAATAAATCCTCGTCCCGGCATGGACATTTTATAAAGATTAGGTTTGCTTTGATCAGCAATCTTAAAGCGAATAGTGCTGGAAACTGCTGTTCTATATCCTGCGGTTTCTAAAATAGAGTTTATCATTTCCACAGTCGAACTTTTACCTTTAGTGCCGGTCACTCCAATCACGGTTAATTGGCGAGAAGGATGACGATAGTAAACCGCAGCCAACCAAGCTAAGAAGTAATGATATTTAGGTTGAATAAATTTAAATAATTTCGTCTGTTTAATTTTCATAGTTAAATTATAACACAGAAAAAAAAGCGGGCAAGAAATAAGGCTTAAAAAGTAATTAGTATTGAAGGGGAGTATTAAAAAACCGACAGCGGTTAGCACTCGCTAACTTGTCGGTGGAATTGGAAAAGGTCTCCACTATTAAGTATAGCATATTTGATTAAAAAAGTCAAGTTTTTCTTATTTGATTTTGTGATAATATAGGGTTATGTCATTTTTTTCACCGAAATTAGGTATTGATTTAGGGACTGCCAACACCTTAGTCTTTGTTCCCGGTCAAGGAATTGTAATCAATGAACCGACTGTGGTGGCTAAATCTATTTCTAATAATAAAATTTTAGCGGTGGGGTTGGAAGCTCGTCAAATGGTGGGAAAAACTCCCGATGATATTATTGCCGTGCAGCCGATGCGGGATGGAGTGATTGCTGATGCAAGATTGGTTGAGGTGATGCTAAAATATTTTATGCAGAAATCGTTGTCGCGGTGGAACATGTTCCGTCCAGAAGTAATTATTTCCGTGCCGGCTGGAATTACTTCTACTCAACGACGTGCCGTCGTTGATGCCGCCCAGCGAGCCGGAGCTAAAGAAGCTTTTGTAGTAAAAGAACCAATTTTAGCAGCGATTGGCGCCGGAGTGAAAATTGCTGAACCCAATGGTTACATGGTGGTGGATATTGGAGGGGGAACCACTGACGTGGCGGTAATTTCTCTGGGGGGAATTGTCTGTTGCGATTCAGTGAAACATGCTGGTAACTCATTGGATGCTATGATTGCTGACAACGTTAAAAAGAAATTTAATCTTCATATTGGGGAACGCATGGCGGAAAAAATTAAAATTGCGATTGGGTCGGCAGTCTTGGTGGATGATGAAATTACCGCGGTGGTGAAGGGGCGTGATTTGATGACCGGTCTACCACGTTCGGCTGAGATTAAAACTAATGACGTAGCTAAATTTATTGAGCGCGAATTACAGGAGATGGTGAATGCAATTAAAAAAGTTTTACAAGAGACCCCACCAGAATTGGCTGCCGATATTATTGATCGGGGGATAATTATGACTGGCGGGACTTCACAATTGGCTAATTTACCCGAAATGATTTTTAGACGCACCGGAGTTAAGGCCATTGTAGCTAAGGATCCGATGTATTGTGTGGCCAAGGGACTTAATGATGCCCTACGCCACATTGATGTTTATAAAAACTCAATTTTGACTAAACGGTAATTTTCTTCACACCATACTTGTTATTTATTTGGGGGAAATTGTTTTTACTTATTTTACTTGCATTTTCATCATTTTTATGATAGATTATTAGCTATTAACAAATTATGGCAACAATTAACCAATTAGTTAAAAAACCTCGCAGTATTAAGGCGAAAAAATCTAAGTCGGTCGCTTTGACTCGTGGTTTCAATGTATTAAAAAACCGTCCAGCCTTTTATAATGCTCCGTTTAAGCGTGGAGTTTGTTCTAAGGTGACTACCAAGACCCCAAAGAAACCAAACTCAGCAATCCGTAAAATTGCTCGTGTTCGTTTGACTAACGGTATGGAGGTTACAGCCTACATCCCAGGCGAAGGACATAACCTGCAGGAACACTCCGTAGTGTTATTGCGAGGTGGAAAAGTAAAAGATGTCGGTTTGCGATACACTATCGTGCGAGGAAAATTAGACACCGCGGGAGTAGAAAAACGCCGCAAGGGTCGTTCTCAGTATGGTAACAAAAAGCCGAAAGAGGCTAAATCATAAAATTTTGGCGACTTTTTGATTTTTTCCTTCGTTAAACTTAGTTCGCTCTACTATTAAAGTAGCACTCACTAAGTTTTATCGAAATAAAATCAAAAATTCATCCAAAATATTAAGATTTTAATATAAAAACTATTTTAATTCGTGAAGTATCTGTTTATAGTTTCAGAGAAAATGCGGACTTAATTCCAAACCGCAAACACAACAAACATTAGAAAAAAATATTAACCAAAATTATGCGTAGAAAAGTAAAAAATCGAAATATTGTTAAACCAGATGTGAAGCATAACAACGAACATATCGCTAAGTTTATCAATTATATTATGATAGCTGGTAAAAAGAATACCGCTCGTAAAATTGTTTATCAATCATTGGATATAGTCAAAGAAACTGAAAAAGTCGAAGATTCAGTTGTCCTTTTTGAGGAAGCCTTAAGAAATGCTTCGCCGTCGGTTGAGGTTCGTTCTAAAAGAATTGGGGGAGCCAACTACCAAGTGCCACGTGAAGTTCGTCCAGAACGAAGACTACAATTGGCAATGCGCTGGATCATTTCTGCGGCTCGTTCTGGAAAAGGTAAGCCGATGGCAGAAAAATTGGCAGTTGAAATTATCAATGCTTCTAAAAACGAAGGTGCTGCGATTAAGAAAAAAGAAGATGTCCATCGAATGGCTGAAGCTAACAAAGCTTTTGCACACTTTGCTTAAGTTTTTTGTGACTAATTTGGCGACTTTTTGATTTTTTCCTTCGTTAAACTTAGTTCGCTCTACTATTAAAGCAGCACTCACTAAGTTTTCTCGAAATAAAATCAAAAATTCATCCAAATTATTGCTCAAAAAATATTCTTCAAAAAATAGAAAAATAAATTTGAAAAAAATCTATAAAATAATATAATAATACTATGTCACAAAAAGATAAACTTATTAAATTAGTCAACAAAAAGACTGGCACCGCTTACTATACTCGCAAGAATAAAAAATTAGTTACTCGTAAAATTGAACTCAAGAAATATGACAAGGTTTTACGTAAACGAGTAGTGATGAAGGAAGCTAAGATTTAAAAATAAAAACCCGTCTTCTGTACAGACGGTTTTTTAATACAATAGTTAAATCCTAATTTCCAAAACCCTAACCCCCGTCTGTTTTTCGGGAGTATAAAATTCACTCAAAGTATTTAATAATTCATGTGCTTTGTGTTGTCGTGGTAGTTGATATCTCACAAAACCTTTGTTGATATAGGTTAATCAACACTGCCAGTGTTTATAAAAGGACACTGGCTTTTTTGTTAAAATAAATATCTAATTAAATTAGAAAAATGAATAAAAGAACCATAAACTATAACCCCCCAACCAAACAAGGTTTATCTCCCAAACAATTAGAAAAACTGTTGCAAAAATGGCAGAAAAAGTTAAATATGCAAGATTGGAAAATTAACCTTAAAATTGTCGATTTCCAAAATAGTAGTGGTTTTCGTCAAAGTGGTCATTTTGAAAACTATAATCAAAAACAAAAAACTTGTGATTTATTACTAACCTGGAATCCCTTTCGAAATGATGAAGAACACACTCTGCTTCACGAACTGGTGCATATTTTTGTGTTTGGTTTTGATAATTTTGCTGAGCGGCTAATTTTGAAAAACTACAAAGAAGGCAGTAAAACTCACGATGAATACTTAGAAAAATTGGAAGAACTGGTAGAAAAAATGACTGTAGTATTTTTAGGGAGGGAAGAACATGATAAAGAGAAAAATCAAAAAGTAGCGACTAAAAGTATGTGATATAATATATTATAAAAAACGCCACTAACACCAAATATTAAATATGATATGATAATATAAAAATATGAAAGTAGATATTGTAAAAAAGGTTCAAGCTAGGGTCCAGCAAAAACTTGGTCATGATAAAAATGGTCACAATTTTGACCATGTCTTACGAGTGCTGCATGTTGCCGAACAAATTCAAAAGGTTGAAGGTGGAAATTTACAAGTGGTCAGATTAACTGTTTTGTTGCATGATGTGGATGACTATAAAATAGTTGGTAGTCTAAATGCCGAAAAGATGACTAATGCTAAAAAGATTATGAAAGAAGCTGGCATTAAAACCGAAATTGAAGCTCAAGTCTTGGAGAACATTAGGACGATGGGCTATTCAAAATATTTGCAAGGAATTCGCCCGACAAGTTTAGAAGGGAAAATTGTGTCAGATGCGGACATGATTGATGCGGTTGGTGCCAACGGATTGATCCGCTCCTTAGAATATAATTTTTCCAAATATCCATCTAAGCCATTTTTTAATCCAAAATATTTTCCTCTTTTAAACCAGTCAGCTGAGAGATATAAAAACACTATTGACCATTCAGTGATTGATCACTTTTTTGTAAAGATCTTAAAATTGAAGAATATTATGATGACCAAGGAAGGGAGAAAAATAATTGAATCTCGTCATAATTTTATTGTTAATTTTTTGAAAAATTATTTCGCAGAAAATAATCAGCTAAAATGGCAAAAATATTTAGATCAGTATCTAATTAAAGAATTAAAAAAAGAAGAAAAATACTTAGCAAGTTTTGAGATTAAAGATAAGAATGGCGAAAAAATATTTTTGAGACAATTAGATTTTGGTGACATAGAGAGTATCAGCAAAAACGCTAACAACAAAATGCTGGCCCAAAATTTATATATTCATTTTCCTTTTCCTTATTCAAAATTAGATGCCGAAAATTTTATTAAACAGGTTTTAGAGAAAAGGAGCTATGTGTGGGGAATTGAGATTGGCAAAAAAGTTGTTGGAGTTTTTCATTTGACGGTTAAAGACAATATTGCTAGTTTTGGTTATTGGCTGGGTGAAAAATATTGGGGCAGAGGAATCATGACTGAAGCTTGCAAAATTATTACTGATTATGCCTTTGATAGCATGGGGGTAAATAGAATTGAAGCAACTATTTTTAAATGGAGTGACGATGAGTGGAATTTTGCCTCCGAAAAAGTAGTTTTAAAAAACGGTTTTGAGAGGGAGGGTTTAAAAAAACAATATTGTATTCGTTTGGGTAGAGCCTGCGATTTGCTCTTGTATGGTAAAGTTAGGGCTGATGGCATCAAAGAATAATTTTTGTTTGCAAAATATAGCATCTGTGATATATTTTGCTTGAGTGAATTTAGTCAAATTTAAACAACAGTTTTTAACTAAAATGCCTGAAGGTCCTGGGGTTTATTTTTGGTGGCGAGGGAAAACTATCTTGTATATTGGTAAAGCCACGGTCTTGCGGGATCGGGTGAAAAGTTATTTTGCTAAAGATTTAATTGAAAGTCGTGGTTTGCGTTTGGTAGAAATGGTGGAGCAATCTGAACAAATCACTTGGCAGGAAACCGATTCGGTGTTGGAGGCACTAATTTTGGAGGCCAACTTAATTAAACAGCACCAGCCTAAATATAATATTTTAGAAAAAGATGATAAAAGTTGGAATTATATGCTGATTAGTGATGAAGTTTTGCCTAAAATTTTAATTGAGCGGGAAAAAAACATAGATTTCGCCAAGAAGCAGATAAAAAACAAAACAGGTCATCATGGTAACATAGCGACCGATAAAGCCCTAAAACAGCCTAAGGAGAGCTCACAGGGTATAGAAAATGGTGCAGGGCTAAAAATTAGTCATTTTTTTGGTCCATTTACAAATGGCGCCGCCCTAAAAGAAGCCTTAAAAATTATTCGCCGTATTTTTCCTTTTATTGATGAACGATCAGCTAAGAAAAATAACAACGAATTTTATCGGCAACTAGGTTTAACTCCTGAAACTCAGAGTGTGGAAAATAGAAAAAAATATTTAGAGACAATTAAAAAAATTAAATTATTTTTTGAAGCTAAGAAAAAAACTGTCATTTATGATTTAGAAAAAGAGATGATGTTATTGGCTAAACAGGAAAAATTTGAAGCAGCTAATAAAATCAAAAAACAGATTTTTGCTTTGCAACATATCCATGATATCTCTTTATTAAAACGAGACAAAAAAAATAATCAACAGTTAAGAATTGAGGCCTACGATGTGGCGCATCTAGCTGGTGAGAATCAGGTGGGGGTGATGACGGTAATAGAAAATGGCGAGATAAATAAAAATGAGTATAGAAAATTTAATATTAAAACCCAAACCAGAGCCAATGATTTGCAGGCGTTACAAGAAATTTTATCAAGACGGCTATCTCACTCAGAATGGTCTTTGCCGGATTTAATCGTGGTCGACGGTAACGAGATGCAATTAGGAGTAGCTAAGAAAGTTTTACAAAAAATGCAGCTGTCTGCGATTAAGGTGGTGGCGGTAGTAAAAGATAATAGACATAAGGCACGCGAAATTTTGGGAGACAAAAACTCAATTAAAAAATTCAAGTCAGAAATTTTATTGGCCAACAATGAGGCTCATCGTTTTGCCATTAAATTCCACCGTCAGAGGCGAGATAAAATAATTTTGTGATATAATATTTTTATGTCATTTAATCAGCAGTTATTTTTAGATAAAAAATTTATGTTAGGGAAGCCAGACTTCTTGTCGCTGCGGGCTGGTTTTGGTGATGCTTTGGTGGAAGCCGGAAAGCACGATCAAAAAATTGTAGTTTTAACTGCTGATCTTAAAGAATCAACCTCGGTAGAAAAATTTGCCCAAAATTTTCCAGAACGTTTTATTGATGTGGGGATTGCCGAGCAAAATTTAGTCTCGGTGGCTAGTGGTTTAGCCAATATGGGTAAAAAACCTTTCATTACTTCTTATGCTGTATTTTCTCCGGGACGGAATTGGGAGCAAATTCGCACCACAGTTTGTTATAATAATCAGCCAGTGCGCATTGTAGGAACTCACGCTGGACTCAACGTGGGACCGGATGGTGGCACCCACCAAGCTTTGGAAGATATAGCGCTTATGCGGGTTTTGCCTAACATGACGATAATTTCCCCTTGTGACTATTGGCAAGCTTATCAAGCGGTAGTAGCGATGGTTAATTTGAATACTCCTTTTTATCTACGTCTACCTCGGGAAAAGATGCCGGCTTTAACCACCGCTCAAACTCCTTTTGAATTAGCTAAGGCTCAAATTTTATGGGAAGAAGAATTTGCTAAGGTGGCGATTTTTGCAACAGGCACCATGGTAGCGGTTGCGATGCAGGCAGCGATGAATCACAAAATTAACCAAGGGGCCATTGTGGTCAATTTGCACACTATTAAACCCTTAGATGAGGCGACAATTTTGGCAGTGGCGGAAAGGGTAGAAAAAATTATCACCATTGAAGAACATCAAAAAGCTGGCGGAATGGGATCGGCGATAGCAGAATTTTTAGCGGAAAATTTACCCAAGTCAATTAAAATTATTGGAGTAGACGATAGGTTCGGTCAAAGCGGTCGGGTGGAGGAGTTGTGGAAAGAGTATGGGTTGGAAATTTAGTTTTTTTTGCAAGTATATTGCTCAACTAGCTGATTTATTCTTAATGATGAATTCTCAGGTGCTGTAATACTACCCTCTCCTGAAAAACCAGCAAAATCTGCGCAAAAGACATTGCCATTTGAAAGTTCAATGGAGATAGCGGCTTGGCTACCACTAGCTGCACAGCCCAGTATATTAGTATTATTTGCACATTTTTTTTTTTGACAAATCTCTGTTAAATATTTTTGATAAATACTGCCTTCTTCATTTTTGACTTGTAGGCAGAAGCTATTAAAATTACCATTTTCAGCCAAATGTAAACCCATTTCACTTCTAATAGCTAAAACACTTTCTTTAATTTTTTCATCAGTAGCTCTTTTAATGTGTGAAGAGTAAGCGATGAAGCTCACGGCGGTAATGATTCCAATAATAGCGATTACTACCATCAGTTCAATGAGGGTAAAGCCAGTATTTTGTTTATGGTGTCCTTGGTTCATCTTGGTGTTAGGTGGTTTATTAAAAACTTATAATTGGGTAACTTGCCAATGTTTAGGAGCTTCCTTGTCTTGCTTTTTAATTTCTTTTAAGCTTAATAAACCGTGTTGTGAGCCGACAAAATTGCAGACTGAGGTAGCATTAATTGAACCCCAACGCATTGCGGTTTCAACACTTTGTCCTAAGATTAGGGCGTTCATAAAAGTCGAGGAATAAGCATCTCCAGCTCCCGTGCGTTCCACGGCTGGTTTGGAGGGTAATTGGGGGAGGTAGTATAAAATATTATTTTGCCAGGTATAAGAACCATCCGCGCCATCGGTTAGCACCACTGTTTTGGGGCCAAGCTCAGCAATTTTTTCAGCTAGTTGCCGAACCTGTTGTGGTTTTTGTCCGCTCCCAGTGACAATATTCTTGGCGATAATTTGTTCACCCTCCTCAATATTACAAATAAAAACTTCGCTGTGTTGATAAATGTCTTTGAGGGTGTCGCAGCCAGCCTTAATTTGAAAAGTCCCAGGCTGGAACACTAATTTGGTTTTAGGGTGCTTTTTTAGCCAAGTGCAAATTTCTTTATGATAAGCTAAAGAGCCGTCGCCGATAGAACTTAAATAAATCCAATCAGGAATTTTAATATTTTGTGGAAAATGATATTTGTATTGTTCGTGTTTTGTTAAAATGGTCCTATCTTGTTTAAACCATAAAACAAAGTGCTCGCCAGTTTTTTTATTGCGATGTTGTCGGATATAATTGTTGTGAATTTTTTCGTGACGAAAATTTTGCCAACAACGATAACTTAATTCGTCATCACCGATATGAGTTAAATAGTAGGTGTTTATTCCAAGTCGCGCTGAGCAAACAGCGGCGTTGGCGGCATTTCCCGTACCATAAACAGTTTCGGCAAATTCATAGGGAAGTTTTTTGCCAAAATCAAGATAGAGTTCGTTTCTGTCACCATCATAGAATTGGCGAATTCCACTACTTTCTTTAAGGCGGATAAAAACATCAACCGCGGTGTCACCGATAGTTAAAACTTTTGGTTTATTCCAAAACATCATTTCATTATAACAAAAAAAAATAAAAAATATAATTTTATGTTATAATTTTCTTATGAAAATATATTTAGCTAGTGATCATGCTGGGTTTGAATTAAAAAATCAGGTCAAAGAGTGGTTACTATCTCAGTCTTATGAAGTGAAAGATTTTGGTGCTAATGTTTATGATGAAAATGATGATTATCCCAGCTATATCAAACCGGCTGCTTATGCAGTTTCCAAAAATCCGCAAAATCGGGCCATTATTTTTGGTGGTTCCGGTCAAGGGGAGGCCATTGTGGCGAATCGGTTTAAGAAGGTGCGAGCAATAGTTTATTATGGAGCTAATGAAAAAATTATTCAACTAAGTCGGCAACATAATGATTCCAATATCTTATCAGTCGGCGCCAGATTCGTCTCGTTTGAAGAGCTACAGCCACTACTCAGCTTATGGTTAAAAACCACTTTGTTGGAAGATAATAAATATCAAAGGAGGATAAAACAAACGGAGCTAATAATGTCTAGTGTTCAGTATAAGATGTATCAAATGTTTTTCTTTTTGGGGCTAGCCTGTGGTATGTTATTATTCTTAATAATTATTTCCTCATTCTCCACCAAGTAATTTATTTCACTTTTTTGTCTATTCACTCAGACAAAAATCTACATTTTTTTTGATAGAGAATTAAAAAGGTGTTATTTTGGTGGGGATGACTAACCGGCACCTTTTAAGACAAGTGGTTTTGCAAACACTCTTTGAGTGGGATTTTTTACAAAACTCTTCAACTGAATTAGTATCAACCCTCAATCGTAATTTACAAGAATTTGCTCCTGATTCATCAGATGATGGCTATGCGGCCAAAACTCTGCAAGGGATTTTAGATAAACGGAGTGATTTAGATAATATTATTAAAAAAGCGGCACCGGATTGGCCGATTGAAAAAATTGCCATTATTGATCGTAACGCTTTGCGTATTGGTTTATATGAATTATTATTTGCTGATCACAGTCAAGTTCCACCCAAAGTGGCAATTAATGAGGCGATTGAATTGGCTAAAAGTTATAGTGGTGTTAGTTCGGCAAAATTTGTCAACGGGGTGTTGGGGGCGGTTTATAAAGAATTGGGCGAACCAGGAAAGGAGGAGTTATCCAAGCGGCAATATTATAATAAAAAGAAAGAGCTGCCCTTGGAGCAATTGCCGGTGCAAAAATTAGGTGGGGCGATTGTTTATGCTCAACAAGATAACGAAATATACTTAGCCTTGGTGCACGACATCTTTGGTTATTGGACTTTGAGTAAGGGGAAAATTTTAGAAGGTGAAGAAGTTAAAGTTGGAACAGCTAGAAAAGTTAAAGAGGAAATAGGTATTGAGATTGAGATTCAGGAGGAGTTAGGTCAAAATGAATATGTAGCCAATGTACCAGAGATTGGTAAGGTGCGAAAACAGGTTCATTATTTTTTAGCTAAAACCAATTTTCAAGATTTGAAATTTCAAAAAACTGGAGGTCTAGATGATGCTCAATGGTTTAAAGCGATACAGATTTTAGATTTGAATTTATATGATGATATCGTGCCAATTTTTACTAAAGCTATCAATGTTTTAATGAAAAAATAATTTTTTTCTTAATCTTTGATTATAAAAATGTAGTTGAATTTTTTAATAAAATATGTTTTACTATAAAAATAGATGACTTGGGAGGAATTTGAACAGCAGAATAATTTGAATTTTAAAAATAAGGATTTATTGAAACAGGCCTTTGTTCACCGTTCTTATTTGAATGAGAATAGGGGCTTAGGTTTAGAACACAATGAACGATTGGAGTTTTTAGGTGACGCAGTTTTAGAATTAGCTGTCACGGATTTTTTGTATCATAAATATCCTAAAATTCAGGAGGGCGATTTGACTGCATATCGCTCAGCTTTGGTGAATTATGTAATGATGGCAGAATTGGCTCAAGAAATAGGGGTGAATAATTTAATGTTACTCTCCAAGGGGGAAAGCAAAGACACTGGTAGAGCCAGACAGGTAATTTTAGCCGATGCTATGGAAGCGATTATTGGGGCTATTTATCTGGACAGTGGCTATGAAACGGCTGAGCAATTTATTGCAGATCTTTTATATGGAAAGGTAGAGGACGTAGTCAAAAACAGACTGTGGCTAGACTCTAAAACTCGGTTGCAAGAGCAGGCCCAAGATAAGGTATCCATTACACCAACCTATAAAATCCTTAAAGAAATTGGTCCTGACCATGATAAAAAATTTATTGTGGGGGCATTTTTGAAAGACAACCTAATATCAGAAGGTGAAGGAAAGTCTAAACAAGAGGCCGAACAGGATGCAGCTAAGAATGCTTTGGAGAATAAGGGTTGGTAGGTTTTTGGTTCTTTTCAAACAGGAGGCAGTATGAAACTTGTAGTAACTTTGTTCTTTGTCTGTTTTTTTGCTCATATTTTTGATTATGAAGGGTTGAGATTATACAGGCCAGACTGGTTTGGGGATGATGATAGTCGTCTGGGAGAGTTTATCATTGTCTGGCGGTTTTCATTTTGATTTTTGACCGAATTTTTGCTTAGCAAAAATTCGGTCTCTTTTTATTGCTTTCTATGTTATATTGTAAAAAATGCAGATTAAAAAAAAAGTTTATTTAGATTACGCTGCTAGCACGCCGATTGAAAAAAAAGTATTGGAGCTAATGACCAATGTTTGCTTGGATGAAGAACTGCAAGCTAATCCATCGTCTTTACACCACTTTGGTCGTCTGGCACAAAAAAAAATAAATGAGAATCGACAAAAAGTGGCTGGTGTTTTAGGGGTAAGCGCTGAAGAGATTATTTTTACTGGGTCAGGTAGTGAATCTGACAATTTAGCGATTTTGGGAGTAGCCCGAGCTAACGCCCACCAAGGTAAACACCTTATTTTTTCAGCGATTGAACATAAGGCTATTATGGAAATTGTTAAAACCTTACAGACTGAAGGATTTGAAGTCTCTCTTGCTCCTGTCGATAAAAATGGGGTAGTAATAATGTCTGAATTATTAGCCCTCGTTCGTTCAGATACAATCTTAATTTCAATCATGATGGTTAATAATGAAGTCGGCACTATTCAAAATATCAAAAAAATTACGCGACAAGTTAACAAATTAAAAAACGGTAAAAATTTTCCTCTTTTTCACACTGACGCTTGTCAGGCTATTAATATTTTAGAAGTCCAGCCTAAAAAACTTGGGGTAGATTTATTAACCTTAAATGGCGCCAAAAGTTATGGTCCCAAAGGGATGGGTCTTTTGTATAACAGGAAAGGAGTAAAACTTGAACCAGTTATTTATGGTGGAGGTCAAGAATTTGCCTTACGAGCAGGAACTGAAAATTTGGCTGGTATTGTGGGTTTAGCTGAAGCAATTAAAGTTGCTCAAACTAAATTTAGATCAGAATCTATGAGGATGGTCCTACTAAAGAAGAAAATGCTTGATGGGTTAAAAAAGATAGTTGGAGTGAGTATAAATAGTTCAAGCAAAAATTGTGCACCAAATATTTTAAATTTTTCCGTTGTGGGCATAGAGGGTGAATCGTTGTTGTTGGAATTAGATTATTACGGAATTGCTGTTTCTACTGGTTCAGCTTGCTCGGCGCGAGACTTGAAACCGAGTTATGTATTATTAGCAACTGGAAAAAGTCTTGAGGTGGCGCAAAGCAGTATTAGACTTTCTATAGGACGTCAGAGCACCAAGAAAGAAATAGAATATTTTTTAAAAATTCTACCGCAGGCCATTGCGCGGTTGCAGAAGATTACTATAAAAAACCAAGAGTGAAATAACAAAAATGTTTATTTAAAATATATTT
>CAYWWA010000008.1:0-9009 GCA_964462115.1 uncultured Candidatus Saccharibacteria bacterium
ACGCCAGGTCAGCATGTCCCTTTGATACCTTGGGCTACACACATAATACAATCGCCGAAACAACACGAAGCAATACCGCGAGGTGGAGCAAATCGTTATAAAATCGGCGCCAGTTCGGATAAGAGTCTGCAACTCGACTCTTTGAAGCCGGATTTGCTAGTAATCGCAGGTCAGCAAACTGCGGTGAATACGTTCTCGAGTCTTGTACTCACCGCCCGTCAACTCAAGGGAGTTGGGAATACCCGAAGCGCGTGTATATCACGTTCTACGGTAGGCTCAATGACAGGGAGTAAGTCGTAACAAGGCACGGCTAGCGGAAGCTGGTCGTGGATTAATTCAATTTGAAACTGATTTTGCTTTTGTTCAAAAAAGCATATCTTATCGAGTCGATTTTCAGTGCCTCAATTGAGCATTGAAAAGTTTAGTAGTTTATCTCCTTTAAAACTATTTGACCATCTGGAAAGCCAGAGAACCAAGCGCCATCTTGTAAAAAAGGTAGGAATAGAACAAAATAAAGGATTTGAAAAGCCCAACTTCTGCTAAGCAGAAGTTGGGCTTTTTGCTTCTTCTAATATTATTTGGAATAGACATTTTTTTATTGAGCATACTAGAGGTGGATTACTAAGGAATCATATGAAGAAAAACTGCAAGAGCTTAAACTAAAACAACACAAGCTAGCAGTTGAAATTGATTTATACACAAAAGCAGATAAAGACTATTTAATTACTGTTTCTAAAGTACTTTCTCTTGCCACAAGAGTAAAGACAATATTTGAAAGTTCTGAAATACCTGAAAAACGAGCATTATTAAATTATTTAATTCAGAACCCTACTGTAAAAGGAAAAAAGCTATATTTTTCAATAGCTTCTCCCTTTAATCTAGTACTAGAATTGTTAGACAATCCTACTTGGCTCCCAATGCTGGACGCATTCAGAACCCTGAACTGGGTTAATATCAAGCAAGAAATGCAGTTTAGTGGCGTATTAGGATTGTTTTATCAACCAAACAATCATTAAGATTTTAATACTCAGGTGACACTTGCTCTTTTTCCTCTTTTGGCTCATCAGTAATTGCTACTTCGGTTGTCAAAAGAATTGAAGCAGCTGATGAAGCATTTTGTATAGCTAGGCGACTGACTTTCACTGGATCAATTATTCCAACTTTAAGCATATCATCAACAAATTTATCTTCAAGAGCATTATAACCAGCATTATCTTTTTCTGAATTCATTACTTTATCTACAATAACAGAACCATCTTCTTTACCAGCATTAATAGCGATTTGCTTTAACGGAGCCTGAATAGCTTTAAGTACAATATCTAATCCTAAATTTTCTTCTGATAAATTATTAGCGGTCTTTTTTACAGAGACTAATTTTGCCACTCGCACAAAAGCACTGCCACCACCAGCCACCACACCTTCTTCAATCGCAGCTTTAGTAGCATTTACCGCATCTTCAATCTTTAATTTCAAATATTTCATCTCGGTCTCAGTCGCTGCCCCCACCTTAATAACAGCTACTCCGCCAGTCAGTTTGGCAATTCTTTTTTCTATTTTTTCAATCTCATATTTAGAGTCCAAATTTTGTTTCTGTTTTTTAAGTTGGGAAATATAGGAATCAATCTCTGTCTTTTTACCTCCACCATCTACAATTATAGTTTTATCTTTTGTAGCAATAATTTTTTTTGCTTTACCAAGAATCTCTAAACCAATAGTATCAAGTTTCATTCCTAAATCTTGAGATACCACTTTTGCTCCCAAGACAGTGGCGATATCATTTAACTGAGCTTTTTTATCATCTCCATAACCCGGAGCTTTAAGAGCTAGGACATTAAAAGCTCCTCTTAATTTATTTACAACAAAAGTAGCCAAAGCCTCACCGTCTACATCTTCAGCGATAATTACTAAATCTTTTTTACCTGTTTGAATTAGTTTTTCCATCAAAGGCAGGATTTCCTTAATAATAGATACTTTTTTATCTGTCACTAAAATAGCGGGATCTTTTATTTCAGCTTCCATTCTATCTGGACTGGTTATCATATACGGAGAAACATAACCACTATCAAATTCCATACCTTCTACAATTTCTGAATCAACCCCAAATGATTGTGATTCCTCTACAGTAACCACTCCATCTTTTCCAACTTTCTCTATCGTGTCAGCAATTATTGTTCCAATCTCAACAGATTCAGCTGAAATTGTCGCCACTTGTTTAATTTCTTCTTTTGTCTTAATTGGTTTAGCAATATCTTTAAGGGTTTTAACCACTAATTCAGAAGCTTTTTCTATACCATTTCTTAAGGCCATTGTATTAACACCCATAGAAGTGTATTTCAAGCCTTCATTAAATATTGCTTGAGTTAAGACAACTGAAGTAGTTGTGCCATCACCAGCAGTCTCATTTGTTTTTGTCGCTACTTCTTTAACAATTTCAGCTCCAATATTCTCAAATTTATCTTTTAAAGTAATTTCTTTAGCAATACTAACACCATCATTAGTAATAGTTGGAGAGCCATAACCTTTATCTAAGACAACATTTCTTCCTCGAGGTCCAAGGGTTATTTTTACTGCTTCAGCTACAATATCAACACCATTTTTAATTGCCTTCTTTGCTTTTTCGTTAAAAAGTATTTGTTTTGCCATAATTTTAATAATTATTATTTAATAATTGCTAAAATATTATCTTGTTTTACTATTAGATATTCTTTATCCTCTAATTTTATTTCATCATAACCATATTTAGAAAATACAATAGTATCACCAACTTTTACTGATAAAGGGATTAATTTACCATCTTCATATTTACCTTCACCGACAGCAATTATCTTACCTTGTTCTGGTTTTTCTTTATCAATTGTTTCTGGAATGTATATACCAGAACTGGTTTTATTTTTTTCTTCCATAATTTCAACTAAAACTCGATCTCCTAAAGGGATAATTTTTGTTTTACTCATATTAATTAGAATTAAGTAACTAATAAATTAGAACATTCGCCAAAAATCTCTAAACATTCTTTCTTGGCTCCTAAAATATTCATCAATTCGCTTTTGTCTCTCTAATATTTCCTTATTCATTTTTTCTACATCTTCTTTTGTTAAGGCGGTGGAAGTAGAATAAGTTCTAGCTTCTTTACCATCAAAAGTGGTCACTATTTCATTTCTAAAACCATGTGGAGCGGGAAAAACAATTTCTCCCTCTTTTTTATCTTTATCAGATTCATTAATTATTGTTTCTTCTTTTGGAACAACGGGGGCACTAACCACATTAGACTTTAAAAATAATTGGTAGAGATTAAGACCTAAGCTAATAATTAGTAAGATAATAAAAATTGTAATTAAATTATTCTTAATATAATTTTTAATTAAAACTAAATATTTCATAAATTTTATTTATTAAATTAGCTGTCTAATAAAACAAACAAAATTCGACCGGCAATATTATACAATATGTCATATTTTTTTGCAAATACCTAAAACCCCTTATATAACAAGCATATTTATATATTTACTAAAAGTCTTGACAAAATATTTCTACTGGTTTAAAATATTCTATGGTCGAATATTAGTAGCTTATTAACAATAAAAACACTATGAATAAAAAGGATTTAATGCCATTTGAAACAGAACATAATCTTTTTTCACTTCGTGATGCTATGAATCATCTTTTTGATGAATCAGTTTGGGCACCATTTAATAGAAGTATAGTAAATAATTTTTCGAGAGATATTGTTGGTTTTCCAAAAGTAGACATTACTGAAACAGAGAAGGAGATTATTGTTACTGCTAATGTTCCGGGAGTATCACCAGAAGATATTTCTGTTGAAGTATCAGATGGAATATTATCAATTTCTGGACAAATAAATAAAGAGCATAAAGAAGAAAGTAAAGATAAAAAGTATTATCGTTTTGAACGAGAAAGTGGTAGCTTCTCTCGAAGTTTTTCGTTACCAACAAAGGTAGATGAAAAAAATATTGAAGCAGAGACTAAAAATGGTGTTCTCTTGGTTAAATTACCAAAAATTAAAGAAGAGAAGAAAAAGATACAAGTTAAAGTAAAGTAAATGAAAACCCCCAATAGGGGGTTTTCATTTTAAAAAAACACTTTACTTTGCTTTACAATGGCTCCGTCTTGTGGATGAGTTCAGAACTTTGAATTGGAATATTATAAAATTAGAGGTAGGGAAGTTGGATTTTATGTAAAAGAAAAGCGTCGTACCCGAAGGCCGTACGCTTAATTTATTTTATACAAACGAAGAAGATTTAACTATTCTTATAGCATATAATATATGCTTCCTCATAATTACCAATTTTATAAAGAACAACTGTCAGATCTATGAAATTAAGTAGAAAACCGATCAGACTAGCAAACCCACATCCAGTTGGTATAGGCAACTTATCTCGACCGTTAGGCCATTTGAGTTGCTTCACTCCCTCTATCAACGGCTTTGTTAGTAGTTCCTTAAAATGGTGTTCGTCAATCTGATTCGTGTCGTTTATGTTGGCAAACTGCCGCCTGGTCTTACTTGTTCGTGGTATAAAAAGTAACAATGATTGACTGTATGGATCAAATACAATAATCATCCCTGCTTTTAAGCCCGTTTTTGAAATGATTTTGTTTTCAGAAGAACGTTCACTTATAATGAGCATTTTAATACCTCCTTTTTTGGTATCAGACGAAGTTATTATACTTCTAAAATCTGATTCTTCTTTATATATAATATCACTATTTATGTAATATTGTCAAGTTAGGTTCGAACCCTGTCTGGGGTAATAAAAAATCACCTTATTTTACAAGGTGATTTTAACTGCTCGCTTGGCAGTCCCAGTTTCGAACTTTTAATTGGATGGAAGTAGTAGGAGATTTGGAGATGAATAATAAAGAAATAACTTATCTATTAAGTTTAGTTTGATACAGAGGGTGTGATTCATTTGTGTGTTAATAAAATACATTGATATGGTGTATTTGCACAGACTGAAAATAAGTACTTGCAGTAAATTATACAAAATAAAAAACCCGCTAGATGTCTTACGACATAGCGGGTTTTGATGGTTTTACCATCATCTGAAGGTTTCGAGCGAATTCGCGACAATAAGAGATTTCTCTTTGTCAACGTTAATCCCGGCCTTCTGGATACGTTCCCAGATATCTGGTACTGTTAACGGACTCGCACCGTACAACCATTCTTTGTAAGACTTAACTTGGTCGATTTCGTCGGTTGCGACGATAACTGTCGAGGTTGGGGTGACTCGGTTAAAATCAATGAACCGAACTCCCGAACCAGAGCACCCGGAACCAGACACCAGGAGACCAATTACCACGAAGGGTTCTTTCTTTGGGTCCTTGTTCGGTATGCTATACACGACAGGTACAATGCGACGGATGTTGAAGTCGACAGCCAAGATCTTGGTGATCTTACCTTCTTTACTAACTCCAATAACATATCCGTCACAACAGTTACCTCCGGCGACGATCACCGCCGTTTCAGCCCAACCAACATTGAAGGGCTTATTGTCGGTGTGCATTGGGTCCTTGAGCTGAACCTCAATCTTCTCTGAATCCATCACGAGACCGACATGGAGCGAACCCATGCAGTCATTCGCAATCGGACTTGTGAAGAAGATCTTTCCATCTAACAGTAATGCCAGGTTATCCCTACTGAAACCATAGCAACTCATGACTATTCCTCCTTTAATGAACTGTACAATCGTGACTCCCTCACGAAATGGGTGTGGAATCATTGTTCCACCATCTACTCACAATTATAGCACTTTTAATAATATTTGTCAACATATTATTAATAACAAAAATAACCTTATTAAATAAGGTTATTTCAAATCGTATATACATTTGCTCCGCGTCCAGGGCTCGAACCTGGGACCCAGCGATTAACAGTCGCTTGCTCTACCAACTGAGCTAACGCGGAATACATACTCAATTATAGCAATTTTGGTGATAAAAGCAAGTTTTATTATTAAATCTATGTTATGATGCTGGTGTGAAAGATAGTGCAATTTTTTTCCCAGATGCTGAAATTCTCTTTGGAGATAGGGTTTTGTTGCGGGGGAAAAATGGCTCTGGTAAATCTACCCTAATTAAGATTTTATTGGGAGAAATTTCGGCTGATAGCGGGCAATTGATTCGGGGTCAAAATGTTAAAATTGGCTACATTCCACAAGAGCGAAAAACTCAAAATGACGGCCTAATCGTTTTAGACTTTATGGAAGAAAATACTGGGCTAAATAAAAACGAAATATTTTGGGAAGCTAGTAAATTTCGTTTATCCGCTGAAGATCTGAAAAAAACTATTGCTAATCTATCGCCCGGTGAATATTCTCGGTTACTAATTGCAGTTTTAATGATGCAGAAACCTAACTGTATAATTTTAGATGAGCCGACCAATCATTTAGATCTGGAAGTATGTGAAGAACTAGAGCAAGCTTTAAAAAATTTTAAAGGAACCCTGATTGTTGCTTCGCATGATCGATATTTTTGCGAAAAAGTCGGTTTTACCAAGTTTTTTGATCTTTAATCTAAATATAAGCTTGCATTTTTAAGCTAAATATGGTATAATTAAAAGAGGGTCGCATTGAATAATTTGACTAAATTATTGAAAGATAATTTAGAGGAAAGTCGGAACTCGGACAAAATAATTTATTATTTTGTAGTCAGGTAGTGGGTAACGCCCATCGCACTATTTGGATGAATAGTGAGGGTTGCGAGCAGAGATGTCTAAGGCGCAAGCCAAGGAAGTCCTTCGGGATTAGTTTTGTGGTAACACAAAGGTGAAACAGCTAAAAACCTATCTCCGAGCAAGGCCGTGTTCATCACCGAATTTTTGCTGAAACTATAAAATTTTGGCAAAAATTAGGTGATGAAAGTGCCGCTTGATCTTGTCAGTAATGACAAAGACAGATAAATAATTATTCATCAACAGAATATTTTTTGTTGAAGACAGAATTCCGCTTATAGATGCGATTCATTCATTATGAAAAAACCGAGGTCCGAACTCGGTTTTTTCACTGTTTATATTTTTCTTAGTAAGCATATAAACTAAATTTGTCGCTTTTTGCAAAAGATGCTATTCTTAGTGAGAAAGACTATGATCCTGTTGACACAGGGGAGTCGGAGGAAGAAAATATTGTTACTAGATGCAATAGATTAGAACCTCACGGGTTTGCCCGTTATCGCAAAAATTAAGTTAATCAAGTAGGATGGCACCGCGACCCTTAAAATCGCTCCTGCAAATTTGTTCAGTTGTTTTAATTGAACGAGTTTGGAGGAGTGATTTTTATTTAGAAATAATAAATACTAAAAATAAAAAATGAAAAAATTACTAAAAATATTTTTTACCGTTTCGGTTTTTGGATTTCTCTTTTCACCAACTTTTGCAATGAATGCGCCAGAGTCTATTTTTACCAGCACTATCAAGATAGATAATCTACCAGATTATTTAGTCTTGGATAATTATTTATTAGGTAATTTGACCGATGAGCCAGTTTTTATTTACACAGAAGATAACTTGGACAATCCTCGTTTCGCCATTAAGAGAGCTAATCACATTGAGTGGTTATGGGACGGTGACCACCCAAGTTCTATATCAGATGAATGTTTTAGAGATTTAGACGGCGATGGATTTCTTCCAGAAAAATGTGGTTACGTAAATGTAAATTATATTTTATCTGAACAGGCACTTCGTCAAATATGGGAATCAAATCCAGATATTGCGAATCGATGGCCACAGTTTGTTTCCACACCTAAAAACATTCCTTTTTCTTTCAAGATTAAATATTTAGATAGTGAAAAAATATTGACTGGAGAAATTGTTTTTGTAGAAAGCGATAGGCAAACTGGTGGTTGGGCAAGATCACGGTATCACCTAGTTGGTGATCGGTGGTGTTTGGATGGTGACTGTGGTGCGCCTATTGGGAGTGAAGATAGCAATCTATATCTAATCTATCTCTTAGCTATCATGGTTGTGGTGGCGTTAGCAGTAATTTTTGGTATTAAAAAATGGCGGAAAAACTCAGGTGGATAACAACATAAAATTATAAAAATCATTGATGACTAAAAAATAAAATTATGGGCTTAGAAAATTTTTCAAAATCAAATAATGCTGGACAGACAGAATCAAACATGTCGGAGAAAGAACAAACACCAGAACAACTCTTAGCACAACAAGAAGATGTTAAGTTTGCTATTTCTGCAAAAATTGAAGAAAAAATCAGAGCTGTTTTGGCTGGAATTAACGAGGATAATTTTGCAGATTTTTTTGAAACAAATGATGATGGAGAGAGCAAGCATAAATGGAGGGAGGGTGAAATTTTTGATAAACTTATTTCAAGTTTGAAAGAGCAGTGGCCAGAAAATAATGATCTTAATGGTCGTGGCAGGAAACCAACTTTCTATATCAAATTAGATGCCAAAATTCCTCATTCCGATGATGATGTTGAGGTAGTAAAAGTGGTTTTTGAAAGAGGTGAAGATTCTGACTCGCGTCAAAGTGATTTACGACTCCGGATTGGTTTGGGTGGAATAATTAAGTCAAAAAATTTTGCGGAATTGATGCAGCAGCAAGAAGACTTACTTGATACTGTTTATCATGAAACGGAACACCTATATAATTTTGGAACAGAAGTTTTAGCTTTGGACGCTAAAGGACAGATTGAATATTTAAGTGATGAAGGAGAGATTTCAGCCTTCGCTCGTCAGTTTGCCCGCCGTTATCTTGTTGAATATCCGGCCGATGATGAGATCGATATAACAAAGATTGTGGCCCTAGCCAATGAGCAAAAAGCAGATGGTGGTCCTAAAGATTGGCGTTTGAGAAATTATTTTTATGTTTTTGCCCAGCCCTCCGCACAGGAAAAATATCGGGAGTTTGGTGATTTGAAAAAGGTAAATGAACAAATTACTCAAGCTACCCAAAGACATTTCGCTAGTCTCAAGCAACGAAGTAATTTAATAAAATAAAATGTCACTAAAATTTATTAATAATTAAAAAATAAAAAA
>CAYWWA010000008.1:9109-24733 GCA_964462115.1 uncultured Candidatus Saccharibacteria bacterium
GAAAAAATAGAGGAGTTGGAAAGAAAGTGGAATGGTGGAGAAAAAGTAGAAGAAATTGTAAAAAATATTAGTGATTTTTTTGAGAGCTGGGGAAGTCAAAATAGTTAAAATTATAAAATTAAATTAAAAATATAAATATATGACCAGAACATTAATTAAAAATTTAGGAACCAAAATTGGTGAAGAAGTTGTAATTGAGGGACGAGTAGAGGTGCGTCGTGACCAAGGTAAATTAGTTTTCTTTGATTTTTCTGACCGCAGTGGAAAAGTCCAAGGAGTGATTTTGCCCAACCAAAAAGAAACCGCTGAAATCGCTAAGCCGATCCGAACTCAATGGGTAGTGCGAGTTGGGGGAAAAATTAATCAGCGACCAGAAAAAAATGTCCAAGCCGACAAACAAAACGGTAATATTGAAATGGAGATTTTTACCATTGAAGTTTTAGCTAAAGCGGCGGAAATGCCTTTTGCGATGGACGATGATTTTAATTTAGACACCTTATTGGATCATCGTCCGGTGACCTTACGTCGAGATAGAGAAAAAGCTATTTTTAAAGTCCAACATGAAATCATCAACGCTTACCGAGAATATTTAACTTCGATTGATTGTGTAGAAATCCAAGCCCCAAAATTAATTGGTGATGATGCCGAGGGAAGCGGTGATGTGTTTGAATTAGATTATTTTTATGGACAAAAAGCTCACCTCGCTACTTCACCGCAACTTTATAAACAAATGATGGTCGGAGTATTTGAAAGAGTTTTTAATACGGGCAATGTTTTTCGAGCTGAAAAACACGCCACCACTCGTCACTTAAATGAATACACCACGATTGACGCTGAATTTGGTTTTATTAAAGACCACACCGATTTAATGAAATATGAAACGGCTTGTTTGCAATTTATTTTAGCCAGATTAAAAGACAGGTGTCAAAATGAATTTAAGGTTTTAAATGCCGAGTTTCCATTGCTGCCTGATGCAGAGATTTTTCCTTCAATGAAATTACGTGAAGCTCAAAAATTGATTTTGGAAAAAACTGGTGCGGATAAAACCAATGAACCAGATTTAGAGCCAGAAGACGAAAGGTGGTTGTGCGAATATGCTAAAACCGAGCTTGGTAGTGATTTTATTTTCATTACTCATTATCCAGTTTCCAAACGCCCATTTTACACCATGGAAGATGAGAACGATAAGGGTTTTACCAAAAGTTTTGACTTATTATTTAGGGGAATTGAAATTACTACCGGTGGACAGAGGCGACACGATTATGCCAACCTCTTGGAAGGAATGAAAAATAAAAACCTACCACCTGAAAATTTTGAATTCTATCTTCAAGCCTTTAAATATGCTATGCCTCCACATGGTGGTTGGGGAATGGGCTTAGAAAGATTGACTGAGAAATTTTTAGGATTGAATAATGTTAAAGAAGCTTGTTTGTTCCCGCGGGATATCAACCGGATTGATACTTTGTTAAATAAAAAAGGCGGGGTAGATAGTAATAAAAATCTTTAATACTAAACTAAGTTTTTCCAAATTTAAAAACACCTATAAAATCTATATCTATAAGTGTTTTGATATCAATAAAAAACTCGTATTTATATCAAAAGATACAAATACGAGTGACTATTTAATCTGAATAAAATATACTTGTGATGGCTGCACCCAGCAATACGACTACGAGTATAACAAAAACCGGAAAAAAGTCTTTCGCTCTCTCCGCAACCATAATATTATCCAAGATCATTTTTTCTCCTCTTTTGAAGAACGTTAGAATAGCTAACTCTATCAATCTATAAATAATTTTGCGATGTCAAAAATTTACAAATTGAATAAAGTAGGCGATGTTAACTAAGCAGGCAAGCGACACCAAAATAAAATCAGTAAAAAGTTAATAGCACAGTTGTGACTCTTAGTTATCAACTTGTTAGCATAAGCAGTAGTAGAACGGGGTCAGGCTTTTGAATTGCTGTATAGAGCATTGTCTGGACATGATGACGTCTAAGCCACTATTCTTTTGCTGCAGAATCACGCTAATCTTATTCATAGACCTTAACCATACTCTTTTAATTATATCATATTTTACTAAAAAAATCAAGTTTAATATTTTCGCAAAATCGTTATAATTGAGCCCATTATGACAAAAACACGAATTTGGGCTGCTGTGTTATTGCTCGTAGGAGCATTATTAGGTTATGGTCTGTTTTTGACCGAAACCGAACAGGTAGGCTGGTTGAGCCGTTTGCCCTTTAATTATGGTTTAGATTTGAATGGTGGTGTTCGTTTGGTATATCAAGCTGATGTATCTAATTTACCTTCAGCTGAAATTGCTACCGCTATGGAATCATTGGTGAACACGATTGAAAATCGGGTTAACACCATGGGCTTAGCTGAAACGGTAGTGCAATCACAACAGGTGGCTGATACTTATCGTTTAGTGGTAGAGATTCCTGGGGTGGATTCAGTAGAAAAAGCAATTGAAATTGTTGGTAGTACACCCAACCTGGAATTTCGCTTACAAGATGCAAATTATTATAATCAGGTGATAGCCACTGCGACCAGCACTGACAGTTTGGATTTATCAAAACTTTACGTTTATACTGGCCTGACTGGTCAATATTTGAACCGTGCTTCCTTGCAACGCGACCAATTAAATGGAATTGCCATTGGTTTACAATTTGATAATGAAGGTAAAGAGTTATTTGCTTCAATCACTAAAAACCATATCGGTGAACAGTTGGCAGTATTTTTAGATGGAGAAATTTTGACTGCTCCGACTATCAACTCCGCCATTACTAATGGCGAAGCGGTAATTACTGGTAGTTTTGGCCGACAGGAAGCTCAAGAGTTGGTGCGTGAGTTGAATTCTGGCGCCTTACCTGTGCCGTTATCTAAACCTATCTCGACTGAACTGATTGGTGCCTCGCTCGGTAGTGGTATGTTGCAGAGCGGAATTTTAGCTGGTATTTGGGCTTTTGTTTTAATCGCTATTTTCTTGGTGCTGTGGTATCGTTTGCCGGGCTTGATTGCCGCTGTCGCTTTAGCCCTTTATATTATTCTAAACTTAGTAGTGTTCAAATTGATTGGAGTAACAATTACCTCCGCTGGTATTGCCGGTTTAATTCTATCGATTGGTATGGCCGTGGATGCTAACATTTTAATTTTTGAGCGAACTAAAGAGGAATTAAAGAAGGGAAGTAAATTAGAAACAGCGGTTAAAGATGGTTTTGGACGAGCTTGGGCTTCAATTCGTGATTCCAACTTGTCATCTATTATTACCTCTGTGATTTTGTATTATTTTTCTTCCACCAATGTGGTCAGAGGTTTTGCTTTAATCTTCTTAATTGGTGTATTGATCTCGATGTTTACCGCCATTACAATTTCGCGCACCTTGCTGTTATCGCTAAAAATGAATGATACAGCTTTCAGCCGATTTTTGTTTAGTGCTGGTTTTAATACTGGTAAAGTTATTAGTAATCAAAAATAAAATTATGTGGATTGTAAAACATAGAACTTTCTTTTATATCTTGTCGCTCCTAATTATTGCCACGGCGGCGATTGGTTTAATTAAATATGGTTTAAATGTCGGGATAGATTTCAAGGGCGGAGCTGATTTACAGGTGCAGTGGGTAGCTATAGACAACTCAGACGTTACCGCGTCATCAACTGATAACGTAGAGTCAAAAACTACTGCGGTGGTGATGTTGCCGGCAATTAGTGAGGTGCGAGAGGTGGTTGACCCTTTGAATTTTGAAGCTCAGGTGCGAGCGGTGGGTAACAATGGTTATGATATCAAGACTAGAGAGTTGAATGATGAGGAAAGAAATAGTTTAGAACTTGCTATCAAAAATCTTCAGCCAAGCGGTTTTGAAGTGGTGCAATTTTCATCTCTGGGGCCAGTTTTGGGTCAAGAGACTTTGCGTAAGTCGGTTTGGTCAATTATTTTTGTGATGGTTTGTATCGTTTTGTTTATTGCTTATGCTTTCCGTCAAGTTTCGCGACAAATTTCATCGTGGAAATATGCCATGGTTACGCTGTTAACTTTGGCTCACGATTTAATAGTTCCGTTGGGAGTTTATGCTTTCTTGGGTCACTTTTGGGGAGCCGAAGCAGATACCTTATTTGTGGCGGCAATTTTGACTGTATTGGGTTTTTCGGTGCATGATACTATTGTAGTATTTGATCGAATTCGTGAACGCTTGCGTCGTGATCACTCAGCTGATTTTGAAGAAATCGTGGGATTGAGTGTTAGTGATACCCTAGCTCGCTCTTTCAATACTTCTCTCACTACATTGTTTGCTTTGTTTGCGCTATTCTTTATTGGTGGAGAAGCGGTGCGGTGGTTTACGATGACTTTGATTATAGGAGTAATTGCTGGAACTTATTCTTCAGTTTTCTTGGGTTCACCATTTTTGGTAACTTTATATAAGTGGCAGAAGAAAAAGTAAGCTAAATTGGTTTAACAATAATAGATGAAAAATCCAGATTTTGTAAATAAATCTGGATTTTTCAATTTCATTACCACTTTGGTTATACACATATTTATTGATTATGGTTATGCGTCTCAGCTATAATTCAATAATTATTATTAATAACCCAAAATAAACAAAATGATTATCAGATTAATTAACCGAAATATTTTAAAAATACTTACGGTGGCTTTTTTATTAGCGTCTGGTACTGGGGTGTTAGTAGCTCAAACCTATTCTCAAACCTATTACGCAACAACACAAGAATCTACAGCTATTGGAACTACTTTTACTGGCGATTTATCTGTTGCTAAATATACAAACTTTAATAACGGTTTCGATAACTGTGCTCAAAATGGTTGTGCTGGTAACATTGGTAATCATCTAATTCAAGCTGGATTAAATCTAGCTGAAATATCTTCAGTTGTATTACTAGAAATGAAAGGATTTACAGGAAACGGTCCAGCCCAAATTACTACCTGTCCTCAAAGCAACTTTGGTACCTTTGATACCTGTGTAGTTAACACTAATGATGGTAATGGTAACCATGTGTTGTTTGGAGTCAGAACAAAAAGTACCCAAACAAACAACACGGTTACAGCGTCATTACCACAAACACAAAGTATAGTTTGTTCAGTAGATAAGACTGCAGTGGAGGTTGGGGAAAAAATTACCTGGACTCTAACAGATGGTGACGGTGACGGAGTGTTAAATAAAAAAGTAGATAGTAAGGGAAAAACAACCTATCCTTTATTTTATGTTAAGAAAAATCAATCTGGTCGTGAAACAAACCTTACAAGTATCTTGTCCGCCAATGCCAGAAAATCCAAATATAGTTTTAGCAAATCTTTTACTTCGGCTGGAAAATATGACACCTATATCAATATAGATAATTATATTTATCTTTGTGGTGAAGTTACAGTGTATAAAAAAGGAGAAGAAAAAAAAGCAACAGCAGAACAAATATCATCTGCGTGTTCAGCGGGAAAAAATGGTATTTTAGATAAAACATATGTTTTTAAAGATGATGTAATAATTAGTAGCGGCAGTGAGCAAATTTTATCAGCCGCTTTTATAAGTACCTTATCAAAGGTTAGCGATTTTTGTGCTTTAGCGGAATTTTTTGGAGTTAACGCAAAAGGAGGGGAGATACAAATAGCTTTGGATGAATATAAAGGTGTGAGTGAAACAGCTTCCAGACTCACTAAAGGTGTTTTGGATCAAGAAACTAGAGAAAGTATAAATAATAAAATTAAAAATGGTGAAAGTGGCGAAGAGCTAAGTTCGTTACAACAGGCTCTGACGTGCTTAAAGGGAAAACTTGCCATCAAAGAAAAAAACTATACATTTCAGAATAGTGAAATAAATTTTATTGGTTCATATCAAACTAATTTAAGCACTTTAGCTGATTCTTGTGCTTTGGCAGAATTTCTTGGTTTGTCGAATTTTAATCAAAAACAATTTTATGCTGGTGAAATAGATTTATTAGTACAAAGTTTAATACAATTCCAAAAAGAAAATAATATCTTACCAGCTAATGGATTTTTGGGTGAATCTTCAATAAAAATTATAATTAATTTATTATCAGATAATGCTGAACAAGAAATAAATCCCAAAATTATCTCAGTTGATCCTGCAGTTATTGATTTGAACGACACATCTAAAATCATTACCGTTAAGTTTGATAATATCCCTGCAGAAGATGATATCAAAAATGCACACTTGTTCAAGGTCGTAGGTTGTAGTGGTGATAACCCTAAAATTGAGTGTACAACTCCTTATAGTTTAGGACTAAGTTTGGAGAGATATAGTAAAAGTAAAAATGAGGCATCTTATAAAATTATATCTTCAACAGTTGGTTTTCCATCAGGCAGTGCCTCATTGGAGTTTTATGGCAAATATCAAAATTTGATTAGTATAGGTGTAGTAGTGAGTAACGAGGTAAAAGTAGAGAAGGTGGTGGTATCAGTTTCGAGTGTTGGCTATTTTTCAGAATCAGGTAAGATTGGATTGGATATATCTCCTTTAATAGATTCTAATATATTGCTTGGTGCTATGATTAGTAAAGAAGATTGGATAAGACTGCAAAATAATAATGTTAATAATGACAATAATACATTTTTTGTGGCGTTATATAATGGAAAAGCAAATAAGGATTTAAGTGTTTTACCAGTTAGGTTGGCGGTTCCGGTTGATAGAACTGGTAAGATGGTGGGGTCTGGTGATTATTTTGCAGTGTTATTTTACTTAGATCCTCGTAACTTTGAAGATGGTTTATATAAAGTTGTCATCTCTAATCAAGAAAACGTTGCCAATGAAGATTTTAATGGTTCGGGAATGTTTACTCTTTCCAGTGCTATCAATAGTCAAGTTGTTGGTGGTGTTGTTAAAGGCGATTCGACAGTTAATTTGGATGGAATTAGAAATTCTATTGTTGATTTGATTAATAAGATTAAGACCAGGATTAGTGAATTAAAATAAGGTTGGAATAATATGGTGGGGAAATAAAGCCGCATTTTTGCAAAGCGAAAATGCGGCTTTATTATCTTGTACTCAAAAAGCAAAATATGCTAAAATATTTTTATGACAAAAAAAATTATTTTAGCTGTAGTCGGTTTAGCGGGAGCCGGCAAGACCGAAGCTATCAATCTCTTGATACAAAAAACCCACTGGCCCAAAGTTTATCTTGGCGATGCTACTTTTGAGGAAATGAAAAAACAGGGATTAGAGGTCAATGAAGCTAACGAGCGAAAAACTCGTGAAGCCTTGCGGGCTGAGTTTGGTATGGCAGCTTACGCTATTAAAAGTTTACCTAAAGTTAAAGAATTTTTTGAACAAGGTAATGTCTTGGTGGAGAGTTTGTATTCTTGGGAGGAATACGAAGTTTTTAAAAAAGAATTTGGTGATAGTTTTAAAGTTTTAGCGATTTATTCCTCACCTGAAACTCGGATTGCTCGTATGGTCAATCGACCGGTTCGCCCACTTTCTAGGGAAGACTTATTGTCACGTGATAAAGCCCAAATTGAAAATCTTCATCAGGCTGGGCCGATTACCGTGGCTGATTGGACAATTGTTAATGAGGCCAGTCGTCAAAACTTAGAAATAGAATTAGCTAAAATTATTGATTTAATTAAATAAAATGACTCAGCCAAAAACTGATTGGGGAGAGGTGGCAGACTGGTATCAGCAAACCATTACTGATGAAGATAGCTATCAGCAACAAGTCATTTTACCGAATTTATTACGTCTTTTAGGAAAAGTATCAGGGAGGGAGATTTTAGATTTAGCCTGTGGCTCTGGTTTTTTTGCTCATATCTTAGCTCAAAATGGTGCAAAAATCACAGGAGTAGATTTAGGTCAAGATCTAATTAAACTTGCTCGAGAAAGCGCTGGTAGCAATGAAGAATATTTTATCACCTCAGCTGATGACTTGAGTGTTTTAAATGGTAAAAAATTTGATAAAATTATTTGTATTTTAGCTATTCAAAATATTAAAAATTTAGATCAGGTTTTTGCTGCGGTGGAGCAGAAGTTGCAGTCGAACGGCAGTTTAATTTTAGTCTTAAATCATCCATGTTTTCGCATTCCTCAATTTTCCGATTGGAATTTTGATGAACAAAAAAAAGTGCAGTCTAGGAAAGTGGAGAGATATATGAGCGAGACAGAAATTTCCATTTTAATGCAACCAAGTAAGGAGCAAAAGAGCCAAAAAACTTATTCTTTTCACCGACCGTTACAAGTTTATTTTAAAAGTTTAGTTAAAAATAATTTACAAGTGATGAGGTTGGAAGAGTGGATTTCGCATAAAAAATCAGGAAACGGCCCCCGCCAGAAAGCTGAGGACGTGGCCAGAAAAGAAATCCCGATGTTTATGTGTTTGGAGATTAAGAAAATGTTTTAGCTTTTAATAATATATATAATTACTATTTTCAATGTCTTTGTGCTATGGTATAATATTTTTATGAAAAAAATACTATCAATTTTGTTTTTTTTGTTGGCAGTTGCCGTCTTGGTTTGGTGGCTTTATCCTGCCTCAACTTATGATAGCAGAATCTATTACGGTCAAGATTTAGTTGGTAGTTGTGGAAATTACTACCAAAAAAATTTGGTAGTAGAAAATGAAAACAGAGCAACTGTCTTGATAGAAGTTGCTGATGATACCTGCAAAACTTCTTTGGGTTTGTCGGGTAGGATAAGTTTGGAGCCAAATACTGGGATGTGGTTTGAATTTCCTACTGAGTCCCAACATAGTTTTTGGATGAAAGATATGAATTTAGTGATTGATATTATTTTCTTTGATCAAAGCTTCCAAGTGGTAGAAATTGCTGAACAAGTTTTACCAGAAAGCTACAATTATCTTAATCCCGCCCAAAGTCAATTTTTTGGTCAGCAGGTTTTATCTAAATATGTTTTAGAAGTGCCAGCGGGTTGGGTCAAGCAGAATGAAATTAAGCTTGGCGATCAAGTTAAAATATTTGATTTAATTTAAGATATAAAAAAAATATATCATATATGATATATTTTTTTTATTTAAATTATTTTCCTATTTTTGCTCTTCCAACCACTTAAAGACCGCTTCGTTTAATAGCACCTTGCCCAGGTAAAATCTGATTTGTTGTTCGGTGATATCAGGGTAATAAGTTTTCCATTCTGTTACTTGTTTATTTAATTCAGCTTGATCGCTTTCAATTTTTTCAATTTTAGCAATCTCAACTATCACGATATTAAGTTTGGCCCTTTTCTCAGCTTCTGGTCTCCATTCTTTGCTTAGCTCTTCTTCGGTTTTGCCAACTTGTTTCAAATATTCTTCTGGTTTCAAACCGTGTCTAGTAATGTCTTCTTTAAATTGTCCCAACATTTTTTCCAATTCGGTTTTAACTAAAACTTCTGGCACTTCCAACTTACTTTCAGCAATAATTTTCTCTACGATTTCCAAACGAACTCGTTCCACTTCTCGCATTTTCTTTTCAGCTAAGACATTCTCTTTAATTTTAGCTCGCAGCTCGTCCACAGTTTCAAATTTTCCAAGTTGTTTAGCAAATTCGTCATTAACTTCTTCTAAATCTAATTTTTCCTCAGCCTTATGTTCGCTGCCGTCAGCATGCAATTTTTGATGGGCGCGTTGCTTGCGGATTTCTTCAATAGTTTCATCAATTTCCTTGTCTTCAACAGCTTGTTCTTTTTTGGTTTTAGCTATTTTTGTTGCAATAGATTTATAGTCTGGTAATTTAACCTCTGGTAAGAGAGCTATTTTAGCTGTAAATTCCAAAGGATTATCTTTAGCAATTTTAGTAATTTGAATCTCCGGATAACCAATAGCTGCTAACTTATGTTCGTCTAAGATTTGTGGATAAAGATCTTCAATTAGATCATTGGCTGCTTCACCTAAAATATATAGTTCGCCGAACTTCTCTAAGATAATTTTTTCTGGAGCTTTACCTTTACGAAATCCTTCAATTTCGGCATTATTTTGAATATCTTTTAAGGTTTTTTGAAATTTTTTTGCTAATTCAGCCCACTCCACTTCCACTTTGACTGATACTTCGGAGTTGGGTAATTTTTCTAAACTTGATTTGTATTGCATAATCATTTGATACTATCATAAAAAGCGAAAAAGGCAATGAAGATCATGAGCTAATAAATACAAAATATACAACGCAGAATAGGTTTAGAATGAAATAATTTATTAAAAGCATTTATAATAAATAATGTTTTTGTTCCTATTTTATGCTATATTATAGCTATGATATTTAATTTATTTAAACCAAAAACCAAGGTAGTTGTTGATGAAAAAAAGATAGAAGAAATCTTGTTTCGTTCTGTTAATACAATTTATCCTAGTAAGGAAGACTTAAAGAAGAAATTAATGTCTGGCAAACAGCTCCGTGTTTATATGGGAATTGATCCTACCGCCACTTACGCCCACCTGGGACACAGCACCAATTACATTATTTTGAAACGTTTACATGAATTAGGTCATAAAATTATTGTTTTAGTGGGTGATTTTACCGCCATGATTGGTGATCCGTCTGATAAAAATTCAGCTCGTAAACAGTTGACTAAAAAAGAAGTTTTACAAAATCTTAAAACTTTTAAAGTTCAGATTGGTAAAATTTTGCCTTTTGACGATAAAGAAAATCCAATTGATTTTGTTTTTAATTCTAAATGGTTAGGCAAACTCAAATTCTCTGATTTGTTGGAACTGGCTTCACAATTTACCGTACAACAAATGATTGAACGAGATAATTTTGAAAAACGACTTAAAGAGAATAAACCACTTTATGTGCATGAGTTTTTCTATCCCTTGATGCAGGGCTATGATTCGGTGGCATTAAAAGTGGACTTAGAGATTGGGGGCACTGATCAGACCTTTAACATGTTGGCGGGACGAACCCTAGTTAAAAATTATCAAAAACGGGATAAATTTGTGATGTCTACTACCTTGTTAGAAAATCCAGTCACGGGTGAAAAGTTGATGAGTAAGTCGTTGGGGACGGGGATTGCTTTAGATGAAACTGCCGAAAACATGTTCGGCAAGGTAATGAATCTACCAGATGAGGCGATTATGCAAGTTTTTATTGATTGCACTTATTTATCCATGGATGAAATTGATGGCATTGAAAATGAATTGCAGAAAGGAGCTAACCCACGAGATATAAAATTGCGATTAGCTAAGGAGATTGTGACCATCTATCATGGCATAGACCTAGCCCAAAAAGCTTACAATAATTTTATTAGCACTTTTTCCAATAAAGAAATACCAAGTGATGTAGCAGAGTTAGTTCCACAAAACTATGATCTATTATCAGTTTTATTAGAAAGCAAATTTGTTAGTTCTAAATCAGAGGCACGGCGAGTTTTAGAACAAAAGGGGATTAAGGTTGATGGTGTAGTGGTAACTGACGAGAAGTTAATGCTACAGAAAGGCCAAGTCTTGCAAAAAGGCAAGATTCATTTTGTGAAGATTGTTTAGGGGGTTAGTTTTACAAAAATTACGCTATTTTTATTCAAAAAATATGGTATAATAGATTCTATGTTGGATACCCATACAATTGACCAAAAAAGTTTAGATAACGCTAAACAGCTTTTTGAAAGTGGGGAAATAAATCAGGTTGAGTCTGGCACCATAAAAGGATTGCAGCAAATTCATCAAAAACTTTTTGCAGGACTTTACGATTTTGCTGGTCAAATTCGTGAAAAAAATATTAGCAAAGGTAATTTTAAATTTGCTAATTTATTATATTTACAAGATGTTTTAATCAAAATTGAACAAATGCCAGAAAGCAATTTTGAAGAAATTGTTGCTAAGTATGTTGAAATGAATATCGCTCACCCGTTTTTAGAAGGAAATGGTCGGGCAACCAGAATTTGGTTGGATTTAATTTTGAAAAATAGAATTAAGATGGTTATAAATTGGCAAAAGATTGACAAACAAGATTATCTCTCGGCGATGGAGCGAAGCCCAGTTAACGATTTAGAAATTCGTACCTTACTGCAAAATAATTTAACTGATGAAGTTGAAAATCGTGATGTCATCTTTAAGGGGATAGAACAGTCATATTTTTATGAAGAATAATTTAATTAAAAATAAAATATATCACATATGATATATTTTATTTTTTAGCATTTTTTGCTATAATACGCCGATATGAAATTGAAAAATCAAGCCCACAATGAAGATAAAGTTGTGGCAAAGTCAGCGACAGCTTTAGCTGAAGAAAAAGTTTTAGCATTTTGGCAAGAAAACAATACCTTTAAACAATCAATTGAAAAAAAGGCTCCGCAAGGCGAATTTGTCTTTTTTGATGGACCGCCTTTTGCGACTGGCACTCCGCACTACGGGCACTTACTTTGCTCCGCTTATAAAGATTTAATTCCCCGATATAAAACCATGCAAGGTTTTCGGGTGCTGCGAAGATGGGGGTGGGATTGTCACGGGCTGCCGATTGAAAATATTGTGGAGAAAAAACTTGGTATTTCTGGTAAGAAACAGATTGAGGAAATTGGGATTGAAAAATTTAACGAAATAGCGCGAGAGCAAGTTTTTACTTTTGTAGATTATTGGCGTGACATTATTAATCGTTTCGGGAGATGGGTTGATTTTGATAATTCATATAAAACCTTAGACAACTCATACATTGAAAGTGTATGGTGGGCCTTGAAAAAACTCAATAACGAAGGCAAAATTTACGAAAGTGTGAAGGTCTTAGCTTATTGCCCGCGTTGCGAAACTCCAATTTCTAATGCGGAAATTGCCATGGATAATTCCTATAAAGATATCACTGATATTTCAGCCTTCGTCAAATTTCCTTTATTAGAAAATCCTCAAGAAATTTTAATTGCTTGGACGACCACTCCTTGGACTTTAGCTGGTAACACTGCCCTTGCGGTAGGGGCAGAAATTGAATATGCTAAAATTAAACTTAACAATGACGAAACCAGCGCAATCTATATTATCGCTAAAGAACGATTGGCTGATGCTTTAAAAACTGCCGATGGTAAAGAAAAACAATTTGAAATTGTGGGTAAGGTTTTTGGTCGTGATTTAGTGGGGCAAAAGTATTTACCACCCTTTACTCACTATTATCAGCAAGAACAATTAAAGCACGTGGAAAATGGTTGGAAAATTTATGCTGCTGATTTTGTCACTACCACCGACGGTACCGGTATCGTGCATATTGCTCCCGCTTTTGGGGAAGATGACTTGGCTTTGGCTAGAAAATATGATTTGCCAATTGTCCATCATATTGATAAAACTGGAAAATTTAAGGAAGAAGTGGTGGAGTTCGCAGGTATGACAGCTAAACCCAAGGATACTAAGGAGGAACCTAATAAACACCAAGCGGGAGATATTGAAGTAATTAAACACTTAGCGCATCATGGTAAATTATTTGAAAAGCGAAAAATAATCCACTCTTACCCACACTGTTATCGTTGCGAGACGCCGATTATCTATTACGCAATTCCATCGTGGTTTATTGATATCCAGAAAGATAAAGAGAAAACTTTGGCTTTAAATCAGGAAGTCAACTGGGTGCCAGCCCACCTCAAAAATGGTCGGTTCAAAAATATTATTGAAGGAGCTCCCGATTGGGCAATTTCTCGTAATCGTTTTTGGGCTTCTCCTTTGCCATTTTGGAAAAATGAAAAGACAGGGGAGGTGGTTTGTTTAGGGTCGCTGGATGAATTGAGAGAAAAGACAAAAAGCACTAATAATTTTTATGCCATGCGTCACGGTGAGGGCGAGCATAATATTGCTAAGGTTATCAGTAGTGATCCAGATTTTCCTCACCATTTAACTGAAAAAGGTAAGGCAGATGTTAAGTTAACAGCTCAGACTTTGCGAGATAAAAAAATTACTAAGATTATCTGTTCACCTTTTGTTCGCACTAAGGAGACGGCGGAAATTGTAGCGAGGGAACTTGGATTAGACCCAGAAAAAATTATCTATGATGCTCGAATTGGTGAAATAAATACTGGCTCTTTTAATGGACAAACTGAGAAAAAATATCATGAATTTTATGGTGATTTTACCAATAAATTTGCTGATAAAATTGCTGAGGATGCCGAAAATTTAATTGAGATTAAACGACGAGTTGGTGAGTTCCTCTATCAACTTGATGCTGAGTTAGACCAGGAAAATGTTTTGTTAATTTCTCATTTTGTGCCGATTGCTATGATGAAGGTGATCTCAGACTGCAGTGAAGCAGAGTGTTTAGCTAAATTTTTATCTGATTATGCTGATGGCAAACTACTGGTGGATACCGCTGGTTTAATTAAAATAGATTTTGCCCCAATTCCTCATAATAAAAACTATGAATTAGATTTTCATCGCCCATACACCGATGATATTTCTTGGCAAAATGATAAAGGTGAATTTTACCATCGTATTCCAGAGGTGATTGATTGTTGGTTTGAATCTGGTTCAATGCCTTTTGCTTCTAATCACTATCCGTTTGAGAATAAAGAGTTTTGTGAGACTCATTATCCTGCTGATTTTATCGCAGAATATATCGCCCAAACTAGAACTTGGTTCTATTACACTCACACCTTAGGTAATTTGCTTAATAATTCGGTCGCTTTCAAGAATGTTATTTCCACTGGTACAGTTTTAGCTGAAGATGGAAGCAAAATGAGTAAGTCTAAAAATAACTTTCCTGATCCCAGACTGTTGTTTGATAAATACGGAGTAGATGTAATCAGATTTTATTTAATGGCTTCGCCGTTGGCGCGGTCGGAAGATTTAAGTTTTTCTGAACGAGAAGTGGACGAGTTGCATAAAAAGATTGTGCTGCGAATGAAAAATGTGGTGTCGTTTTGGGAGCTTTATTCAGATACACAATTACTAAGAAATACAAAAAGCCAAAACCTTTTGGATATTTGGATTTTAGAACGTTTGGAACAATTGCGAGCGGAAATGACTGATGGTTTTGAAAAATATGAAATAGATAACGCTTTACGTGGGGTAGGTGATTTTGTAGAAGATCTGTCTAATTGGTGGTTGAGACGTAGTCGGGAGCGAATTAAAAATGGTGGCAGCGATGCTAAAGAAGCTATGGCTACTTTGCGTTTTGTGCTTTATACTTTCGCTAAAATTATTACCCCTTCAATGCCGTTTTTAGGTGAAGAGATTTGGCAAGCAGTTAAAGAGGAGCAAGATGAAGAGAGTGTGAATTTATCAGCTTGGCCTAAACATTATAAAACTTATACCGATCATGAGTTTGGCGAAAGCAAGCAAGATTGGTCTCCAGATAAACAGTTGTTGGAGCAGATGAAAGAGCTGCGAGAGATTGTAGCCTTAGCTTTGAAAGAGCGAGATAAAGCTAATATTAAAGTGCGACAACCGCTTGCTAAGTTAAGTGTGGCCGAGACTAGTGGAATTTTAGTAGTGCCGGAGTTGCTTAAGTTGATACAAGACGAGGTGAATGTTAAATTAGTGGTAGCAGAAAAATTAGCCGAAGGAGAGAGGGTAGTATTGGACACTGAATTAACTGATGATCTAAAAGAAGAAGGTGATTATCGAGAATTGTTCCGAGCAGTGCAAGAAGCCAGAAAAAATTCTGGTCTGTCACCCAAAGACCAACCTAAACTCATAATTGATGTGATGGGCAGTGGGTCAGCAGAGAAATTTATCCAGAAATTTACTGCCAATTTAAAGCGTGA
>CAYWWA010000009.1:0-22106 GCA_964462115.1 uncultured Candidatus Saccharibacteria bacterium
GATAAAGAATATCAAATTTGCTATAATTTTTCAATATTTATGCCAAGACCAAGACATTGCTTATGCAAAACAATAAAATTTGAACCGGATATAATATATTTCAAGCCACAAGGGGTTCCTATGCGTGATTTACAAATCGTAGAACTTTCACTTGAGGAAATTGAAGCTTACAGACTCCGTCATACCGAGGATATGGATCAACAAATAGCGGCCGAAAAGATGAATACTTCAACCAGCACCTATCAGAGAATATTGTACTCTGCTTATAAGAAAATCGCCGATGCCCTTACAAACGGTAAAGCGATTAAAATTATTAAACATCAATAGTAGTATGCTTACTTTGTTAATGATAATTGTCGGGACTTTTGTAATAACCCTTTGCGTATGGGTGGCGGTATTATTTATTTTTTTGAAAAAAGAAATTTTATCGAAAATCACAATGTTTCTTGTCGCTCTTTCCGCAGGTGCACTGATGGGAGGTGCTTTTTTGCATCTAATGCCTGAGGCTACTGAAGCACTTGCGGCAGAAACTATGTTTACGGTTTTTCTAATCTCGTTTGTCACCTTTTTCTTAATTGAAAAACTTTTCCATTGGCAACATTGTCATAAAGACAATTGTTCAACTCACACTTTTGGCTACATGAATCTCGTTGGCGACAGTATTCATAATTTTATAGATGGTTTGGTAATTGCTAGCACCTTTATGGTGGATTTTAATTTGGGTATCGCCACCACACTAGCTGTGGCTATTCACGAAATACCACAAGAGATTGGTGATTATGGTGTTTTGGTTCACGCCGGCTTTAACCGTAAAAAAGCTTTGTTGGTAAATTACTTAGTGGCCCTCACAGTTGTCTTGGGTGGACTGGTAGGATATTTTTTCTTTGCCCAAATTGGTAATATTTTGCCCTACCTACTACCCTTTGCTGCAGGAGGTTTTGTTTACATCGCCGCTTCTGACTTGATGCCAGAAATACGCAAAGAAACAGATCTCAAAAAATCAGCCGGCACTTTCTTAGTATTTATTTTAGGAATTTTAGTAATGTATGCACTAGAATTGATTGGACACTAAAAATTACTTACCCTCTTGGCGCAAAATTACTAAAAGAGTTCTAGTAGCAATTTTCAAGTTAAACCAAAGTGAACGATGAGAGATATAATATAAATCATAAGATAATTTTTCTTCGGTAGCTTCAACATCTAATTGCTGGTGTGGGTGGTTTTGTTGGTTGAGCTGGGCCCAGCCAGACAGTCCCGGACGCACCAAATGGCGCACATTATAATAAGGAATTTTTTGGGCATAAATTTCTACTGCCTGTGGGCGCTCTGGTCGTGGCCCGATTAGAGACAAATCTCCTTTAAACACATTCCACAACTGTGGCAACTCATCCAAACGAGTTTTACGTAAAAAATTACCCACTCGTGTATTCTGATTTTTTAATTCCCCCATGGTTTCATCAATAAAAGTCATCGTTCTAATCTTCCAAATTTTTATTTTTCTACCATTTTGACCTATTCGTTCTTGACTAAAAAAAACCCTTCCGCCGTCATCCAGCTTAATCGCTAAAACGATAAAAGGTAAAAATAAAATTGCGACCAATGACAACAACAAACTCCCTACAATATCTATTATCCGCATTATCTTATCATGTATCGTGCCAATAAAATTATCAATTTTCTTGAGACACCAATTGGGTGATAATAAAGTGATTGGTTCTCGTTCGAAATAATCTTCATAAAATTTAACTAAATCTAAAAAGACGATATGTCTAAAAAAAAGATGATATAAATCAGCCAGATGATTTTTTACAAACTGATGCTGAAAATCTAAGATTAAAACCTCAACCTTATCTTGTTTAATTTTATTAAATATTTCTGTAGGAGAATTTAAGTTAGCTACTTCAAAATCAAAATTAAAGTAAAAATTATTTTTTGACTCTAATAATTCTTGCACCGCCCTACCCTCCGCCAAGATTAAGGTCTTCTTCTTTTGCCCCAACAAAAGTGGCAATAAGTATAATCTACTAAAACAAAACCAGGCCAGCGAAAGCCCAATTACAATAATTAAAATGGTTTTGGGCTGAACTGCAAAATAAGGCACTAAATAAAATAAAGTGATTCCCAGCAATAAGTTAAAAGTATGTAGATAAACTAATTTATTAAAAATATTACTAAGAGAAGTGTATTGTTGGTGGTCATATATCCCAAATAAGTAAAAAACAAATAAGTAAATTACAAACAAAACAGCGAACGGCAAAATTAGGTTAAGAAATTCACCCCAGACCAAAAAATCAAAATGACGCAAAACCAAAGCCAGCCATAAACATGATAACAAGGCTAGAACATCCAACAAGAAAATATACTTTTGTTGTTTTCTCACTTTCAATATGTATTAACATTTTTTGTGTTTTTTTTCAACGACATTAAAAGCCGTTTACCTTGGGGATAAACAGCTTTTAATTAAAATTTAGCTATTTTATTTAACCTCAAAACTAAGATAGACAGTTCGGGAAATTTGAGTTTCACCCGCTGGTAAACTCGGTGCGGCACCATAGCCAGCTGTGGTATCAGCAAAACTCATAGATGCATTATACATTTCTTTGCGGATATAGCTGTAACTTTCATCTTCTGAGAAACTAGTAATTTTACCTAATTTTACCCCTAGGCCATCAGCAATTTGTTGAGCTTTTTCCTTAGCACGATCAATTGCATTATTTCTTGCTTCCACTACATATTTCTTTTCGTCTTGTTCGTTAACAGTAAAACTTGGTCCGTCTACATTAGTAGCTCCAGCTTCAGTTACCTTAACCAAAATTTCTCCAACTTTCTCTAGGTCTCGCACCTTAACTTCAAAAGTTTGGTTTACTTCATAACCACGAAAAACCTGTCCGACACTCTGTAAATAATCATAACGTGGTGACAAACTGTAATAGGTTGTTTTAATATCTTTATCTTCTACGCCATATTCCTTAGCGGCGGCTAAAATCTTATCAGAAATTTCAGTAGCTTGTTTCTGGGCATCTACAGCTTGTTTAGCTTCTTTGCGAACTGAAAAGGAAAAAGTAGCAATATCTGGTTTAATTCCTAAAACTTCACCAGTTCCGGAAACTGAGATGGCGGTTAGGTTTGGATTAGTATTTTTTAATTCTTTACGAATCAGCACTCCAACATATACAATTAAAAAAACTACCAAAATACCAATTACCACCTTACCAGCCCCGTGACTGCCAGCAAAATAGTGTTTTTTAATATCAGCCCCAGTATTATTAAATTGATTTGTCTTTTGTTCCTGTTCCATAAATTTAAAATTAAAATTAGTAATGTGCTTATAATTGTAAGCTAAAACTAATAAAAAAGCAAGGCTGGAAGCTTAACAACATCCAGCCTTGATCAATTCTATTTTTCATTGAAAATGATCCTATGCGCCAAACCACCAGTGGAATCAACAAGCTTCTTCTCTCCAGTCTGTTGCCACTGATAGCAAGCAGCTATAGTCGAAAAGCGCTCAAGATCCTGAGCCGATAACTCCACAATAGGAGTGGTGGTTTTCAACCACCTCATCCCCTCAGAGACCAACATGGTCTTAACCCGAGAGAGGTCAATCTTCACTCCCGTGCCGTCATCCGCAAAAACCAACAGTCTGCTGTTATGCCTCGTGGAGAATACTTCGCAAAAAGCGGCTCCCAGGATGATCCCGTAATAAGACAGGACAAAGACCCGAGCCTGTTCTTTCTTGACGTTGGGTATGATACTATCCAGCACCCAAGTATAGAATTCTGAATGCAACAGACCCAACTCCTTCTTCGCGACCAAGACAGCTCGGTCCACAAAGTGGTTCAAGAGCTCTTGAGACACATTCATACTCGATGCCGACTGAAGCACGAAGTGCGACTTCGTCACCGTTTGTTTCATACAACCCCCTTTCTTTTTTCTTTTTTCACTTTAATAAAAAGAACTGTTCAACTTTGATAATATAAAAACATTTTTAAAAAAAAGTCAAGAACTCAACTTCATCAATAATCTTAATTTTTAATTGTCTGGCACGAGTAAGTTTGGAACCAGCCTTATCACCCGCCAAGAGATAATCGGTTTTAGTTGAAACAGATGAGGAAATCTTTCCGCCCGCTAAACGAATTTTTTGCTCTGCTGCTTCTCGAGCTAAGTTTGGTAGAGTGCCAGTTAAGACGAAAACCTTACCCGAGACTGCAAGATTGTGATTTTGGGGATTAGTTAAAGAATTGGCGCCAGAAGCCACGTATGGCTCAATTACGACTTTTTTTAATAACTTTGTCAATAGAGATAGGTTTTGCTCGTTAGCAAACCATTTAACCATGTCAGCGGCCAAAATTTCACCTACCCCATAAATTTGCATCATTTTTTCAGCGCCGTTAACCGCTTGGGCTGCCGCTTGAATTTTATTTAAACTACCAAAATAGTTGGCCAACAAATAAGCTGTTTCCTCCCCTAAGCCATCAATCGAAAGAGCAATGAGAAAACGAGGTAAAGAAACTTGACGAGCATTTTTTATGGCTTGCAATAAATTGTCAGCTGATTTTTCTTTAAAACCTTCCAGCTCTAAAATATCACCTTTTTGCAAATCAAATAAATCTGCAAAGCTGTTAACTAATCCCGCTTCCAATAATTGATCAACCACCCGCGGGCCACAACCTACCACATCAAAAGCTTTTTTGGAGACGAAATAATACCACTTCCTTTTGTCTTGTTCAAAGGAATTATATTTACATTTCCAAGCACTCTGTCCCTCTATTCTCTCAATCTCACCATTGCCTCCGCAGAGCAAACACCGCTTAGGCATTTGCCATGCTTTGGTGTGGGCTGGGCGCAACTCAGCTAAAACTCGCACAATTTTCGGAATGACATCGCCCGCCTTTTCTAAAATTACTGTATCACCCACTCGTAAATCTAGACGTTTGATTTCGTCCTCATTATGTAGTGTGGCTCGCGAAATTGTCGAGCCAGCCAATAAGGTGGGACGGACTTTGGCTACTGGAGTGATCACTCCAGTCCGTCCAACTTGCAAAATAATATCTTCAACGATGGTGGTGGTTTGCTCGGCAGGAAATTTGTAAGCAATTCCCCAACGAGGACTTTTGGCCGTATAGCCCAACTTTTCTTGAATCAATCGTGAATTTATTTTAATCACAATGCCATCTAAACCATAGTTTAATTTTTGTCTGGCACCATTCCAATGCTGGTAAAATTTCTCTACTTCTGTAAGCGAAGCACAAACTTTAAAATGCGGATTGTGATTAAAACCCAATTGGTCTATCAGCTCAATTTCCCCACTTTGAGTATCGGGCATCTGACCATCCAGTTTATCAATATCATAGATAAAAGTATTTAATTTTCGCTTGGCTGTAATTGATGAATCTAATTGTCGCAAGCTGCCAGCTGCCAAGTTGCGAGTGTTGGCATAAACCGCCTCGCCCTTTTTGGCCTGTGCTTGATTGATTCTTTTTAATTCGTCTTGTCCGATCCAACATTCTCCCACAAAAATACCTGAGACTTTTTGTTTCAATTGCTGGGGGATATCTTTAACAGTCAACAAGTTGTTGGTAATTTTTTCTCCCACACTACCATCACCCCGAGTGGCCCCCAATTGCAGCTTACCATGGTCATAGGTCAAAATAACTTTCAATCCATCAATCTTTAACTCACAACAATATTCTACTTGCTCAGTGAGTAATTCTGGAAATTCTGTCATTTTACGTTGGACTTTTTCATCCCATTTTTGTAACTCCTCAAAATTAAAACAGTCATCAAACGACCACTGAGCCACTTCATGTCGCACTTTTTCAAACTTTTTCAAAATTGCCCCGCCAACTTGCTGGGTAGGAGAAGACTGGGTATTAAACTCTGGATTCTCTTCTTCCAACTTTTCCAACTCCGCAAACAGAGCATCATAAGCTTGATCGGAAATTTCCGGATTATCTTCCTGATGATATCTTTGGCGATGGTAATCTACCATTTTACGTAGATCTTTAATCCGTTGTTTAATTTTTGCTTGGTCTGTTGACTCTTTCATATAGCTTTTATTACTTAATTATATCATAAAATCAAAACTAAAAAGACCGCGCATGCGATCTTTGGAAACCATGTCCGAATAAATTATTTCTTGGTTTTTGCTACTCGAGACTTGAATCGCTCCACTCGTCCGGCAGTGTCTAAGGTTTTTTCGGTTCCAGTATAAAAGGGATGGCAGGCTGAACAGATTTCTACATTAATTTTTTCTTTGGATGAGCCAGTAGTGAAAGAATTACCGCAAGCACAAAGCACTTCGGCCTTTTCAAAATATGTTGGATGAATATCTTTTTTCATAGCGAGAAGTATAACAAACTTTTCCTCAAAAGTCAATTTAACTAAATAAATTTAAGCCCTATCCTTATATTATAGCATATTTTTAGATAAAAAGCAAGTAAATTGAGTAAAAAGCCTTATTTAAACCACAAATTACCCAAATAACAATTATGCTAATCGATTAAAGTAGGCTATAATATCATGATGCACAACTTACATGAATTAGAAGAGCTTTTCTGTAAATTCCCCGGCATTGGGCCGAAACAGGCTAAAAGATTTGTCTATTTTTTAATTTCCAGCAACGACTATTATCGGCAACAATTAGTTCAAAAAATTTCCGCTCTGAAACAAGATATAAATATTTGTCAAAACTGCTTTCATATTTTTGTGAAAGATTATGCCGATAATTTAATCTGCCCTATTTGTCGCGACCAAAATCGTCAAAGCAATACTTTATTATTAGTAGCAAGAGACATTGATTTAGAACACTTAGAAAAAATGAATGTTTATCATGGATTGTATTTTGTCTTAGGAGGGACTATCCCCATCTTAGACCAAGAGCCAAGTAAAAAAATCCGTCTCTCTGCCCTATTACACTACCTGCAACAACATCAAAATGTGAGTGAAATTATTTTTGCTCTTAACACTACTCCCGAAGGAGAACACACAGCCAAATTTATTTTAAATCAACTTAAACCCTACGCGGACAAAATTAAATTTTCTCACTTGGGACGAGGCCTCTCCACTGGCAGTGAGTTAGAATACACCGACAAAGAAACGATTAAAAATGCCTTAGAGCACCGGGTCTAATTGCTGTTTTACACAAAGCATAGGACTAAACTTGTTATTCTGTAATGTGATTTTGTTCGGGTCGTCAGAATAAAGATTGAGCGACCAATCTTGTAATGAGGAAACATAAAAATTTTCCGCTATCTTATTTAAAACCACCGCCTCCTTGGCTTCGGCCACCACGAGTATCATTTGTAGACCATCACCGCCCAAACTTAAATTGAGCTCAATTCCGTTAGCACAAAGATAAGCATCAGCTGAAACATTGGCCGCAGACAGTCTCTGGGGAGCCAAACCAGCCAACAGCTCATCAATAGTTATCACCCCAGCCGGTTCAACAATTTTTTGCTCCGCAACCCCATCTTGCCAACTTTGTCGCCAAAAGATATTAAAAGGTGTGGTGACTCCAGCTAGTCTGAAATTGTTTTGATAAATTATAGCCAACTCTTTTTTGTTATTAACTACTGACAAGATACCATTATTTAAAACATCAATGTTTCCTTCTAAGTTATCTTGATCCAAAATATTGTTGAGAATAGTCAACCACGCTGTGATAGTGCTTCGGTTGTTGAGATTACTCTCTTGTTCTAACCACTGAGCCAGCTGGTCACGCAACGCGGTTAGTCTAGTAAAAGTAAAATTAAAAGTAAAGTTGTGTCGTTTCTCTCCACCAACCGAGGTCTCGACTTGGTAATCATCACGATAAACTAATATTTCCTTTTCCACTAAACTTTGTAAAAAGTTAGAATAAAAACTTTTGACCGATTCGCTTTCCAAAGTCAAAACTTGTAAGGCAATATCATTAATTTGGCTGTATTGGCTTGAATTAGATTCTAACTTAATAGTTTTATCCAAGAGGGTAAACGGTAAATTCCAATCGTTCGGCCAAATATTAGTATGTAAGTAGACAATTGCATCTTTAACCACCATCTGACCAGCAGCTCGACTGTTTTGATAGTCTAATTGCCAATCCAAATCTGCATCATCTCCACTTTGGCTTTTAACCACTTCGCCTTTTAAGCTAAGACTCAACTCAAAAGCCGTCGTATCCAAAAATTGAGTATAAATTTCTGGTAATAAATTTAATTCTGGTGCAACCAGCTCGTGACGGGGACTGCTAATAGTTAAAACAGTCTCGCGATAATAGCTATCAGCTGACAAGATTTTTTCAGCTCTAATTAGCACTTCGTTAATGCTAAGCTTGTTGTTTCCCAGCAACAACACCACCCCAATTAAGGTCAAGACACAACATAAGATCAAATAAAAAATCCATTTTGGTCGGTGCCTTGTGTTAGTTTTTAGGGCTTGATTAACTTTAATTGCCTCTAATTTATGCTCCATGTTTTAATTATAACATCTTTTATTTTTTATCATAAAAAGTTGATGAAACAACTAAAAAATCTGTTCACAGAACTGTAGCAGGGTGGTGCTTAAATTGGGGCTGGCTCTAATTTGCAAAAATCTTAATTTTCTGTTATATTATGCAGATATATGATTAATGTTTTAATTACCAAAGGCAATACCGACAACAACGGTTTATTGATGAAGAAATTTACCAAGAAAATTCAAGAATCAGGTATTCTGCCTCGAATTCGTTCTATCCGCTACAGCGAACGCACTTTATCTGACTATAAGGTTAAAAAAGCTAAACTTCGCAATTTAAAACGTAAGGCAGAAATCGAAACTCTTTTGAAATTGGGTAAACCAATTACTAAGAAAAAATAATCAATGTCTCTCAGTATCACCAATCTAACCAAAGGCAAAGTTGCAAGTAAGGACTTGCCTTTTTTAGACATTGCTGATTTTGTCTTAGGTAAAAAATACAAACTCTCACTGGTGTGGGCTGATCATCAAACCTCTCAAAGACTAAATAAAAAATATCGGCAAAAAGATCACGCGACCAATATTTTAAGTTTTGAATTAGATAAAAATTATGGAGAAATTTTTATTGATCCACAAACAGCTAAAGACCAAGCAAAAGATTTTGACCGTAGTTATGAAAATTTTTTAGTTTTTTTATTTATTCATGGTTGTTGCCATCTAAAAGGGTTAGACCACGAAACTGAAGCCGAGGCTGAATTGATGGAACAGGCCGAAATAAAAATACGACAAAAGTTTGGAATTTAGATATAAAAATATTACCTCTTTAAAAAATAAATTTTAGAAATATCAAAAACTACAAGATTTCAAACTCTTTTTTGGTCTGCTCAATAATAATCCCCACCTCTGCCATCGTTAAGTTTTTAGTCTGATAGATTCTCACTTCTTGAACCCCAGAACCGTCTTTAGCTTGTAATAAATAACCACCTATGATTTTACTTACCTTGATTCGTTTTTGGGAATTACCTTTTTTACCTTTGATAAAACCCAGAGATACCTTTAGGCCAAAGTCTGACAGTTTATCGAAAAACGGCTCCATCGACTTAATGACAGCAGTATGTTTAGGCATCTTTGTTGGTCTCATCAATATTTGACTCTCCACCCAAACCATCATCCCCCCAATTGTCTTCTAAATTTAGGTTGTCCATATTACCATCCCACAATTCTTCGTCTTTGGTTCCTTGAGTCATCACTTGTCCAGAGTCATGCTTTTCTTCATTTCCTCCCTTGCGGAAATTAAGGATATCTTCTCTCACCTTCTGGTAATCAGGTAGATCCTCTATTTTCTTAATATTGAGATAAGACATTAACTCAAACGATGGTTTATAGACAAAACTCCGAGCATTATTTTTGTCCATCTCTTTGTCTACCAAACCTCGCACCATTAAATTGCGTAAAATTGCCTGAGAGTTTACTCCTCGGATAAAATCTAATTCACTGCGTTTAATTGGCCCTTGATACAAGATAATCGAAAGGGTTTCCAGCGCCGCCTTACCTAATTCTTTATTTAACTCTTCCTTAGTTAATTGCTCTAAGAGCTCACTAACTTCAGCTGAAGCCACTAACATATACTCATCATCTCGTTCTAAGAGCACAATACCCCGGTCAGCCAAATCGGTCGTCAACTGACTGATAGCGTCTTTGATTGCTTCTCGTTCTACTTGTAAAATTTTAGCCAACTCTCTCTGCTTCATAGCTTCACCATTCCAAAATAGAATTGCCTCTATTTTTCTAGCAATTTGTTTATCTTGTTTTTTTTTCTCCTCATCCATAAACTTTATAAAGTATCCTCACAACCAGCCCAGACAGCTAAATCAGCTAGCTGTTGTAAACCATTTAAAACTTCTTCACCCTTGATCCAGGTTGGAGAAGAAACCACTCCTTTACTGAAACATAGTTGTTCGTTCTGAGAACATTCAACATAATTGATTAACTCATAAGCGCTACCAAACATCTTTTTCTGAGTATTGCAATATTGACACCAGCTAGTGCCATATAAAACCACATCGTTGGCTGATAGACAAGAAGCTAGTTCTCGATACTGTTCACCCACGTCTTCTTTATTCAAATTAATTAAAGAAAAAGCCCAAAAAGCAAAAGCAACTAATAATAAAATTATGAAGACAAAAATTACATTAAACTTGCTATTAGTATTTTTGACTATTTTTTCTTCTTGTTTTAGATTATTCAAAATAGCGTCTAAAGTCTTTTTTTCTTTTTTCTCTTCAGCTAAAATTTTTTTATCTTCGTTAATGATGGTCTCGGCTTCTTTGTGTGAAATTGACATTTTTTTAATTGATTAAGTTAAATTTAATAATAAACTAACAAAATCTTTTATTCTTTACAACAATTTACCAATTTGTTGGTAATATCTTGCAATGACCACTCGCCGTTGTCACTTTGACCTTCATGTCCAAGCAGCTCTGGTGCCTGTTGTAAAGTGATTATCTTCAAACGAATACCCCAAAAGATTGAAAACAGGGTGTGGGCTTTAGTGTACATTGATTTTGCCTCCTCTTTTTTGCCTGCGTGAAATAATTTGGTCCCCACCTCCACCAACCGTAATACGGTAGAAAGTAAATGTTTGGAGGCACACCAGGTTTCACCTTCGGGTTGCTCTCCTAGTAATTGCCGCATTAGGGTTTTTCTCATTTCTCGTATCTCTTCTACTGTTTGATAGTATTCGTCCTTTTCAGTTTTAGCACCAGTCCAATAAAAATGCTCTTCTAAAGCGATTAGATTAGCTACAGCAATAGCTAAATCTTCGTCTTGCGACAAATCTACCGCTCCATTTTTAGCGGCATCAATTTTGGCTATCAGCTCATCCAATTTAATTTTAATGTTATTTTCTGACATACTTGGTGTTTAAATTCTATCACCAAACTAAAATAAAGTCAATCATTTAGTTAGGTTATTTTACTCGCTTTAAATAGCGTATTTAATCTAATTAAATCAAGATAATAATACCTAACTCAATCATTAGCAAGGCTAAGATTAAAGAAAATTTCTTGGTTTCGGTGCGACGCATATGATCCACCGCCTCAGCTACTTTGGCGTTAGACGATAGAAATAGTATGACTACCAATGGTAAGATAAATACCAGGTTATAAGCAATCAGATATAGCAGACCACGCATAAATTCTGAACCGTGTAATAGGGTCATTACGAAGAGATACGGCCCACCGGTGCAAGGAAACTCAAATAGACCTACCAATATACCCAAGAAAAGAGCGCCAAAAAAAGTCACTCCTTTTAATACCTGTTTTGCTAAAATGTTTTTTGTAAATTTCGGAATTTGCAGTTTGATTGGAAAATTAGGTATTAACACATTGCATAACTCAATCAATCCAACCGACAACATAATCACCGCACCAATTGTGGTGATTAGTCTTCCGCCACCACTCAGACTATTTAAAACCCGCAAACCAATCAGTCCAATTGACAAATAGGTAATTAAGATACCCAAGACATAAGTTAAACCAATCCGCAAAACCTCTCCCCATTTTTTTCTTAAACTGAACAGAAAACCAATTGTTAAAAACAAGACCGAGAAAGCACAAGGATTAACAGAGTCTAACAGTGCTGCGGCTAAAATGACTATCAAATCATAACTTTGGCTGGCTGCGATAACGGGCAATTTTAGCCACCCCCTGCTCAAAGCAAAATAGGCGACAAAAGCAAGCTGGATTAAAACTACACCGCTCCAAAATAAAATTTTAGTTTTTTTCATTGAGTAATTATAACAGATAATAATAAATTCACCAAAATAAAAATACCCCCAGTGGTCTGAGAGTATTTTTATTTATTTAAAATTAAGACACTACACAGTCTGCCTCGTATTTAAACTCATCTACCCAAATGGCTGATTGACGATTACCATCTGCAAAGAATTGGACTTTTCCATCAGTGTATTTTTCTCCGTTAGCTGATTCAATCAATTTTAAACCAAAGGTTGAACCATCTTTTAAACTCAAAACTACTCCTTGGCCATCACTAGCAGTAATGTATTTAGCAATAATTATATTACCGTTATCACAGGTGTAAGTTAGAGCGTCCGCTAGTGCGTCAGCCACAGCTTGGTCGGTAGTTTGATTCTGAGAACTACCTCTGATATCTCTATTTCTTTGGTCATTAGTTGAAGCATTGTCTCCAGAAACTACTTCAGTGTTCTGATTGTCTACTACATCTGTTGATGTTGTTTCGTCCTTTTTGGCGACAATTGCCCAGATCACCAATGCTACCAATACCACCACAATAATCCAAGTAAGAATTTTTTTCATTGTTTTGAATATAATTAAAAAACTAATAATAATTTACTAATAAACTAACTGTCTATTTTTTAACAGACAATTTTGCATGTTTCGCAGCTAATCTTTTTTTAGTTTTGTAAGAGCGCGATTTTTTATTTTTAATATCTTGGCTCAATCTTTTTGCCATACGCTTAGTATAACACTAAATGTAATTTAAGTAAAATTTATTCAACCCCTAATAATTCTACTTCAAAAATTAAGGTAGAATTAGCAGGAATAGCCCCAATATTCCTATTACCATAGCCCATTTCAGGTGGAATGGTCAATTTTCTCTTGCCACCCACTTTCATTCCCTGAAAACCTTCTTCCCAACCCTGAATAACCATCCCAGCTCCAAGTGGGAACTCGAAAGCCTCACCCCGGTTATACGAGCTATCAAACTCTTGACCATTTTCTAAAATGCCCCGATAATGGACCTTAATATTTTTACCTTTAACTGCCTCTTCCCCACTTCCCACGACTAAATCTTCAATGATTAAATTCATATTTTAAATAAAAATTAAACTATTAATTAGTTCAAATAAACCGTATCAACCGGCTTGATAATTGAACCAGTAAATAAATCAGTAAAAAAATAAAGAAAACCGACTGTAAAAAATATCACACCCACTGCCACAGCAATTTTCTCATTAAAAGATAGTTGTTTCATATTCAGTATAATATAACAGGAAAATCAAATGTAAGCAAAATTAAACTTTCCACTCAATATTGTTTTTTATCAGTTGAGCTGGATTACCAGCAAAAACCGAGTTGGGCTGTGTTAGTTTTCCACAACAAACACTACCAGCTCCAATTACACAATCACGAGCAGTTGTCGTCCCCTTTAGGATGGTGGAATTGCATCCAACCCAGACATGCTCACCAAAATAAATCTTCTTACTTTTAACAAAGAAATCATCTTCTTTTTTATCTTTAATGGAATGCATATCTGCATCAAGCACTACAACGTTCCAAGAAAATAAGTTATCATCACCAAAAGTTATTTGATTATAAACTTACACATTATAATTTACACCTATATAAAAATTATCACCCACTTCAACTACCGCATTTTTATTCACCACCAACGTTCCACCTCGACTAAAAAAAGCAGAACCAACAAACAACACCGAACCACTAATAAACCATTTGCTAATTTCATTACCACTTTCTTTCATCGCCACCCCAACTTTAATCATTGAAAAATTTATTTTATCAGCATTGATTTTTATATTACCTCCCAGATTTTTTATTTTCATTCTACCAAAAATTATAATGGGAAACTTAATTGCCTGTTTAAAAGGTAGAAAAGTAAAATTTATATATAGAGTTTTAATTTTATTACACAATAGTATATCCTTGACCGTTGTCAAAAAATTATTTTCCATTTGTTCTTTTATTTTAAGCATTTTTATTCCAATACCGCCTTAATTCTCCTTACTCCAGCTGAAACTGCTTCTTCTTTAACAATCTTAAAATGACCCAATTCACCTGTATTTTGAATATGCGGCCCGCCACAAAACTCTTTGCTCCAAGCATCTGCCAAACTTTCACCGATGTAATAAACAGAAACAGTCTCGCCATATTTTTCGCCAAAAAAGTGTAGAGCCCCAGTTTGTTCAGCTTCAGCCCTTGTTAGTTCTACTCTTGTAACCGGCAGTTTTTCGGAGATTTTTTGATTGATAAGGTCTTCCACTTGTCGCTTTTCTTCATCGGTCATTTTTCGTGGAAAAGTAAAATCAAAACGGAGTCGTTCTGGTGTGATATTACTTCCCCTTTGCCCAACTTCTTCACCTAAAACTTCTCGCAAAGCCTGGTGAAGCAAGTGGGTAGTAGTGTGATATTGAATAGTTTTTTCCGAAGTATCACCAAGACCGCCCTTAAATTTTTTCTCGCTACCACTCCGTGAGAGTGCTTGATGTTTATGTAATTCATCTTGAAAAGATACTGTATCAACTATAATATCAAACTCTTTAGCTAATTCTTCCGTCAATTCAATCGGAAAACCAAAACTTTGATAAAGATCAAAAGCATCCTTGCCTGACAATTTTTTGTCAGCAATTTTTTTATTAAATTCTCTCAAACCTTTTTCAAGAGTTTTTCTAAATTTATTTTCTTCTTTTTCAATTTCAGCAATCACAAAATCTTTTTTGCTTAAATTTTCAGGATAGCTATCATTATAATATTCAAGAATTGGCAAAACTAAAGTGGAAAGACCAGCGGTTTTAATACCTAATTTATCCCAATGTCGCACCGCTCGTCTCAAAAGCCGTCGCACAAAATATCCTTGCTCAGAATTTGACGGCATCACTCCATCCGCAATCAAAAAGACTGCTGATTTTAGGTGATCAGCAATGATACGAAAACTAGCTTGATAAATTTTATCGTCATATTTTTTCTCACTCAGTTTTTCCAATTCGCCAATGATTTTTTGAAAAATATCAATCGCAAAAATATCATCAATATCGTTTGAGGCCATCGTAATTCGCTCTAAACCACCACCAAAATCTACATTTTTCTGAGCTAATTTTTCAAAACCCTTATCAGTTTTTTTATATTCCATAAACACTGAATTTCCAATTTCAACAAAGCGACCGCAATCACAATTCGGATGACAATTTTCACCAAATTTCTTATCGTGTTCGGTGCCAAAATCATAAAACATTTCAGTATCCCCTCCGCCCGGCTCACCAACCGGCATCTTTTCCGGCACCCCACTTCTAGACCACCAATTTTTTTTAGAATTATAAGCAAAAATTTTAGCAAGCTTTTTTTCTCCATTCGCCCCAACAACTTCCATGCCAATGGAAGCGCCATCTTCTTCACTACCAATTTCTTTAACTATTGCCTCAATTCCTAATTTGGCAAATTGTGCTTGCCAGATTTCGACCGCCTCGTCATCACGTGGAATACCATTTGCTTCGTCACCAATAAAGGTAGTGATAAAAAGTTTTTCAGGATTAAGTCCAATTTCTTTTGTTAAAAACTCAAACACCCAAGGAATTTGCTCCTGCTTAAAATAATCTCCCAACGACCAATTACCCAACATTTCAAAACAAGTAGTATGCCGATTATCACCAATATCCTCAATATCACCTGAACGAAAACATTTTTGTGAATCGCAAAGTCGCACTCCTGCTGGGTGTTTTTGACCTAACAGAAATGGTAGAAGTGGTTGCATACCGCTCCCTGTAAAAAGAGTAGTTGGATCATTTTCTGGCACCAAAGAGGCTGAAGGAATAATTTTATGTCCTCGTTCCTCATAAAATTTTAAGAATTTTTGTCTGACTTCGCTTAGTTTCATCGGCTTAATATAACATAAAAAACTACAAAATTCAATTTAAGTTTGATCGTGTAAAGATACAACAACTTAGCTGGTTTTATTCCTCAAAGCGAGTATTTTTAATTTTCAGACTAAATGAAACACCGAACAACATAATAATTCCCAGAATTAAATACAAATAATTTGCAGGAACTAAATATAATAAAAAGCTTCCCAACAAAGCACCCAAGAGGTGGCCCAGCGGCCAAGCAGTGCGATAAACCGCAATCAAATTATTATTGTCACTATGAATACGTTTGAAAAAATAACTGTCAGTCATAGTTTCTATCATAACTGCGCCAATACGACTCAAAAGCATAATCAGCAACCATAAGCCAAAATTGTTGGAGTTAGCAAAAGTAAAAGCAAATAAAGCAAAAATTAAAAAGACAAAACCAGTTATGATGATACTTTTTTCTCCCAGCTTTTTATCTGCCAACCAACCGATTGGATAATTTAAAATTATAAACGGCAACAAAGATATTCCCAACATGACCCCAAATTGTTGCCAAGAAAAACCTAATGATAACAAATAGAGAGGAATAAAGAGTGTGGTCCAAGCGAAGAAAATTTGTAGTAATAAGTTAGTAAAATAGATTCTGCGTAAATCCATATCGCCCCATAATTTTTGTAACGACATACGCCAACTGTAAGCTGGAGGAGTATCTTCTTGAATTTTTTTAAATTTAATTTTAACCATTAACCAAAATGGTATTAAGAAGAGCATGGAAATTAAATAAGCGGCAGCGTAGTTATAATTATTAACTATGGAACCGACTAAAACTGGTGAAATAATTACCGCCAAGTTCACAAAAATATAGTAGATTGCTCTAGTCTCTCCAGTGGTGCTATCGTGAGATGATGACTCTAATAAATTGTCTAAGTTCAGCATCACAGCCGGACCAACTGTTCTATGTAGAATAAAAGCTAAAATAATTACCCAAATGTTGCCGCTAATCACAATAGCTAACAAACTAATAAAAGATAAGCAACCAAAACACAATAAGAGTTTCCTATTACTAAATTTCTGCACTAAATAATTAAAAAATAAAAATAAAACTAAATCCAAAAATGATCCTATAGCAAAAATTAAACCAATTTGACTGTGCGATAAATTGTATTGGGCCAAATATGAAGAATTGATATAAGCGATAAAAGAATTATGAAAAGCAAAAAAAAGCACCGCCAAACAGATAAACCAAATATTTTTGGCGTAATGAAACGAATTTGAAAACATAGAACTATATTATAGCAAAAACAAATAAAAAAACCAGTTATATTATGACTGATTTTTTTATTTAATATTTAGCTTTTATTTATTTTTCTTTTTGCCTCGTTTAACTTCAACCACCAACTCTGTCTGTCGCATCCTTACTTCCACTATTCCACCCTGTAAGATATTTTGTTCAATCATTGCGGTGGCAATTGGTGTCAGAATTTTAGTTTGGATTAGTCGCTTTAGTGGTCGTGCACCGTAGTGCGGGTCATACCCTTCCTCAGCCAAATAACTCAAAACTTTTTCGTCAATATTTAATTCAATATTTTTCTGAGCTAGACGTTTACGCACTTCTCCAATCTGAATATCTACAATCTGACGAATTGCTTCTGGTTTTAAGACATCAAAGATGACTACATCATCAACCCGATTTAAGAATTCTGGTCGGAAATAATCTTTAAGCGCCGCCGAAACTTTATCTTTAGCGTTCTCATATTTTTCTTCAACTTTTTTATCACTCACATTAAAACCAATTTCTTCCATTTTATCAATATATTGTGCTCCGATATTGGAAGTCATAATAATGATAGAATTTTTGAAATTTACTACTCGTCCTTTATTATCAGTCAACCTACCATCATCCAAAACCTGCAATAAAACATTAAAAACTTCTGGGTGAGCTTTTTCAATTTCGTCAAACAAAATTACAGAGTAGGGACGATGACGAACTTGCTCGGTAAAAACTCCACCTTCTTCATAGCCTACATATCCTGGAGCCGCACCAATAATTTTTGATACGCTATGTTTTTCCATAAATTCAGACATATCTAAACGAATCAACGCCTTTTCATCATTAAATAAAAATTCCGCCAAGGCTTTAGTTAATTCGGTTTTACCCACACCGGTCGGACCTAAGAAAATAAATGAACCCATTGGGCGATTAGGGTCAGCCACACCAGCCCGACTTCTCTTAATAGTATCAGCAATTTTCTGCACCGCCTCATCTTGCCCGATCACCCTTCCTTTCAATACTTCACTAATTTTGGCCAACTTACTAACTTCCTCTTCCAACATCCGTGAGACCGGAATACCAGTCCAACGAGAAACCACTGTTGCAATGTCAACCTCTTGGATTTCTTCATTCAAAATCTTCCGCGTGCTTTGCAGCTTTTTCAATTTTTTTACCGCAGTTTCCAACTCCTTTTGTTTCATAATTAAGCTACCATTTTGAATCAGGGCTGCCTGTTCCACACTCCCCATAGCCATGGCTTGCTCAAAATCAAATTTTAATTTATCAATTTCTTTATTTAGTTTTTTAATTTCAGTGATAACTTCTTTTTCCGTCTTCCACCGTAATTCCACTTCAGAGGTTTTATTTTTAGTATCAGCAATCTCTTGTTCAATTTCTTTAATTCGTCTTTTGACTTCATCGCTTGCTTTAGGTTCATTCTCTAAAGCTTTCTTTTCAATCTCCAATCGCATCACCTTGCGATGAGTCTCTTCTAAAACTGGTGGTAAACTTTCTAAAGAAATTTTTAATGAAGAAGCTGCTTCATCAATCAGGTCAACTGCTTTATCTGGCAAAAATCTATCCGAAATATAACGTGACGATAAATTGACCGCCGCCTGAACTGCTTCATCGGTAATTCTCACTCCGTGATAAATTTCGTAACGATCTTTAACTCCTCGTAAAATCGCAATCGCATCTTCCACACTTGGCTCGTTGACTAATATCGGTTGAAAACGTCTAGTTAGAGCTGGGTCTTTTTCAATGTGTTTCTGATATTCTTTTAAAGTAGTCGCACCAATGGCTCGTAACTCTCCTCGTGCCAAAGCTGGTTTTAACATATTGGAAGCGTCAAGCGAGCCTTCAGCGGCTCCAGCTCCGACGATAGTGTGAATCTCATCAATGAATAAAATTATATTATTATCACTACGTTCAACTTCTTTTAAGATAGCTTTTAATCTTTCTTCAAATTCACCGCGATATTTAGAACCTGCCACTAAAGCACCTAAATCAAGCGACACCAGCTCTTTACCCCGCAGGCTTTCCGGCACGTCACCCTGAGCCATTCGCACGGCTAAACCTTCGACAATTGCGGTCTTACCCACCCCAGCTTCACCGATTAGCATTGGGTTATTTTTATTCCGCCGAGAAAGGATTTGGATAATTCTGTTTATTTCAATATCTCGCCCAATCACTGGATCAATTTTGTTTTGCTTCGCCATCTCGGTGAGAGAACGAGTAAATTTAGCTATAGCTCGATTGGCTTTAGGCTGCACTGGTTTTTCTTCTGGGTGCTGTCTTAAGTTGGTGATGATTTGTCCAACTTTTTCTTTTTCAATCTTGAAACGGAGTAATAAATCTTTGACTGAATTATTAACTTCAAAAAAGGCTAACAAAATATGTTCCACTGATACAAACTCATCCTTCATGGTAGCAGCCATCTTCATGGCATCTTCTAAAATTTTCGCCAACTCTGGTGTCAGATAAATTTGATAGGACGGTGAAAGAGTGCGCGCGTTTTCTGGCTCCTCAATCGCTTCCAAAGCATTATCCAATAATAGATTTAAATCTATTTCCATTTTAGCAAAAATAGCTGTAACCAGACTCTCTTCTTGGGTCATTAAAGCCACAAACATATGCATGGGATTGACATTGTTTTGACCGCGCTCAATCGCTAATTCATGCGAACGACGCAGTGCTTCTTTAGCTTTAGTAGTAAAACGATTAAATGGAGGCATAATCGTTTTATCTTAACATATTTTTTTGTTTTCACAAGTATATTTACAAAAAAGAACACAAAAAAAGAGAGACGAAACCAATTCGGTATTCGTCTCTCACTCAGAGACCAAAAGGTCCACTCCACCCCCTTTGGGATCAAGATACTCCACAAAGATCAACTTTTCTCCGTTCTTCTCGGCACGGATTAAAAATTGATCAGGGAAAATCTGTTTTACCACAAGGTGAAAATGGTCCATATAGCCTTTGACATCCACGGCGTTAAACACCAGTTTATCGCCAACCTTGGCCTGCTGGAAATCAGCAAAGCTAAGGTCATGACTATGGAAAAATGTCATAGCCCACCTCCTTTCTGCCCGTAGACTATCATATTACAGCTATTATGTCAAGTCCCTATAGAGCGATTATATGATTTCGCTCGAACTTATTTTATCAAAAATAGCTGAGCGAAATCATATAATCGCTCCAAGACCCGACTTTTGTCGGGTCTTGGAGCCAATGATCGGGATTGAACCGATGACCTCCCCCTTACCATGGGGGTGCTCTACCAACTGAGCTACATTGGCTGATAAATTAAAAACGAAATTAGTCTAACATAAAAACTGTTTTTTAGCAAAAAAGCTACAGCCTAGGAAGATTTTTTTGATAAAATTGGTCGCACCTCAATCATCGGGTCAAGTAAGCCAGTGGGACGAATAATCATCTCAACAATATTAGTTGATTCTTTTAATTCATACTTTCCTGACGTTGCCGAAACATAAATTGTTTGCGCTGTACTATTTCGAAACTCATCAAATTTCAATGGGCGATTATCTCGTGCAGACGGCAGACGAAACCCGTGTTCAATTAAAGTATTCTTGCGCGATTGGTCACCAGCAAACATACCGTTTAATTGGGGCACGGTCACATGACTCTCATCAATCACAGTTAAAAAATCAGCTTCACCTTTTTCGTTTTTGGGAAAATAAGACAATAAGGTGTCGGGTGCTTCACCAGCTTTCTTACCGGAAAAAATACGGGAATAATTCTCAATGCCGTTACAATAACCAACCTCTTTAATCAAGGCTAAATCATAAGTAGTGCGTCTTTTTAATCTCTCTGCTTCTAATATTTTTCCTTCTCGGTCTAATTCTTTCAGTCTTTGTGTTAATTCTTGTTTGATTTCGGTTAAAGCTTTTTTTTGACTGGCATCACTGGTAATAAAATGTTTGGCGGGAAAAATCCAAACTGTTTTTTCTTCACCTATAATCACACGTGTAATCGCATCTATTTTAGTAATGGAAGAAATTTGCCCCGCTTCAAAACCGAAACGTAAAATATATTCTTCCGAAACTGGAATAACTTCCACCATATTACCCACCGCTCGCACTTGTCCACTTTTTAAATCAGCGTTAGTTCTCTCAAAATGAATTTCAATCAACTTACGCAATAACCCCATGCGATCAAGCCGATCACCAAGCGAAAGTTGGAGATTAACTTTTTTATATTCCTCCGGCGAACCTAAACCATAAATACAAGAAACCGAGGCAACAATAATGACATCTTGCCGAGTTAGTAGGGCCTGAGTCGAAGCATGACGCAAACGTTCAATTTCCTCGTTAATCATTGCCTCTTTTTCAATATAGGTATCGGTCACGGGCATATAAGCTTCTGGCTGATAATAATCATAATAGGAGACGAAATAATGCACCGCGTTATCGGGAAAAAATTCTCGCAATTCTTGAGCCAATTGTGCCGCCAAAGTTTTATTGTGTGCAATGACCAAAGTTGGTTTTTTAATTTCCGCAATTACATTAGCCACTGTGAAAGTTTTACCAGAACCAGTGACCCCTAAAAGGGTTTGATCTCTCTGTCCTTTTTGCAAACCAGCAACAAGAGCCGAAATTGCTTTCGGTTGGTCACCAGCTGGTTTGTATTCACTTTTCAACTTAAAAACTGACATAAGTATTTGTCAGAGAGTATATCACAAGATTAGTCATATTAAAAATTACAAATCTTTTTCCGCTTCAATAAAATCATCCAAATGACCATCTAAAACTTTTTCTACAT
>CAYWWA010000010.1:0-20608 GCA_964462115.1 uncultured Candidatus Saccharibacteria bacterium
GGGTTATTATGTTTTGAATTATAGCTCATTTGGAGGAAGTGGTGGGAAAAATGTGGATAGAATAAATCGTCATTTTAAAATGACAATTTATTTTTTACTAACTTAATTCGATCTTTGGTGGCAATCTTTATTGTTTATTATCAAGATCGTTAACCAATTTATTGATGAAGTTTTTAGCAGCCTCTTGTCCACCCAAACCAAAGGCTAAACCAAAGGCTAGAGCTAGACCAAAAACGATGGCTGTGATAATTGGGGTTACTAGGGTGAGGTTAGCTGCTTCTGGAATAATTAATAGAATAGCAATAATGATAATTACCCACTTAGCAATCTTTCCTAAAACTGTAGCAATATTACCCCAGCCAATAGCCTTACCTGATACTACTACTATGCTTTTTACTAATTCTCCAATTAAGGTAGCTACCAATAATACTAAAATTGCTACCACTAGACCAGGCACGTAACCTAGAACCTGCTGTAAGGTATCAGCAACACTAGTAATATTTAAAACTTTCAAAGAGATAACAAAGAAGCCGATTACTACAAACCAACGAACAATCTCCCCGAAGAACTTACCAGTGTTAAGATGTACACCAGCCTTATGTAAAGGTTGTTCTACTCCCGCCAAACGCAAACCGTTATCTACTCGTAACTTGCGGAACAAGTAATAAATACCAGAGCAAAGAGCTGAAGCTATAAACCAACCAATGATGAAGATCAAAATAGCAGAAATAATTCTTGGGGTATAACTAATAAAACCAGTCCACAAATCGCCGAAAGCGGTAGTGGTTAGGACCCATAAATCGCTCGGACTATCAACTATAGCCTCAACTACTGGAGCAGGATAATTGGGAGCTATTGGAGCACCAATAGTCTGAGTTTGTGCTGACGCAGTATTAAAAATTGACATAAAAAATATTAAATTAATATTAACTGATAAACTCTATAAGTATACAAAAAAAATACTAACTAGTCAAAAAAAATGACTAAAACAATAAACCCCTTAAGGGGTTTGAGGCTATATTTTATCTTATTTTTTGAGACCAACCTTTTTTAAGACTTCTTTATAGGTCTTTTCATCGCTTTTAGCTAGGTATTTCAAAGTCTTTTGACGACGAGATACCATTCCCAACAAACCTTTGCGTGAGTGATTATCTTTAGGGTGTTTTTTAAGGTGAGAAACTAATGACTCTATATTTTCAGTCAACAACGATACCTGAACAGCAGATGAACCAGTATCTTTATCATGCTTTTGCACTTTGGTAATAGCTTTAGTTTTTTTATCTTTAGTAATCATAATTTTTATTATATCTATACATTATAGCATATTTCATCTTTTTTTGCAAGTAAGTTATTCACTTTTTTCTTCCCCATCTTTTTCCTCCACCTCTTCTCTAGACACAGTAGTAGAACCCACATTCACCATCTGCATCTTCATTCGTCTGTTGACTTCTTTGACAGCTTTACGACGAACGAAGTAAAGTTTAGCTCGACGGGTTTTAGAACGTTTAGTGACTTGAATTTTGTCAATTAAAGGTGAATAGAGGGGAAAGACTCGTTCCACTCCGACTCCGTCTACTACTTTACGGACAGTAAAGGTAGCACCAGCTTCTTGACCGTGGTTACGAGAGAGAATGAAGCCTTCGAAGACTTGGAGACGAGTTTTGCCTTTATCTTGGATTTTTTGGGAGACACGAACTGTATCACCTGTTTGGAGATCTAGGTTTTTACGAGTTTCAATGTCAATGGGTGAGATTTTCATAGTTTAGTATGGGAGAGATGCTAACACGAAATGGGGGGAAATGCAAGTGTTTAGTGGGTAGGTGGGGTGTGGGGTGGTTTTCTTTGTTGAAATAATTTAGCAACTTTATCACGCAACCCATTCTCCCTAGTCACCATCTTCAAAAAGAAATTAAAGCTATTATCAGTGGAATATTTCAGCGCCTCGATTCTTTTAATCCAATAGGGACCATTGCCTTTAGTGCCACCACCAAATTCCCCTACTGTTTTTAAAAAAATATACAACTCTTCAAGACTGTCAGCACCTTCAATACCAGCTGCGATTTGTTCGCGGCTAGTGATTATGCTATTAACAGAATCTTCACTGATACTACTTTGTCTTAACTTGGCTCCCCAATCTTGCGCATGATAATCACTATCGCTACTATCCACACTATTTTCCTGATTGCGTTCTTGTGCTATCAGCGCCACCACCTTATTTTTTAACCCAAATGTAGATGTTATGGTCTGAATAGGTGCCTGACCCAAAACCACTCTTTGAATTTGACGGGACCAATAATAAACATCTTTGTTGGCACTACCAAAACTAACATTATCTTGAGATTCCAAAAAAGCTATTAAAGTATCAACAGAGTTTGCTCGTTTAATTCCCTCTTCAACCGCTTTTAACTTTAAGATTTCTTCCTGACCTAAAGATTTTGAATCTGATTTATTTTTAGCCTGATCTTTATTTTTTCCAAAAAAATTAATTCCTCCAAACATATCTATACTATTATAATATTTTTTCCTTGAAAAGGAAATAAAATATGCTATTATGACAAAAGTGGAAAAAATATGAACTGCTTCGTATTTTTAGGTAACCACGAAGCTGACGTCCCGTTAGGACTTCAACTTGAACGAAGTGAATATATTGGAGAGTTGGCTGAGTGGTCGAAGGCGCCGCACTCGAAACGCGGCAAGGGTGAAAGCCCTTCGGGAGTTCAAATCTCCCACTCTCCGCAGAAAGTTAAATTGGAACTAAGCTCTGTTAGCAGATATTTTTTCGTTGGTTGATAGCCGAGTGATAGTACCACTCGGCGTCCAAGAGATTTGAAAAGTTTGCTTAGATAGCGGTTTTTGTGAAGTAGAACGAAACAAAAAACCGCACGGCAAGCAAACTATACTGAACTTGTAGAGTTCAAATCTCCCACTCTCCGCAGAAAGTTAAATTAGAAGTAAAATCTATTGTTCGCAAAAAATATTTAGTCAATCATTAGCAAAAACCACAAATTTTGGTGAACCCAAAATTTGTGGTTTTTAAAATTATTCGAGATTTAAGAAAAAACTTTTTATTTATCTATTTTAATGTTGTGCCGCTTGGACAGGTTATCCATCTTGAAGTTTTCAATGGCTAACTTTCGATCTCGCATAGATTTATGTCTGATATACATATAAGAGCCAACCCCTGATAGTAAGACCAATAAAGTGAGAAAAGCTATTATGGCTTTATGATCACCAATTCCTGTGTAAGGCACTTGGTTAAGATAGATTCCACTGTAATTATTGTTTACTACCACTACTGGGCAATCCAAAGTTTTAGATTGACTACCAGAAGTAACTTTTAACTTCATAGTTTTTTGACCAGCGTAAGTATAATTATAAAGCAGAGATGGGCTAGAACCATAAGCATTATCACTACCCCACCACTCGTAGGTATATGAACCAGAACCGCCAGAAACCTTAGAGGTATAAATGACTGTCTCACCCACTCCAACTGTGCTGCTATTTACTGAACAAGTAAACTGTAAATTACTAGAACTAGAAGAGCCACTTTGAGAAACGGTGATAGTGCCACAACTCTTAGTTCTAGTATTTCCCCAAGAATCACGCACAGTCACAGAAGCATCTTTTTTACCAGTGCTGGTGTAGCGCACGTATTGATCACGTCCACGTGAGTTATTCAAAGGAGAGTCACCATACCAGGTGTAGGTATAATTTCCCGATCCACCCGAAGCAGTAGCTCGAAGATGTACTTCTTCGCCAACCTTAACGGTCTTATCTGAAACAGTGCAAGATAATGAAATATCTTCATCATCCTCTTCTTCTCTACTGGCTTCACAATAATTATCACCACAGTACCAATACCAATAATCACTGTTGGAGTAAACTGTTGGGCGAGAACCATTAGAACACAGATTGGAAGTTGGGCGAGAAGAGAAATACTCACTGTCAGACGATCCACAATATATTCTTTCATCTACTACCTCCTGATTACGATAAGCTCGACAAGTATTAGAGCTGTCACCATTACCCTCACCTAAACAAACCCAAGAGGTGGAGCCACCACGTGATGGAAAAGAAGGACTGGACGGAGATGGTGTTCCAGAATAACACAAACTATAACTACCCCAACTACTAGAAGAACTACTAAAGGTTCGAGCCGCAGTGCCACATTCACCGTCTACGGAAGTAGAAGTATTGGTGCGGTTGGCGGTACAAGTTGGAGAGTTGTCTCCTCCGTTTTGTCCTAAACAGGTCCAAGAGACCGAACCACCAGTGGTTGGAAAACTCGGTGATGAGGGGCTAACAGTCCCAGAAACACAGAAAGAATAAGATCCCCAACTAGTTGCAGAGCTATTATAGGTTCGAGCAGCGGTACCACATTCACCATCAACTTCAGCCGGGGTAACTACTTTGTTAGCAGAACAGGAAGCATCAGAGCCGTTATTTTGACCGCGACATTTCCAAGTCCAACCAGTGGAGGTGGTAGTGAAGTTAGAAACTGAACCAGTCGTACAAAGTGAATTAGATGAACTTAGAGAGGATAGGGTTGCACCATTATATTGGGAACTACATTGACCATTAATAGGAGTTGGGGCAGCAACGGTAAAGTTACAGGTTGCTGAAGCTGCGGTACCACAAACTCCACAACCATTAGTTTCAAATTTTACAAAGTGACTTCCGGCGGTAGTTGGGGCGGTAATGGTTTTAGTAAAAGAAGATTGGGTTTTGGCAAAAGTCACCCATGATCCCCAGGAGGATAAATCGATCTCTGACCAACGATATTTAGGAGCTGCAGAGCTAGGGGTAAAACCAGAAAAATTGACGGTAAGAGTTACCTGACCACCAGGTGAGACCGAACTTGGAGAAACTGAGCAAACAGCTTTGTTATTACCTGTCCCAGTGCCGGAACCTGAATCGTCGTTATCATCACAAACTAATTTCCAAGAAGGCTTACTACCTTCTGGACAACTCTTTTCGGTACATCTGACGGTTACACCATAGCCAGTTTTACCAGACTTGTCTGAATAAGCTAAAGGATAGCTTTCACTACGGTTAATAGTTGTTCCACTAGGACAAATACAAATATTACGATAGTGGTCACCGCCACCACCACTACCACCTCTCATTGAAGAGACACAGGAACCCCAGGCTCCACCACTACCAGTATAAGTAGCAGCAAAAGAATTTTGAGCAAAAAAAATGGCCAATAAAATTAATGGTATGATAAAAAGTTTTTTAGTCATAATAGTGCTAAAATTTTAGCACTAACATTTTATCATTATTTTTATAAATTAGCAATAAAAATAAGTGGAAAAGTTATAATAAATTATTATTCTCAACATCCACATATTTCAAGGTTAGATGCCGATTCTTGCCAACACCAACTGATTCAGTTTTAATGTAAGGATTTTCTGCAAATAAAGAATGAATATACATACGCTCGAAAGATGACATAGGCTCTAATTCTACTGTAGTTTTAAAAGATACCGCACGATCAGCCATCAATCTGGCTTTGTGTTCAAGACGCGATAAGACTGCTTCGCGATACTGATTAACATCTACTGAAAAAACTGGGTCTTTCTCTAGTTTTAATTTTTTAGTAACTATCTTCTTTAATAATAAATTTAAATCACGTAAATTTTCCCCTTCGCGTCCAATCAACATTTTAGAGTCAGCGCTTTTAATCATAAAAACTGGACCAATATTTTCTCTCTCAATCAATTCAACTTCATCATAAGCCAAGGTGGCAATTTTTAAAAAATCTTCAATAATAGTTTTAATTTCCACATTCATCGCAGTAATTTATCACTAAATGTAAAAAATCACAAATTATGATAAAATCTAAAGATAATGTCTTTAATCAGTAATAAACAAGCACACCTAAACTACACCCTGTTAGACAAATTTGAAGCTGGTTTGCTGCTATTGGGCAATGAGGTGAAGAGTTTAAGAAATAAGCACGGTGAAATAACTGGAGCTCACGTGGTAGTACGTGGGGGTGAGGTTTTTATTGTCAACATGGAAATTCCACCCTACCAGCCAAGCAACACCGATAAGAATTACAATCCAGTACGCACTCGCAAACTACTTTTAAACCAAAAAGAGATTAGAGAATTGGAACAACAAAGCAAGGAAAAAGGCTTGACAATTATTCCAGTTTCCTTATATAATAAAGGTAGAGTGTTGAAGTTAGAAATTGCCCTAGTTAAAGGCAAGAAACAATTTGATAAACGTCAAGATATCAAAAAACGAGACACTGAAAGAGAAATTGGACGAACTTTGAAAAGTTAATATCATCATAAATAATGGGGATGCCAGGCATCGCTAATCTATCTCATTATTTATATGCCAAATAGAACTGAGGTAATTCTTTAAACTGCCTCAAAAGATAACTGCTAAATCAGTTAAATCACCCTATTTTGCGGTGAACGATTTTGCTTTCGCTCGAGTTTAATTTAATTTTACTCGCGACAAAATCAAGTCAACTATCAACCGTTCCGCGGATAGTCTGGCTTTAATATCGGAACTCGTAGTATTAGTTTTCTTGGCTAACACTACTAAAAAATCAAGAATCAACTAATTGATATTTTGTGAATTTAACAATCAATTAGTCAAAATCTAAATTCACTAAATTTGGTAGAATTATAAATAAGGATATTTTATACGGCGGTTCGATTCCGCCCATCTCCACAAAAAATAAAAACACTATTAATAGTGTTTTTATTTTTTATTTATTTTTATATCACCTGCACAATTCTAGAGCCATTAGCAGTAAGACAATCTATATCAAATAATTTAATGTAGTCACTTGGGGTTGCATTATCTTTACCACTTAAATCATAATAAATAGACACTGAAATTTGCCAATCGCCTTTTTGTTTTGCAGGGACAGAGTTACTCTCATAATATTGCCAAGTATGTAATAATGAATAATAACTATCTGAGATATCCATTTGATAAACTGGGTCAACGGTCCAATAATATCTGAACCGATTAGAATCATATGGAGGTTTTTTATCACTACTAGCTACGTTTTCATTATAGGCTGGTTCCTTCCAGCTCGGATCTTGGATACTGGCAGAAAATGATCCCTTGTCTGTCCTAACTACATCTTCGGAAATTTTACAAAATGGTAGCGGATCTGCATAATCAGAATCCACAACTGTTAAAGTTGGGCATTGGGCGCTCTTAACATCCAAATAATTTTGAACAATCAAGGTTGCATCATAGTCTCCGCTCTGAGTTAGGTTACGCACCACAAACGGTCCCTTATCATAACTAACAGTTCCTACTGCACTAGCATCTTGCGATACTTGTAGCATAGTCCAATTATAAGTTGTGGTATAAGATGAATTAGCTCCTAAAATATTGGCTGAATAAATTACTTTATCTCCTACGGTGTATTTATCTTTTATGCTACCTCCATCCACCACACAGCTTACATCAAAATTCTGCACTTTTGCTCCAGCTGTTGATCCCCCAGATGAGACAATTTCACTAGCCTCATCAGCTGAAATAACTTGTGGCTTAACACAAACTGGATTAACAGTTGATCCTTCAATGGTTACTTGAGCTGCGACTGTCTGATTATCATTAGCAGTATCGTAAACGACAGCAAAACTACTCTCATTACTTTTTACCTGTTCAACCGCCTCTTTATCACCATAACTCCAATAATAAGAAATAGACTTTTGACTTTTTTGAGTGCTCTCATCCAACCAATCTAAGGAAGTACTTTCACTCTTACTATAAACTGTAACTGTGTAAATATCGCCATCAAATTTGACGTTACTAGCATTGGTACACACAGCGCACCATTCTCCACTACACGCTGGGGTGCCGGTCCGAACAGTGCCACTACTAGTGGTACCGCTGGTAGTAGTATTAGTAGTTACAGTGGTTACAGTAGTAGTTCCGCTGGCTAAGACCACATTTCCATCGGCGTCATAATAATAACACTGACCACTCTGTAAACAATAACCAATTACATTACCGCTATCATCAGTTAAATATTGACTGACCTCACTAGCATCATTGGCGCCAATAATTAAGTTACCATTACTATCGTAAAAATAACCACTAACACTAGTACTGGACTCGGTTTTAGCCCCCTGTAAGGCACCGACGGCTTCTGAACTACTAGTTAAAAGTGTGGTCAACTCCGCACTTTCCTCAGGCGTTAGTTTTGTCCGTTTTTCTTTTTTCATTGCAGCCAAAATCTCTAAAATACGAGTAATCGTGATTTGAATTTGGGTCACCATTTGATCAAGGTAGGTATTCATCAGCAAACGAGTTTCTGTATTAAATAAACCAGATTGCACAATATCAGGATGCTGCGCTTGAAATTTCTTTACTGCTTCGGCTGTCAACTCACCATAATACATCGTTTCTTGACCGGAACCACCTAGTTCTCCCGGTAAAGCCACTTGAGTTTCTGTCTTATTATTCAATAATCGTTGTAGACGTTGCACCTCTTTATCGGTTTGACCCAGCATTAAATCATATTGAAAATGTAGGCTGGCTCCAGTAATAGTTTGGTTAGTTTCAGCTGCTCGAGTTTGGTTGGAAAAATAAAACCCGCCACACCCTAAAAACACCAGCCCATATACTATCAATTGCAATAACCTACTCATAGACTTAAAAAGTATAAAGTATTTTTAATTTTAAGTAAAATTAAATGATACAAAGATTATTCAAAAATAATTCGTCTAATTTCAGCAAAAGATTTAAAAAGTGATTGTTGGTCAAACAGCAAAACTGTCCCCTCTGGATAATTACTAATATTAGTAGAATGCACCAGCTCTTCAATGCCTACACAAAAATCCCCCAACTGTTTAGCGTAAAGATTAATTTCATAATAATTTCCAGCCCCAGCATCGGTAAAATAAATATGACGAATATCATTTTCTTCATCTTCAATAGCTATACCAGCCTGAACTGTGAGGCTGGAAAAAATACCCGGCTGACATTCGGCTGCTCCACCTTGCTCGTTAAGCAGATAATCCATTTCGTAAATCTGAACTTTTAGATAGCTGTCGCTGGATAAATTGCTTCCCTCGTACCACTTAGGAGTTAAAATAATTTTTAAACCATAATCACCACCAAATCTTTCAGTAATAAAATCATCAGCAAAAAATTCTGTTACATTATTATATTTTTGATTGAGTTGAAAAAAACTTTGTCCATTTTCGTCTGTCTTATCAAAATTATTACTATCACTATTACTGCTATGATATTTTCTAAAATAATCCCAAGAAGGTTGACGATCTAATTCAGTGCTACCATCTGCCATATACCAAACACAATCTTCTGTGTCCATTTCATAATGACCAGCTTGCTCCGAACAATATACCGCTGCTGGATTAGCCATTCCAATTTCCTTTTCCCCTACTCCATTTTCTGTGGAAATTATTTTAAAACTTCCAGTGTTAGTAAAAGAAATTATATTCGCCCAGAAGTAGTAAAGACAGCCGACAGTTAATACTAAAATCAAAATTAAAATTATTCTTTTCATTTTTATTTTTTATTATTTTTAATTAACCAATCAGAGCCAAAACTACTCCTAAGACACATAACACAATCGAGACCACCCAATAACGCATCACCACCTTTTCTCTAGACCAACCTATTGCTTCAAAATGATGATGAAGTGGGGCTACTAAAAATATTTTTCTATGAAAAAACTTTTTAGAAAAAACTTGCACAATATTTGATAAAGAAGTGACTATAAGTGGAAAAGCAATCACCAACAACATCAATACTCCATAACCACCCCTAGCAGTAGGATCAGTTTTAGTTGAAAGAAAATCAGTAATAAACGCTACCACCGCCAAGGTAACAGTTAGCGCCATTGAACCAGTTTCCGTCATATAAAAACGAGCGGGTGGAATATTAAACCAAAGAAAAGCTAAAAGCCCCCCTACCATTGTGGCGCAGAAAGCAGCTAAATCGATTTGTCCCTGAAAGAATGCCACCAAACTATAACCAGAAAAAATAATCGCAAAAACTCCTCCAGCCAGTCCATCCAAACCATCAATAATTCCTCCTGAATAAATAAACATTACAACCATTATAAAAAAAGGAATAAATAACCAAGACAAATCTATTCCAGATAGAAACGGCAATCCGATTGTAGACACATCTAAGCGGAAGTAAAACCAACAAGCAACCAGCAAGCCTAAGATTCCGACACAGGCTAATCTTTTTTTGAGAGACAATCCGCCAGCTATATATTTTCCAGTGCCATTAATTTCCATCCAATCATCCACTAAACCTACAGCAGCTCCAATTATCAAACAGACAATTGGGATCCAGGTCTGTGATCTAGAAAAAAATGCTAACTTGATAAAAGTGTCGTTGTTAAACACTACAGCCAAAATCCAAAATAATAAAACTGTCGCTAAAACTGAAAACCAAATTACAACACCGCCCAAACGAGGTGTATTAACTTCTTTCTCCTTGTGTAATTCATTAAAAATTGGAGTGCCATTGTCGTCTCCCAACCCAGATTTTTTACCAGATTTTTTTTTCCACATTTTGTGTTTATAGAGGAAGTCCGTCCAAAATGGAGTGAAACAAATTCCTACAATGAAAGCAATTACCGCTGGTAAAAAAACTTTAATCACGTTGACAATAATTTCGTTTTCCATGTTCAGATTATACGCAAAAATTAAAAATAAGGCAAAATTAAGTAGCCGAATTTTGGCAATGTTTTTCACCGATGTATATCGGCTGAAAATTTCAGCCAAAATTCGGCTACTTAATTTTTCAAAAATTGAAAATTATGTTACCATGATTCCCATTGGCACGGTGGCGAAGTGGAAACGCTGCGGTCTGCAAAACCGCCACGCGCGGGTTCGATTCCCGCCCGTGCCTCAAAATAATAACAAACTCTGACTTCTGGAAAGAGTTTGTTATATATTTTGAGAGTAATGGGTGGGCAGCGAAAGACGGAACAGCTTTTTTCTGCTGAAAAAAGCTGTGAGTCGGGATCGCGGAAAAATTTTTGTGACGACAAAAATTTTATCTGTGACCGATTCCCGCCCGAAGAAAAATGTTTTTCCAAATTATTGGAATGATTTCACTGCTGGTGATTGTCAGCACATATTGTCTGCTTAAGTATGAGAAGATAGAGGCAAATAGCAGACTCTATGATGCTCTCAATCTATTGGGGGCAGTCGGGTTGCTAGTATCCCTCTGCTCAGTCTGGAAGGAAGTAGGGATCATGGGTCCGTGTATCTGGGTGGGAATGGCGATAAGCTTCTTGATCCGTGGGAGGTAGACAACCAACCACCACTAGAGTCCGACTCTAATGGTGGGTTTTTATTTTTTACAAAAATAGGCTAAGACACTTCTTTCACATATTTAGCTTCCACAATCCACCGCTCCTCTTTCTGCCCCGCCACGTTACAAGTAGCTAAAGTTAAAGTGTGTAAATTATCTGAGAAATGAATTTGGATATTAGCCGCTGAAGCCATCTGCACGCTAGTTACAGTGTAAAGATATTTTTTACCATTTTCTGCCGTAACATAAATTTCGTCACCATATTGGAGATCTTTTAAACCATTAAAGGCTTTATAGGCTTGATTCTTTACAACTTTATAAGTGGTCGAGTGAGCGAAGATGAACATATTACCAAAATTAATGTTCCCTGAGCTAGGATAACGAGCTGAACCATTTAATAAAGCATTATCTAAGTCACTCACCCTTTCGCTAGTAGGATTAGCCACCGATACATCAATTTCCACTTTGGGTATTACCACCCGAGACGGTAGCAAAACTGATAGATTATTATTAGCAACATTATTGCTTTGATTGTTCCACTCGTCCCAATTATCATAATCACTAACCGCAGTTTTTTGAGCTTCAATGTTGGAGGCGGTATTCAACAAATCAGTAATTTCGGCTGAACCAGCTAAAACATTAATTTCATCTGGGGCCAAACCAACAAAGGCAAAAAAGAAATAAAAACAGATAGATAAACCAGCAAACACTCCCAAAAAAACGTGCCAGTGAGAAGCAAAAACCGATCGCTTATTTAAATTATATTGAGCCATCATCCAATTATATCAAAGATAAAAAAAAAATTCAAAAAGATACTTTTAAATATTCTGAGATTCTGCCTCCAGCACGATACTATTATTAAATAAATAATCGTTACTATCGGCCATATTATCAGCTAGGTAAAACAAAAGTATACCGGAGATTGCCATCACCACCGCCACCAAGTGCATCATGACTACTCTACGAGTTAGTTTTTCTCTACCAAACTTAGGCCAGATTTTGGATAACAATACCCCCAATAGAAACACTATAATTAATTGAGAAATATTTTCAACCACTGAAGCTAAAGCAAAAGTCGGAGCTAAAATTAAAACGTATCTCCACAAACACTCAGTGACACTATAGATAAACTCATTGGCAATAAATATACTGAGGAAGCGCCAGCGTTTTTCTCGCCACACATCACTCAGACGTTTGCGCCATGATTTGATACCAAATAATGTTGCATCGCCAATGGCTTTACCGATCAACAATAAACAAAAACTCTCCAAAAATATTTCCTGAGCGTCTTTAACAAAATAAATAAAAATTGTATCCGAAGCCACCCAAGTGACAATCGCTATCAGCATTAAAAATACTGCTCGTTTAGCTAAATTGATTTTAGATTTACCGTTAGATAAGACAATAAAAATGGCAGCTAATAAAATAAATAGTAAAGCAAAGATATGAGTGACAGTAATATTTTCACCTAAAATAAAAATTCCAACTATTAAAGCGATGACTGGAGTAAGCTGGTTCAACACTTCCAAACCAGTGGTTTCTTCATATTTTAGTGCTTTATAATATGGCACACTAGCTAATGCATCAATTAAACCAGCAAAAACCAAAATGGCAATTAGTCCCCAAGATAATAAACCAAAATTAAGATTACCTATTAACAGCAACACTGCAATCATCATTAGGTAAGTCATTGTCCCCAACGGTTTAACAGCTTCAGGCAAACGACCATGAAAAGTGACATCAGCCTGATAGTTGTCAATAAACATGGTGACAGAATAACCTACCGCCACCAAGAGGGTTAATAAAATCCAAATAAATTCAATCATGAATGGTTTATATCATAACACAAAAGAAACTAAAAACAAAAATATACATTTAAATAAATATCTGTGATATAATTGTGGCATTAATATAATAGTAAAAAACTATGAAAAAAATTATTATCTCAGCTATTATTATCATCCTAATTATCGTAGGGGTATGGTATTTAATATCTCAAACTGACCTTTTAAAAACTCAATTAGTTTTAGATGGTAACTACAAACTAATCTCTGCTAATGATTCAGCCTATGCTGGAGAATTACCGGTGACAATTCAATTTCAGGAGGGACAAGTGGCTGCCAAAGCCTGTAACGTCTTGCGAGCCAACTTCTATAGTCTAACTGATCAAAATATACTTTCAGCCGATTTGAGCACCAATGATTTAATTATTTGTGGAGGCGAAAATGAAGCAATTATGCAAATTGAGAGAACACTGCAAAACGTTATCAATGGGGCTGAGGTAAGCATTAAAAATCAACAATTAACTTTGGTGAAAGATAATAACACCCTAGTTTTTGAACAATTTTAAATTTTTATTTTATGGAACAACTTCTAATTCTGTTAGTTATACCTATTGCGGTGGCGGTCCTCACACAGGTTTATAAAAAAATTATTGGTTATAAATTTAGTGTTTGGGTTATTCACCTATTTGCTTTTGTTTTATCTTTAATTCTTACCGCCCTGTACTTCAAATTACAAGATGAAATTTGGTCTTCATCTTCAAAACTAGTTGGCCAAAGCTTAGCTAACGGAATTATTGTGTTTGCCGAAACTATCGCAATCTACGAAGTAATCTTAAAACGCTTAGGTTTTGACAGCGTGCGAGAAATCAATGATAAGAAACTTAACGAAATTAAATTGAACGAATTGGTAGCTGAGGCTGAGGAGAAAAAAACTTCAGAAGAGATAGAAAAATAGAAGTAACCGTCAGAAAAACCACCTAAAATAATCTGGGTGGTTTTTAAAATCGTGTTTTTTATATTATCCTAATAAGCCTAACCTAGTTTTGACTTCTGTTATTTTATTACCCACTAGTTGATCGGCTAGGCGACCATTGACTTCTACAACTTGTTTTAGTATGTCTGGTAATTGCTTTTTGAGTTCTTCCCTTTTTTCACGAAGTGGTCTGATAAAATCTTTAATATCTTTAGCTAATTCTTCTTTTAAAATTTTATACTTACCAGCGTGGGTTTGATATAATTCCTGTAGATAAGCTTCGTCACGAAAAACCTTATGTAAAGCGTAAACGTTTTGAGGTATACCACCGTCACTGTCGGTAACAATTCTTTTAACATAATTATCAATTTCTTCATCGCTCGCAAATAAGCCCAAATCATTTTTCTTAGATTTACTCATTTTTTCCCCATCGGCCCCTGGTACTACCGCTACTTCAGCTAAAATTCTTTCTTCAGGAATTTTAAAAGTTTCACCAAAAAGACGATTGAATTTTAGAGCGGTATCACGTGCAAACTCAATATGCTGTTTTTGATCTTGTCCCACCGGCACCACGTCTGCATCATGGATTAAAATATCTGCCGCCATCAACATTGGGTAATTAAAAGTCCCCACCGAAATTTCTTTATTCTTGGCTTCGGCATCTTTGTAACCATGTGCCCGCATCAGATATGGCATGGTGGTAATACAATCGAAATACCAACATAGTTCGGCTACTTTGTGACCGATACTGCTCTGCACAAACAAGCAAGTCTTTTGAGGATCTAAACCAATGGCTAAATAATCCAAAATCATTTCAATCGAATTTTGTTTAATGTTTTTCCATTCTGATTCAGCGGTAGTGTAAGCGTGCATATCGGCCACGAAAATCCGACAATCGTATTCGTCCTGTAAATCTACAAATTGTTTCATGGCGCCAAAATAATTACCAATGTGAGGTCGCCCAGTTGGTTTAATACCTGATAACAAAATCTTCTTTGACATAAGTATAATATAACACAAAAAGCTCTTTGCTCCAATTGGTGTGAATGTTGTGAGTTTTAGTTGATATTATCTAATCACCCTGCTTCACCATTTTCAAAAAGACTTCATGCGGAATAGTGATGTTGGCCGACTCTTGCATCTTGGCCTTACCGCGTTTTTGTTTTTCTAACAGCTTTTTCTTACGAGTAATATCACCCCCGCCCACTAATTTAGAACCATGCATCAACACATCTTTACGAAAAGCGGAAAGTTGTTCGGAGGCGATAATTCTACCCAAGGCTTGAGCTTGCATTTTGAGGACAACCATTTGGCGAGGCATAATGGTTTTTAATTTTTCTACCATTTTTCGTCCCTCATCCTCTACCTTTCGTTTGGAAACCACCCGAGCAAAGGCCAAGACTGGATCACCGTTAACTAAAATATCTAAACGACAAACATCAGCTGGACGAAATTCACCAATTTCATAAGACAATGAACCATAACCAGAGGTGACCGATTTTAATTCATCAAAAAAACCTCGCATCAACTCTCGGAGTGGAAGTTTAAATTTAATATTAGTACGGTCATCACCAAAATTTTCCGAGTCACCAATTTCCGCTTCGTGCTCATAAAGTAATTGTAAAAACGGTGAAAGATAATTGGGCGGTAAAATAACCGAAGCATCAACCCATGGTTCTTTAACATTTTCCACTTCACCATAATCGGGAAATTTGGAGGGTGAATAAATAATTGATTCTTTATGAGTTCGTTTATCGCTCACGATATAAGTGATGGAAGGAATGGTCACGATAAGTTCTAAATTAAATTCTCGGCGTAGACGTTCGGTGATAATTTCCAAGTGCAACATACCCAAAAAACCAACCCGAAAACCGCGGCCCAAAGTACCAGATGTTTCTTCCTCAAACGAAAAAGAAGAATCAGATAAACGCAAGCGTTGCAGAGCCATTCGTAAATCATTAAAATCATCTTGACTTTCTGGATAAATTGAGGCCCAAACTACTGGCTTCGGCGACATATATCCAGCTAATTCTGCCTGAGGAAATTGAGTAGAGGTAATAGTATCACCCACCGAAGCGATACCGGGCTGTTTAATTCCAGTGACAATATAACCAATCTCCCCCTCTTCCAGCGAAGCCTTAGGGGTTTCGGCTGGATTAAATGTCCCCACTTCCAGGGCAATAAATTTTTTGCCGGCGTTCTTAAATAACAAACTGTCTCCTTTTTTAACCGAACCAGAAAACATACGAACAAAAACAATAACCCCAGTATGGGTATCATACTGGAAGTCAAAAATTAAAGCTAGCAAACCATTCTGCATGGCAGTTACTTTAACACAAAATAAAGAGTTTTTCAATCTACAAAAAAATCAGTTGTTTTAAGATGAAGTCTTTTATTTTTATTTTTTAGTTTTTTATTTAATCTTTAATTTTGCAAAATTAACCTGCTCTTTTTTTAACAAAGTAATTTTTGAAGCTGAACCAAAAGCAAAACCACCAATTTCACCATTACTTTTTATCACCCGATGACATGGCACAGCTGGAGCAAACAGATTTTGATGTAACGCATTTCCCACTGCTCGAGCCGAATTTGGTCGCCCAATTTGTTCAGCAATTTGCTTATAAGTTCTAGTCTCGCCTTTCGGAATTCTGTAAGTCGCTTCGTAAACCGCTCTCTGAAAATTAGTCAAACCACTCCACTTATTAGTTTTTTTAATTTGAGATAAGGTTAAGATCATTTTAAAATTATTTTTTTACTTCCAGTCATGGAAGTATTATATCACAAATAAAAAAACACCCTGTGTTGTGAGGCGTTTTTTTATTTTTTGTTTTTTATAGATTAGCAATCGCTTCATCAACGGTATTGTTGACTGGAGCAGAATGAGCAAAAGTATGAGTTGATCCCTCTGGTTCGTTAATTTTTAGATTAACCCGAGAGTTATTTTTCATACCTACCACGCGCAACAAGGTGCGGATAGCCTTGGCAGTATTACCCATTTTACCAATGATTTTACCCATATCGGCAACATCAACAGTTAGAGTAAGAAGCACACCCATTTCGTCAACGGTGCGGTCAATCTTAACTTTGTCTGGATTATCTACAAGACCTTTAATAATGAAATCAAGAAACTGTGCGTCTGCTTGCATTTTATTTTTTATACGTACTTAAACTAGTAATTCCTCAATTGTAACATTTTTTATTATGAAATGCAAAAAATGTGAATAAATTATTCAGCCTAAATTTTATCTACAATTTTTAGCAATTCCACCAACTCTGGGGTGGTGGAAACTCTACCAATCAATAAGCCGTCCACCACTCCAGTCGCTAAAATTTCTGTAGCGTTATTTTTGTTTACTGTGCCACCATAAACAATTAAGATTGATTGTGCTAAATCTTTGTTGTATTTTTCAGCCAAGAGCTTCCTTAAATATAAAACTGTCTGATGAATTTCTTCAGTGGGCATAGCTGATTGAGCACCAATCGCAAAGACTGGCTCATAAGCAATAATAATATCTAATAAATCACCTCGTTGCACTTTTGCCATAGAGGCAAAAAGTTGCTCACGTAAATCATTTAAGTATTGTCCCTTGTTATCTCTTTCTTTTTCTCCAATACAAATTATTGGTTTAAGGCCAGCGGTTAGGGCATTACCAGCCTTTTCAGCCACCACTTCATTAGTTTCACCCAAATTACGTCTTTCGCTATGACCCACAATTACAAATTCACATCCCAACCCTCTCAACATTTTAGCACTAATTTCACCAGTCCAAGAACCGCTGTCTTTGAGGGAGCAATCTTGACCAGACAACAACAACTTGGAGCTTTTAGCTATTAACGATTGAATATGAATAAAAGAAGGTGCGATTACCGTTAGCGTATTTTGTAAACGCGAAGTCTGTTTTTTGACTAAATCAAATTGCTTTTTAGCGTCAGCTGTTTTATCAAAAGACATTTTCCAGTTACCCAAAATATATTTTTTGTTTTTTAACATTAGATGTAATTTAAATTATTTTTAATTTTTTGCCAACTTGACTACCAGCCATAAGAGTTGTAAAGCCAGTTAGTGATTTTTTGCAAATCACCCTTTCGATCTAAAGAAGACAATAAGGAAATATATAATAAACCCTTGGGGGTCTGTAGTGCCACTACGATATTTTCTTTAGCCACCACTTCGGTACCAGTTTTAGCAGCTATAGTCTTAAACGGTAAATCAGAAACTAATTCAAAATAAGTGCTCTGAGCCAAGTGATGAACACTGCCGTCAATATTATAAATAGGCTGTGAAATTCTCTGGCCAGTAAAAAATTCTGAACGATTATTGACTAAATACCGCAACAAGACAATCACATCGCGAGCTGAAGCTACATTCATACCACCATTTTCGTTATCAATTCCAGAACAACTATAAAAAGTAGCGTCGGTTAATCCAATATAAGTTGCAAAGTCATTCATTTTAGGCAGAATATTCAATCCACTATCGCGACAAAGCTGACGGGCAACATCATTATCAGATTCAGTTAGCATAGACTTAACTGCCTCAGTTAGATAAAAAGTATCACCGACTTGATACCGCCCATAACTCCCCTCTCCCAATAGGGCTTGAGGGCTAATAGTAATAGAATCATAAGCGGAAGCATTGAGGGCAATAATGGCAGTTAGCAATTTAGTAATGGAAGCAATTGGCACAGCTTCGGTCGCTCGATTCTCTTTTAAATATTTTTGGCTACGACCATCGGTAAAAAAAACTGCATAGAGATCGGTGGTTAATTCTGGAAAGGGCTCTGGGTTAACCCGAAGTTTAGGGTAGGTGTCTAATAAATCTTTATCCTTGTTTTGCAAGACCGGAGTTGAGGAACTTATTAACTCCTTAGTAGTAGAACTTGCTACTACTATTTTCAAGCTGGGGTCGTTGTTAGTATTTTGCCAAAAGAAATCACCTATCCGCCAAAATAGCACTACAAGTAACAATAAAACACAGGCTGTCAACAGTTTTTTATGTTTTATTATTTTGTCCTTCACTTATCTATCTTAACATAAAAAATATTTTTTAGCTTGTGGAAAATTGTGAAAACTACATATTTTTCTCATTCAGCTTTTTCTAATCTACCAACTCTGCGCACTGCAAAGTGTTCTCAATCCGTTCATTGGCATAAATATCTAAATAAGCTCGCTGTTGGGTGAGCTGGGGACGAAAAGCAAAACCAAAATCGTCTGAGATATAAAACAATTCTTCATCGTTATTTTTATTCAAAATAATAGTTTGCCAATTATCATCATTGAGAGCAAAATTGATTACACTTAAATCAATATTAGTTGAGTCAGCTCCACCTATTTTTTGATAATAAGTTTTAATTTTTGTTTTATCAGTACATAAATATAAATGATATTGGTTAGCTGGTTCTGCGTCTAGTAAAACACTCTCTGACCATTTCTTTAATTCTTGATAAGTTTCGGCAGATAAGCGAGAAAAAATATACGGCACAGGATCGTCTAACTTGGGGTTATCATCTACTTCCACTACCGGTATTGTTTCTACTGTTTCTATTTCAAGCTCTTGTTTACTCAACCTCAACCACCAAATTACAGCCAGCAAAATTACTAATATTAGCAATGTTATTAAACTAGTTTTTATTTTAGACATTTTTTGTTTTTTTTATTTATCTAATAATATTTTATCAAAATAACGACCTATAAAATTTATATTTCTATTATCTCCAAGCTTGACAGTTGTAATCAGCTGCATAACCACTAAAACGTAGAACCTCCCACTTGAATCCTCCGGCCACAGAAGAATCTAAATATTGCTGTTGATACTCACTTGTGTGTTCAAATAACCAACCTCTCCCAGTAGGAGCAAAAACATCATAAGTAGAAGGTTCACAATTCCAAGTCCAGCCATGATTATCACCATTAAAATATGATTTCATATCTGAAACATAACCACTAACACAAGCGCTGCTACCGGTCGGTTGCTTACTCACCCTAGTATCGTGAGCCGAACCACAACGTCCTGCGTATGCTTTATAGGATATACAACTCTCAGGCCCACCATTATTACCTTCACAAGTCCACGTGTATTCATCACCACTTTCTATAAAATTGCTAAGACTACCATTTTCACACAAATTATAGTTAACATAACCAGGCGCTGGTGGAGTAGAACTATGAGTAAAGGTGAAGGTTCCAGGATAACCAAAGGTATACTTATTGTTTAAATACCTATGGCAAACCCCGTTGACAGCATCTGGCTCCTTGTCAATAGCACTACACTCTGATAATATCTTAAAATTACTCCAACCCTTAACCCCCTCTGCACATGACCAATGCCATCTATTATCACTACTGGAAAATGAGACTGTTTGGTTAAGAACATATCCATCTTTACAATATTTCTCATCATAATAATATCCACCAAAGCTTACTAGAAACACCGATTGTTGTTCTATGCTAGAAACAGTATATTCCTCTCCATTCAGGCTACCACAAACAGTATAAACACCCTCACAAACTCCCCCACAGCCATCACCACAAGTCTGTCCAACTGGGGTATTTGCAGCACAGGCACAGT
>CAYWWA010000011.1:0-20034 GCA_964462115.1 uncultured Candidatus Saccharibacteria bacterium
TGAGGCTGAGGGAGATTAGGCTTAGTTGTTTAGAATTGAAGATAGACATGTTATGGTCTATTATATCTTAAAAAGGGGGGAAGAGGAAGGGGGATGTGGATAAGTTAAAGACGAAAAAAGAGCGCCATTGACACTTTTCCCTTTGTTTCGGTGCGGAATAAAATAATTTTAAAGCCACAAAGAATTAAAATGGATGAAATTTGAATTTTCTCGAGAGCGTTTTTTGTGAACAGGGTTCAAAAACCCAGAGAACAAAAAACGACGAATCGAAAAATTCAAAGTTCGCCATTTTAATATTTGTGGTGCGGGATGGGAGAATCGAACTCCCAACCACAGTTTGGAAAACTGTTATTTTACCACTAAACTAATCCCGCCTACACTTTTAACAGCAAAGCTAAAAGCGGTATAATTATAACAATTTTTCTCTAAAAAGCAAATCTCTTTTAATAAAAACCAAATACAGTTTTATATAAACAAAAAAAACAGGCAGGCTGAGAATCAGCCTGCCTGTACCATCACAATATAAGCAATTCAGGAACAACAATACCCAACCGCTGCTCCAACCATTTGGCCACCAACCTACGATGGCAAAACTCCCCGCTTTTTTCAAAGCACAACAAAACCATCGTCTTGTTGCTCTTGCCAATTGTGTCTTTGTAAAAATTTACAAAATCGGCTGGAGAAACTTTGGCCAAAACAGTTTTATTGAACTGTTCAATATACCAGAGCGAAGCACAGTATTGAGCGTATTCCTGTGGATGCGCTTTAACATATTTATGCCAAACCTCCCACCACCTCCTTAACGGAGCAAATCTAGGAAAACTTAATCCGGCCCAGTTAGAGTTTTTACCAGCAATATTTACCAACACAAATGAATCTGAGCTCAAATCTGAGGTATTATCAAAACTACTAGTACAAACTTTCATAGTAAACTCCTTTTTAAAACAACATTTTTAAACAACACCCCTGTTATTATAGCAGATGTTGCACCACAAGATAAATTAGATATTAACCACTGCCCACGGCAAGCTACCTAAATATTCAGCCACTATTGTCATATACCACAATAACAGTGAAGATAACCAAGCGGGTAAATAGGCTAACCAAATACCACCAAACCCTAATAGACCAGTCAAAAAACCAAACAGCATTGCAATAGGCACAATCGGCAAAACTAATAAATTAGCCAACAAAGCCACCACTGAAAAATTACCCATCTTGAATAAAAAATATGGTAAAACACAAATTTGTGTTGCCAGAGTTTGAGCAACGATAATTTGTAAAGATTCAAAGCGAATTAGTTTTGACCAAAATTTGGATTGTTTCATTTGAGATAAAATTTTTGGTGCTAAAACCACCATACCTAAAGAAGCCAAAAACGATAAATGAAAACTGGGATCATAGAGCAAGGCGTATGGGTTCCAGATAATCATCAGCAAAGCCACTATAACCAAAATCCGCACCGCATTACCCTGCCGTCCCGTAATTTGCCCCCAAACTGCAATCAAAGCCATGATTGAAGCTCGCACTGTAGCTGTGCCCGCACCGGACATTAGACAAAATAAAACAATCGCTAACGCACCCCAACCTAAAGCCCAAAATTTAGAAACAAAAATGTTAGCGAAATTACTGACCGCTCCTCCCACCACGTTAATATTAAAACCTGACAACACCATGATATGAGTCAGACCCGAAGCCCGAAAATCATCTTGAATATCTTTAGGAATAGCATCTTGCTTGCCCAACAAAATTCCAGACATGAGAGCAGTATCGACAAAACTCAAAACTTGATTCATCGATTTTACAAAAGCCTCTCGCAAATTATAGAGTTGGCGCAAGCACCAATTACCACCTAGAGCTTGTAAATCTTCAATTTCTACCTCAGTCAACAAAAAAGAAATTTGATCCTTAGCTAAATAATTAACATAATCAAACTCTCGCCCATTATCAGTTAAAAAATTTTCTGGTTTAGTGATAGTTCCAGTAATGTTTAATCTCTGCCCATAACGCCATTCATCATAACCTTGGTAACGCACCAAAATCTTCTCCCCATTTGTTGCAGCACTTTTGCCACCATCACCATATTGCAATCCTTCAATCTCAAATTCAAAACCCATACCTTTGTTGGAAATTTTTGGTGGTGAAACCACTGTCCCCCGCAAAACAACCTTCTGACCAAGAAAATTTTGCAACTTATTATTTTCCAAATTAACTTGAAAATAATCAACCCGCACCAGCCCCAACAATGTCACTAAACAAAATAATGCAGCGTAAGAATAAATTTTTTGTTTTAAACCAAACCGTAAGCCTAAATAAATCAGAGTCATCACGGCTAAAAATCCTGCCACCAATTCTATATTGCCAGTTAAGACTAAAATAATTCCTAGAGCAAAACCAAGCGCTAGACAATAGATCATAAAAATATCTTAGCACAAAAAACAATCTTATCAGCAATTTTTGCTAGACCAATAAGATTGTTAAAATGATTTTAATTTAGAACTCTAATTTCTGCCCCAATCGAATTTAAGCGATCCACTATTTCTTCGTAACCCCGCATGATAGAATAAACATTTCGCAAAATTGATTTACCCTCCGCTCCCAACATGGCAATTAATACAATCGCGGCGGGACGCAAAGCCGGTGGACAAACAATTTGTCCTGCTTTCAATTTGCTCACACCCTGCACAAAAACCCGATGCGGATCAGCTAAAGTGACGTTAGCACCCAAGCGATTTAATTCAGTAAAATAAATAGCCCGATTCTCCCACATCCAATCATGAACAAGGGTCTGCCCTTCCGCTTGTGTAGCGATCGGCACAAAAAAGGGCAAGTTATCTACGTTAATACCGGGATAAGGCAAAGCGTGGATTTTGTCATGAGGCGCTTTTAGCTGAGATGGAAAAATTTTTAAATCAATTAAATTAGTGGCACCATTTTGGGATTGATAAACCGCCGAACGCTCAAATTTTAATCCCATCTTGGCTAATTTTAAAAGTTCCAATTCCAAAAAATCAATCGGCACTCGAGTGATTTTTAATTCTGACTTGGTGATGATGCCGGCGGCAATAAACAACATGGCATCAATCGGGTCTTCAGAATTATAATACTCAATCTCCTGATTGATTTCTCTAACCCCCTCAATCACAATTTGATTGCTGCCAATGCCTTCAATTTTGACTCCGCACTTTTGTAAAAATCGCGCCACTTCTTGCACCTGATAATTAGACGGAGCAAATTTTAGCACGGTCTTCCCTTCAATCAAAGCACTAGCAATTAAAACATTTTCCGCCGCGGTGTCGGATTGTTCGTAAAGCACGATATCAGCCGGCTTAACTTTTTTGGTGGTGATTAAATAGTTGTCTTTCTCGGTTTTGATTTTAATTCCTAATTCTTCCAAAGCAAAACGATGGGCAGAAATAGTCCGTTCCCCCATTTTACAGCCGCCCGAGTGAGGTAAACGAAACTCTGAATTGAAGTGAGCTAAAGCACCGATCATCATTAGCGCTGAGCGAATCTTGCTGGCTGATTCTTGGTTTAAATTTTGCATGGCAAATTTAGCAGGACAAATTATTTCCAAACTATTTTTATCCAACCATTTAGCAGACACTCCAATGCTTTGAAAAATTTCTAAAACCCGATTCACTTCCTCAATCCGAGGAATATTATGCAAAACAGTCTTGCCTTTATTCAACAAAGCAGCACACAAAAGCCCCATTGCCCCATTTTTAGAGGGATTAGTTTTGATGGTGCCGTGCAGTTGTTTACCACCAATAATTTCAAAATCAACTGATGAAGTTAAGGAAATTATTTTTCGTCCTAAAGCAGCAGAAATTTTTTGTAAAATATCCGCAGTAAAATTTTGACCACCTCGCTCCATGCGAGCAACAGCCGATTGTGAGGTGTTGAGTTCTTTAGCCAACTCATCTTGAGTCATTCCTTTATCTTCCCGCATTGCTTTGATAAAATTACCAATATGTCGAGCCGTAGCATCAACTGGTAGTGGGGTTTTGGTTTTCATAGTTAATAATTATTTATAGCTAAATAATAAAAGCATTATATCATATATGATATAATTTTTCAAGAAAAACCCTAAAAATGTGCAAAAACAGCCATTTTACCCAAAAAATATATCATGTGTGATATATTTTTTGGGTAAAACAATTATAAAATTAGTTATTTTTAACCATCCTATCCTTCAGGAATCCAGCGAAAAAATAGTGTATCACCATTATTTTTCGTATTGGTGCAGCCAATATTAACTGCCACAAATTTAATAGCATTTCCGTCGTCATATTTAAAATACTTATCAGAGCTTAAGCTAAACCCACTATTGACAACTATAAAAAGCACGGGGGCACAAGTGGGGGTGGATGGAGCGTCGTCAATCTTACAATTATCCATTATCTTATCAACCCTATCTTCTTTAGGACTACAAAATAAAACCATATCCGCCAAATAAAAACCAACGGTGTTATTTTTAACAGCCGAAACATTCTTTAATTGCTCAATGGTCATTGAAGCAATCGCCATTCCCAAACTTAAAGTTAAAGTGGCCACAATTATGGCGTAAACCATGGCGAAACCTGATCGGTATTTATGGTTATTTGATTTAAGTGAAAAGTTAAGCACCATAGTCATAATTATTCAGCTTTTAAGCCACAGAGTAAAGCTCCATTAGTTTTATTTTTAACACAGCTAGCAGTTCTGATAGCAATTACCTCTTTATCACTGGAATCTTTTGCTACAACATCTATTAAATGATAGATGACCTCAACGGTATTGCCATCACCAAGATTGTCCTCATAAGTATACGAATCTCCTCCTTTTTCTATATAATTAGCATCAATTTTCCCATTAATTACACCATCATAATCATAAATATCATAGGAATCATCGTGGTTATATTTATACAAAGCTTGATCTGCCACTCCTCGCGCCTGATAAAACAAAATGAGACGTTCTTTAGCAAAACTATTAGCCTTAATCGCCATTGAGGCAAAGCTCATAGGAGCCACCACCGCCACCATTAAAATGCTGATGGCCACCAAGGTCTCAATCAAAGTAAAGCCGTTATTTAGTTGTGAGGAGAGTTTTTTAGTCATGACTATCGAGTATAAACATAAGTTGATAATTCAACCTCAAAATCAGTGGCAGATCGCATAGCATAGTTAGCGGTAGATTCTACAGTGATTGTGATTTTAGATAATAAACCACTACCCTCATCTGAACAGGTAAAACCCGTAACATTTAATTCATCAGGAAAAAGAGGTGTCCCGATAGGTTTATTATGTTCATCCAAGGTAGAGTTAGATGTATTGTTATAATATATGTTTCCATCATAATGATATATTATACTGTTGGCGTTTTTATAACTATTATCACACACCAACTTTTCATTAATAATTGTCTGAATAATAAAATCAAAAGCAAAATCAATATTATTTAAAGTCACCGCCGCATTTTGGGTGCGACGTAAAGAATCAAAAATGATAAAGCAGGCGCCAGTGGCAATAGTCACCACAATGGTAAAAATTGACATCGCCACCATGAGTTCAATCAGAGAAAAACCAGCCTCTAAGGAGTTTTTTTTAGTCTTTTTAAGCTCTCGCCACTTCCGCCACATCTTATAATTATAACAAAGATCTGGGTTTATGGGTGGTAAATGTTTATAAAAAATTGGAAATTGAAAACCACGACTTTTTACATCGTGGTTTTGGCCCATCTAATTTGGACCTAAGCTTCCCCCTGCTCCCTATGTTAAGGGGCGGTAATGGAAGCGGTGAAAGAACTGAGTTTGGCAACCCCGTTCTTGTCTTTCACCAAGGTGATAGTGCCGGTCAGTCCGGCGGTGGTCTTGGTTTTAGTCCGAGTGAATTTTTTGGTGATAGTTTCACCATTTTGTATCTCACCCGAGATTAAAACCTCCATTGGCCACCAACGGTCCGCAGTAAAATCAGGCACAGTGCCACGGTTCAGCGTGGCTTTGACCGTAAATTTACCCGAACTCAGCGAGTAGGCCCAGACACTGTCTGGAGCAGTCTGCTTGAACGCCTTAATCTTAGCAGTTTTCTTAATCAACTTCAGCTCGGTCGCCGTGAGCGGATAAAGCTCGGGATTTTCGAAATACCTGACTAAAGTCAACAGGCCATCCACACCAGAGTTGGTATTAAGCACAACTTCCAGGTGTTTATCCAACACCGCCTGAACCCAATCCGGCCGCCCGTCTTTACCTTCTGGTAAAAGCGGTAACAAGCCAGCATCGCTTCGGCCATCAGCATAGCCATCATGGTAGCCATTATCATAGCCACTGTTATAGTTTAGCTGACCTTCAGCCGCACCATCGGCATAACCAATGTCGTAACCATCGGTTTTACCTAATTGGTAACCACTGTCATAACCGAGCATTTGTCCGAATGAATAGCCATCGGCATAGCTAGATTCCAGTTCAGTCTCTATCGCCGCCTGTTCTGCTTGGCGAATCTCAATGTAGGCTTTTTTGGTTTTAACTAAGGCACCCTTGTACCCACCAACAAAGCCTGGGGCCATATTTCTTCCATTGAGAGAGTTGTTGATACCACGTAACACGTGATCGCGCAAAACTGACTCAGCGTAAGTATAGCTGGCACTTTCTGGATAGAGGGCTAGCAGGATGTCAGGAGTAAATTGGATATTATCCAAAATTTGACCCCAAATCCTGTATGGAAACAACTCCCCCTGAAACCATTGAGTATCACTAGGGACTGCCGAACGACCGAATGGATTCCATTGATTGACATCGCCCCAACTTTCGATCCAATCAAAATAGTTGGTGTAATTGCAATCCCATTCAGCTCCACCAGAAATGCCTAAATCTAACATTTCTTTGGTGGTAGTTTCAGTATCATACAGCCTACCATGGTATCGCTCCATCACAGTATGCCACTTTTTCTGACCGTTCTCCATGGTCCAGTAATAGACTGGATATTCGGTCGCTTTCGGTGGCACCGTATTGAGTAACACGGAAGCAAGAGAAATAATTCTCCTCTTATGATAGTAAAGCTCTGTCAGACATGACGAACTATATAAGGAAGCATGTTTTTCATTTTCTAACGGCACGTAATAACCACCATCCCCCAACTTCCATCCTGTGGACATCACATAGTTAATGATGTCTTCAGACATAAAATGTTGAGAATCCGATACACCGTTGTGGGTCCAACAAACCCCTTTTTCCAAAAAAAGCTCAACATCATTCTCTTCGGTTCCAATCCATTCCACCGCACTGTTTTGTGCCAATGAGGTAGAACAAGTAACCATAGCCGACAACACCAAAACCAAACCAGACTTTTTCATAACACTCACCTCTCTGTTTGTAAAGAACTGATTACCCTAAAACCTATTAGAATAATCAAACACTTTGTTTATATATAATCATATTTTTGATATTAAGTCAATAAAAATACACACTATTGAGAGTGTGTATTTTTGGGTATTTTTTTAATTCTGGATACCGCCAGAATTATTAAACTGGTAACGACTTTGTAATTGTTGACCATTACATGTCAGTCTTAAGGTTTTAGTGTTACCTAGATTAACACAATCAATACCATTTCCTTGGTGGGGTTTAATAAATGGACTAGGACCAAACATACCAACGTTATCCATGTATTCAGTTTCATTACCAATCTTACAGTTTCCTCCTTTTGCTAAACCATCTGTAAAAGAAATTTCATAAGTCAATTCACCACATGTACACCTATAATCGTCTCCTGTTCCAGAGAGATCCGATATTACAGTATCATTAATGAACGGAGCAGACATCTCACTGGAATCACACATCCATTTTATTGTAGGTGTTCCTGTAAAACACGCTGCAGTACCTTCTGACCATTCTTTTACATCTGTAGTACAGTCTTTAACTTCATACACTATTTCACATGTATCACCACTTGCACCATAAGTTGGTGTAGAGTTACCAACTTTAACATACACTTTGCCGTTATCAAGTTCGTCGCTTGGACAAGCTATTGGGGTTTCTGGGTTGTTTTTATTATAACAAACATTATTGCCACCCGAATCACAGGGGTCAACTACAGTATAAGAACAAGGGATATTATTTATTAATGGATTTATAGAATCAAAAGTGTATGTTATATTACCATTTTCGTCAATATTATTTCCGATATCCACTGTCTGTGTTATAGAACCAAAGTCTTCTTCAATAAGATCACCACCTTCTAGACTAAAGATAACATTACTACCACTCCTTTCAGCATTACATGTTATATCTTGTTCAACCACCTTCCAGACAACCCCAATTTCTCCCCTACAGTCCCGAAGCTGCGCATCAGGATCCAATGACCTGGTTATTTGAAATAGGCTACCGTCTGAATTTAATAGTTGGAGTTCAAGCGTCTGATACGTATTTGCTCCATCTGTTACCTTGGCGGTAGAGGCATCAGCGCCATACTCATAGCTTATACTATAAGAACTATTACCACTATTGTAAGCACTAGGAACGGCATTTTTAAAATATTCCTTATCGTCCGTTCTTGGAAGAAAATTAGCAACCAATTCGACACCACCCTCTAGTTCAGCAGTAGTTGATAAACTAACTGTGTAATTAGACAGAGCAGGTAGGCCAGCAGCATCCTTTCGGGCGCCCACTTCCACCTTACCACCTGCTATTATAGCCTGACACAGTGTTTGGTTTGGACCACCAACGTCATCAATTTTAACCCTTGCACCAGCTTGCACCCAACCAACTACCGTCTCACCTATACCATATCCTAACCTAGAACTTGATTGAACTGAAGAAAGTTTTTCACTAGCTGCTGTTGGGGCAGCTTTAGCATTAGTAAATATATATTTGTTATTACTATAAGTACCATCTAATTTCAATACACCGTTCCACCCATCGCAATCTGTATCGTTATCAGTAGCATTAGGGGTTCCAGCCACCGCACAAGGGCTGTTAGGGCCAGCAAAACTGCTATTTAGACCAGACAGGAATTGAGCTTGACCAATGAAAAAAACAGCCTGATCACCGGTAGCGGTCCGAGCAGTTTCATCTACATACCACGAAGCGTTGTGATAACCAAAATCTACCCAACCTAAGTGCAGGGACCAAGCCTTACCTTCAATTGAACCACCTTCACACAAAGTTACCCCTACACCCGAGCTTGGCCCATTTGCTGCAGTAACGTCTGCTTGCTCAAATAAAATATCACCTATATTTTCACTCCAAGCCGAACCCTTTAGTTCATATAAAGCATTACATTCAGATCCGGTTTGGGCCTGCGCTATATCACCCAAGCCAAGTAGTGACACTAAGCCAAGTAGGGTGATTAAAATTTTTCTTGTTAACTTTGTTTTCATTTTTTTTATTTTAATAATAATTAATTTTTAATAATAATTAATTTACTGTGACAAGTAAGAAACACTTGGTCTAGCTAGGGCAGCATCTAATTCTTCAGGGCTTAGGGTGATTAACGACTCAGAGGGACTATTTAATATTTCCAACTCAGCATCAGAGTAGATCTGTTCTTCCAATTCTACTCTAGGTAAAGGATTTATGACTGGTTTAACTACAAAATAGTAAGCAAATCCAAAAACAATACCAAGCACTACTAAAGACCAAAAGATATTGGATAAAGTGTGCGATGAATTTTGAGGAGTAACCTTAAGTGGTTGTTTAGACATAATAAAAAGTTGCGGTTTAAATTTTAATAATTTATAAGGCTAATTATAACACTAAAAAACATAAGCAAAATTTTTTTGTGGAAAAGTTTATGATTTTAAAGAGTCACCACCCTATCAAACTCCTTTTTTATCTTCTACTGAAGTCTATGGACAGAGACTACCCGTGTTACAACTGCTGTCCAACTTAATCACCTCAGTCATGCCGATGGAATTTATCTTCACGGCGCTACAATTAGTGGCTCCGTTTCGGAGGAGGATATAACCTTCTCCTGCTTCACAAGTAGAACCATCACAGTAATAGGTGTCATCTCGATACCAATAGTTCCATTGGACGGATTCTATATCCTTCATAGATGGACCAGGATAACATTTCACTATCGCTGTAACACTGACGTTGTCTTGAAAGGAGATGGTGCTTAATTCACCACTATCTATATCTGTCATATTTTCACTATCTGGATTATAATTATACTTAGAAATTTTTAATGAAGCACCTTCATGCACCAAACCAGCAACTTTAAGTTTTTCAACCCCACCATTACTATCAAACACCGGATTAAAACTTCGGCCATAGTCGCGAGTAGTGTTAATGATGTTAGCTAATTTATAGGCCGCGCTTTGGGTAATCATCCCTCGCTCGCTACCATTATATTCAATAAAAACCATCGCCATAGTAATACCAAAAATCGCCATCACGATAGCTAACTCCATCAAAGTAAAACCTGCTTCCTTATGCCATTGTTGTTTGCGTCTCATTTGTAAGTTTTATTTATAAATTTCTCCAGTTAATAAATCCATCACGTTTTGTAAGCGGAAAAAATCCCAATGCAAAAATAAAATTATTAAGAAACCAGCCACCAGAAAAGGTGCAAATGGGATTTTTAGGCCACGTTTAATTTTATGTTTTTGAAAAAGTAATACCAACATAATTACTATTGTGCCAATCCAAAAAGCCAAAACTACTGCCGACCAAGCATAAATTCCCAACCATAAAGCGATACCTAAAATTAATTTAACATCACCAAAACCCATCCACTTCCCTTTAGATAACAACCACATTAAAGCAAACGGTGCAGTCAACAGACCAGCGAAAATTAAGTTAACTGCCAAAACCTGCCAGGCTCCAGAAACTAAAACTTGCCAAATTTGCCACAAAACCGCCAAGAAAATAAAACTCCAATTCCAAACATTGGGGATAATTTGATGTTGCCAGTCATAAACTAAAATACAGACAAGTAAGGCAATAGCTACCCAATAAAATAGCAAAGAAACGACTAGGGTTAAAATACCTTGAGTAATAAGCGGATACAGAGTAAGGAAAGATAAGAGGAACAATAGACCAGTGGTAAGCTCAACCCAGAAATATTGCTTAGAAATTTTAGCACGACAAATAGAACATTTGCCATTAAGGTGCAAATAACTGATAAGTGGAACCAACTCATACCAGTGGAGATTTTTCTGACAACTAAAACAAATACTGCGACCATTTAATCCTTTACCGGAATTATGACGTAAAACCACGACATTAAGAAAGGAACCAATAATCGTGCCGAAAATAAAAACCACTAACATAATGAACCAAGTAAAAACAATAGAAGGTGTCATTACTTGATTATAACATCTTTTAATTTAGCCACAAAAAAACTGACGAAAAAAGTTGGACTTTTTTTCAAAACTATGTATAATTGGGAGGTCGCATTTTAGCAAATGCGGGTGTAGCTCAGCTGGTTAGAGCGTCCGCCTGTCACGCGGAAGGCCGTGGGTTCAAGTCCCATCACTCGCGCTTTTATCAAAAAACCGCTTAAAGCGGTTTTTTGATAAAAGCTGAAAAAATAAAGAGCGGAGCGACTATATTTTTTTCAAGCGAGTGATGGGACTTGAAAGCCGCAGCTCAAATTTTTAGCAAAAAATTTGAGCGAGGCGGGGTCGCGGAAAAATTTTTGTGACGACAAAAATTTTATCTGTGATCAAGTCCCTTTGATGCCTAGTGATAGCCCTAATTTTTATCTTGTGATATATTATGCTGATATGCAAAGCCAGATTTTATCACTTACTCCCCAACCCGAGTATGAATTATTAGACTCTGGTAATGGGGAAAAATTAGAACGTTATGGCAAGATTGTTTTGTCTCGCCCAGATCCACAAGCTTTGTGGAATAAACTACAACCACAACTTTGGCAAACAGCGGACGGTATTTTTAAACGCAGTGGCAAAACTGGTAATTGGCAATGGCAACACCCAGTGCCTGAAAACTGGCAAATTAAATTTGCTGGATTAAATTTTAATATCCGGCCCAACGCTTTTAAACACACCGGCATTTTCCCCGAGCAAGCTAACAACTGGTCTTGGATGCAAGAGATAATTAGCAAAAATATTTCTCAGGAACGACCGATTAAAGTTTTGAATCTTTTTGCCTACACTGGTGGCGCCACGGTAGCTGGAGCTTTAGCGGGAGCCCAAGTAGTTCACTGTGATTCCTCCAAAGCCTCCATCACTTGGGCTAAAGAAAACGCCAAAATTTCCCAGATCCCCGAAGACAGAATTCGCTGGATTTTAGATGATGCTAAAGAATTTGTTCGCAAGGAATTAAAACGTGGATCTAAATATGATGGAATTATTTTAGACCCGCCAGCTTTTGGTCGTGGTGCCGATGGTGAGGTCTGGCAAATTGAAAATGATTTTGTTGACTTTGTTAGTGATTGTCAAAAATTACTTAATGAAACACCGCTATTTTTCTTGCTCAACGGTTATTCGGCTGGCTATTCCGCTATCGCCTATCAACAAAATATTACTAATTTAGTTAAAAAATTTGGCGGACAAATTGAATTCGGCGAATTAACTATTGCCGAAAAAAATTCAACTCGGGTTCTGCCATGTGGAATTTTTGCCCGATGGTGTAAATAAAAAACACTGGTGACTTTAGCCACACAGTGTCTTTAGCAAATTTTTATGCAGTTACTTTTTCTACTGCGCAACTGGCTGACGATAATCAACCAGAGCTGTAGCGAAAGCAAGCGCTTCCTCTTGATCCATACCGCAAGATATAGCCCAGGAGGCAGCACGTGTCAAATTGTATTGACGATCACGGCACAAATATCTTTTCAGATGGGCCACGACGAAGCCGTCTCTGTTGGGACAATTCTTTGGAACCATTTCCACCCCGCCCCAAATCTTCCTGCAAATCATCCAAACATTTTGAACCAGCTGTTTCTCGCTCATTAGTATCCACCTTCCTACAAAGAACTCGTCTTCTCATACCAACCATAGGCAAAAGAAAAACGAAAAAAGTATTGTATCATATTTTAAACTCAAACACAATACTCATGCTCACAAATATTTTTGAAAAAATAATTAGATATCAGTTAAATATTTTTTACCTTTTAATTTTTCCGGCAAATAACCTTTATCATGTTTAAAACCAGCCCCCCATTTTTGACCAGCGCCGTAACCCCATTCTTTCATCAATTTAGTCGGTGCATTACGCAAATGTAATGGAATTTTTAAACTACCAAATTCCCGCACGTCAGTCTGAGCCGACCGCAAAGCATCATAACTTCTGCGATCTTTTTTAGCCAAACTTAAATAACAAACGCCATGGGCCAAATTGATAGCAGCCTCAGGTAGACCGATTATTTCTACCGCCTTAAATACTTCATTAGCTACGACTAAGGCAGTTGGTTGAGCTAAACCAATATCCTCCGAGGCAAAAATCACCATACGCCGAGCGATAAATTTTGGATCTTCGCCGGACTCCAACATGCGAGCTAGATAATAAACCGCTGCATCAGCCTCACCTGCTCGCATACTTTTGATAAAAGCTGAAATAATATTGTAGTGTTCTTCCCCTTTTTTATCAAATCTTAAAAATCGATTTTGCACTGTATCTTGCAAATTTTCTACCGAAATTTTTTGTCCAGCTTGACCATAAAATTCCTGAGCAGTGTCCAAAGTAGTCAAGAGCATTCGTGCATCACCATCAGCCATTTGCACCAACCAATCTGTTGCCTCTTTCTCGATTTTAATTTTGCTACGTTTAACAATCTCCCGTAAATTCTCGGCTGACAATTCGGTTAAAGTGAAAACTCGAGCACGAGACAGTAAGGCAGAGATGACTTCAAAACTAGGGTTTTCAGTCGTGGCTCCAATTAGAGTAATTACTCCCGCTTCTACAAACGGCAACAAAAAATCCTGTTGCGCTTTGTTGAAACGATGAATCTCATCTAAAAATAACACCTTTGGTTTTAAGACCGCTCTATCTTCTACAATTTTTCTAATATCATCCTTACCTGCCGAAACCGCTGACAATTCGTAAATTTCCGCGTCTACCGCCTTAGCATAAATCCGCGCTAAAGTGGTTTTACCCACCCCAGGCGGACCCCATAGAATAAAGGAAAAAAGTTTTTGCTCTTCAATTGCTCGGCGAAGTGGTTTACCAACACCAACTAAATGTTCTTGACCAATATAATCGTCAATCGTTTGAGGACGAAGTTTGGAAGCTAGTGGTTCTTGGTTCATAACCTATATTTTACTTTTTTTGAAAAAAAAAGAAAACATAAAAAAACGGCGCCATTGGGACGCCGCAGACGAAGCGAAGAAATCAATATTTCTCGATTTCCACCCCGTCGACACTATAATACTTCCCTCCAATTTCATAACTGGAGCCAAACTCCTTGGTGCGCTCGCCAATAAATCCCCCAGTTCTATAGTCATACAGAACTGAATTCAGCCTGGCCATCCTCCTGGGGCTGATTCGACCCTCTTCGTATTGTATAATATCGATTGCATCTTCTCGCCAGAACGAAGCCACCTTGACTGCCCCGTTAGATAACTTATAGTTAACCATCTTACCTGTATCGGTAATCAGAAAACCACAATACAGGCTGATGATAAATAAGAAAACCAACAATGTCACAGACATTGCTAACAAAATTTTCTTTGTCGCTGTGATCACCGCCATTGTCGTGGGCAGAATCTTTTTCAAGATTTTCATTTTTTACTCCTTTGTTTACTGTGAAAGAACAACTTTGGACCTGAACCATTCAGGCCTTTATTTTCTAATTATACAACATTATGCAAAATAAATCAACCCCAAACAAAGGTATAGCTATTCCTTAGCTATATTTACTCTATATTGGAAACTCAAACAAAGAAAGAATAAACTTTTACTCAAAATGGCCTACCTTAACTTTAGGTGCCTGAATTACCTTACCAGATAGTTCGTAACCTCTTTGAATTACCTCTACCACCCTATTATTTTGTTTCTCCGTCTCCACCTTAACTTGCTCTACAGCGTCATCCCGATTAGGATCAAATTCTTGACCAATCGGATTGATTTCTTTTAGACCGTTGGTTTCTAAAACTGCTCGGAATTGATTAAAAATAAATTCCACCCCCGAGCGCCAAGCTGGATCAACTTTTTCCCATTGTTCCTTGTTGCCTAAAGCGATGTTAAAAGTGCCTAAAATCGGTAGAAGATCGGCGATCAAACCTTCTTTAGCATATTTTACAAACTCCTTCTGTCGCTCCTCCTGTTCTTTTTTATAATTCAAATAATCTGCCTTCATCCGTTGCGACAAGGTTAAATATTCTTGTTTTTCTGCCGTTAAAGTTTTAATTTGCGCTCTAAGTTTTTTGATAGTTTCCGTCATATTTTCTTCCGCCACCACACTATCATCTAAATCTTCATCGGCTTCAATTTTTATTTCTACCACATCTTCGGTATCATTTTTTTCTAATTCAACCTCAGTGTTTAATTCTTCCGCCTTGGTCTCGGCGTCTTTTTTTTGTTCTTCACTCATGTATACTAATATATATGAATCTCCTAAAAAAATCAAGGCGGAAAATATTTTATAAAATTAAATGACTATGTTATAATCTTTTTATGCTTTGGTGGCAATCACTACTTTGGATTTTTTTAATTGCTGGACTGTTTTGGTCAATTTATGAAAAATACGACCACAATCGTAAATTATATATTGACCACAGTATCTTTACTGGTGTTTATTTTTTATTCTCTTCCGCCGCAATTATGGTGGTGCAACCTTGGACTATCAATTTCTTTCCTCTCCGTCCCAATGAAATTATTTTAGTGATTTTCACATTGCTTTTTTCGTGGCTCTTATATAAATGGCTACGTTTTTTTTATCGTGGTCCAAAGGAAAAATTTGAAACCACCCACCATTATTTTTTACTAATTGACCCCAAATACATACCATCTAAATTTTGCGAGATCGTCTTTCAACAGGTTTTTATTGCTGCAGTTATTTCCATCCTACAACAAGCTAAAATGGCGACGTGGCTAATTTTCATCATTTGCACTATTATTTTTATCTTGGCTCATTTCTCTCTATTTATTTTACAAAATAAACGAATAGGCGAGTTTTATTTTAAATGGTCAATGGTCGGAGCACCGATTTTTATCTTAATTATTTTAATCAGCCAAAGCTTGTGGACGACGATAGCACTCCACAACTTTTTCTATACCCTCTTATCATGGCAAGCTTGGCGGCAATCTCATTTTAAATATCCCTGGCTAGAAGCCATGAGACAAGCTAGGAAAAAATAAAAACACTTAAGATTTTAAGCGCTTTTATAAAATTAAATTAAATCAATTATTTTTTAAGTTCAGTTTTTTTGATCATCGCAGCAAAACGAGATTTCTTACGTGAAGCTGTATTCTTTTTAAGAGTGTCCATCTTAACTGCTTTGTCTAATTTCTGGTAAACTGATGATAAGATTTTTTTTGCTTCATCAGTTTTGTTATCTGAAATCGCCTTTTTTAAATCGCGCACTGCTTTATTTACAGCCTCTTTACGACGAATATTATAAACTCGTTTAGTTTTTGATGCTCTTAATGCTTTTTTAGCCGAAGATGTTATTGCCATAATTCTTGCGATGATAACATAAAATAATTAAAAATGCAAATTATAGTAAGAGTAAGAGCGGATTTTCGCTGAGCGAAAATCCGCTCTTACTGAGATTGATTATAAATACTTAGAGGCCAAAATCACATGCTCTACCAATGAATGAGTGTAACCCATCTCGTTATCATACCACGCACAGACCTTAACTAAGTTACCATCCACCACCCTAGTCAAACCAGAGTCAGCAATGGATGCAAATGGATTGCCAACAATATCTGAAGAAACTAAGAGTTCATCTGAATAAGTATAAACCTTTTGCCACCTCTTATCACTTGCAGCTTGCTTTAAAATTTCATTAACTTCTTCCACCGTAGTATTTCTTTTGGCTACAAAAGTAATATCAGCAATAGAACCAGCAATAGTCGGCACCCGCATTGAAACTCCATCAAACTTCCCTTTGAGCTCGGTAATACCCTTAGTGACTGCAATAGCTGCTCCAGTAGAGGTCGGCACAATATTAAATGGAGCTGAACGTCCCTCCTTAAAATCTTTTTTATTAGGACCATCCACCAAACCCTGAGAGGCAGTCATACCGTGAGTGGTATTTAAAATTGCTTTTTCAATTCCAATGGTTTCGTTTAGAATAGCAATCAAAGGCGCAGAAGCATTAGTGGTGCAAGAGGCGTTGGAGGTAATATCACTCTTATCAAAATCCTGCTCGTTAATTCCCAATAAAACTTGTTGAACTTTTTTCTCCGCCTCTTTATCATCTTTAGCTGGAGCAGAAATAACTACTCGTTTGGCACCAGCTTTTAAGTGAGCCGAAGCTTTTTCATAAGAAGTAAAAAGACCAGTGCTCTCGATTACAATATCTACCCCCAAGTCGCCCCAAGGTAAAACATTTGGATCTTTTTCTGAAAGATATTTAACTTCCTTACCGTTAATAATTAAGGTTTTTAAATCTTCACTAACTGAAACCCCTAAACCGCTTCGTCCGTAAGCCGAATCATACTTTAATAAATAGGCGATATTCTTGATATCAGCCAAATCGTTGATGGCAACAATTTCTAATTCTGGTTTTTGGCTCGCCACCTTATAAAAAGCACGTCCAATACGGCCAGCTCCGTTAATTGCAATTTTTACCATAATATAGTTATTATAGCATAACTATTTTATTATTCCAAAAAGCATCATAGATAAAATTTTATCTATGATGCTAAAATTATGACTGATACGTTGATGAGACTTGATTCAGCAAATAGTCAGTCACTTCCGATATGGTAGCATGACCCCATTTTATGTCTTGATTAAGCTTTATACTGAAATCAATAAAATCAGTTTCAAGACGCATCTCCAACTCAGCAAAATCCAACGAATCCATTCCAAGATCATCTTTTAGAGATGAATTAACCAAAACTTGATTAGCTGATAGCCCAGTCTGAGCTATCACATGTCTAATCACCCTCTGTTCAACTTCACCGCGATTCATAACAACCTCCTTTTTTAATACTTTTCTAAAAGAACACCAACTCTCTTATATCATAATAAGACAAATAAGTCTATAGATTTGCATTTTTTGTTAAAATATGCTATAATTAAGAAATAGGTGGAGCGAAAATTTGCTGAATTACTTGTTCGGCTGGGCCGAACTTAATAATTCGCAAATTTTCGCTCCCTATTTTCAATTTTTAATTAAACTTATGTCAGCAGAAAATAAAACTCAACAAATTAGAAACATCGCCATTATCGCCCACGTAGATCACGGTAAAACTACCTTAACCGATGGTTTGCTTCGTCAAAATGGAATGGCTGACGAAAGTTTTTCCATGGACTCAAACTCCTTAGAACAAGAACGCGGAATCACTATTTATGCCAAAAACACTTCCCTGTTTTATCAAGACACTAAAATAAATATCGTGGACACTCCTGGTCACGCCGATTTCGGTTCAGAAGTAGAACGAGTTTTGCGCAGCATTGATGATGTGCTATTGGTGGTTGATGCCCAAGAAGGACCAATGCCTCAAACTCGCTTTGTATTAAAAAAATCATTAGAGTTGGGTTTAAAACCAATTGTCATTATCAACAAAATTGATAAACCCGCTTCCGACCCCAAACGAGTTCAGGATGAGATTTTAGAATTGTTTATGGATTTAGGCGCCAGCGAAGAGCAAATGAATTTTACTTGTCTCTATGCAATTGGTCGCGACGGAATCGCTAAAAGAAAACTAACAGACGAGTCAGCAAATTTGAATCCAATCTTAGATGTAGTTTTAGAACAAATTCCCCCAGCCAACAAAGAAGGTTCAGAAACTCTGCCTTTGCAAGCTCAGGTTTTTAATCTAGCTTACGATAACTTTTTAGGTCGGATGGCGGTATGCCGAGTATATAACGGAGTAATTAAAGATGGTCAAAATGTTTTTGCTAAAGGAGCAGATGACAAAATCCATTCAGGACGAATCACCAAACTATACACCTTTGAAGGCACTCAGAAAAAAGAAGTTAAACAAGCAAGCGCGGGAGATATTGTGATGCTTTCTGGCTTACCTGAAATTTTTATCGGCGAAACTATTTGCGAAACCACAGCAACCGAAATCTTACCAGCTATTCATATTGATGAGCCAACTATCTGTCTAACCTTTTTGGTTAACGATTCCCCTTTTGCTGGACGCGAAGGAAGATTTGTCACCACCCGTCAAATTAAAGAACGTCTAGAAAAAGAATTAGAAGTCAACGTAGGATTAAAAGTTGATTTTTCGGCAACCGATTCTTATAAAGTTTATGGGCGAGGCGAACTTCATATTGGTATTTTAATTGAACAAATGCGTCGTGAGGGCTTTGAATTACAGGTATCTCAACCGCAAGTAATTGAAAAAGAAATTGACGGAGTTAAATGCGAACCATACGAAGAAACCACCGTCGATGTTCCCAGCGAGATGTCGGGTACAATTATCGAAAAATTAGGTAAGCGCAAAGGCATTATGACTAATATGAAACAGGAAGGATCGCAAACCCGAATGATTTTTGAAATTCCAACTCGTGGTTTGCTGGGTTATCGCAACGAATTCACTATCGATACTCGAGGTGAAGGAATTTTATGTTCTCGGTTTATTGAATTCCGCCCATTTGCTGGCGAGATTGATCACAAAGAAACTGGTTCGATGATCTCTATGGAAACTGGCAAGGCTTTAGCTTATTCACTTTGGAACCTGCAAGAACGTGGTACTTTATACATTCCAGCTGCAACCGAAGTTTATGGCGGCATGGTAATTGGCAATACTTCTAAGGGCGACCAAATGACTGTTAATCCCACCAAAAACAAAAATCTAACCAACGTGCGAGCTTCTGGAACCGATGAAGCACTCTATTTAGTGCCTCATTATGAATTAAGCATTGAACGCGGTTTGGAAATCATGCGCGATGATGAATATTTAGAAATCACTCCGCTATCGGTTCGCCTCCGAAAACGCCACCTGACCGAAAACGCCAGAAT
>CAYWWA010000012.1:0-18823 GCA_964462115.1 uncultured Candidatus Saccharibacteria bacterium
GGGTTATTATGTTTTGAATTATAGCTCATTTGGAGGAAGTGGTGGGAAAAATGTGTAAATAACTAAAATGAAATGTTTGGGTATATATAAACTTTACTAACTTATTTCCAACCACTCCCTACTCTGACGCACCAATTTTTCTTCGGCCTCAGCTGGGTTAGCTAATATTCTTTTGACTGCTCGCTCTATTCTAATTCCCTGCGACCCTTTTAATAAAATTAAGTCATTTGGTTTGAGTAGCAAATTTAAAAATTCTCCTGCCTGCGCCGCATCATCAAAATAATAATGTTCTCCACCACCATATTTTTTCCAACCATTTAAAATTTCTTTAGCCTCTACCCCAACAGCAATTAAAATATCAACATTGTTAACCGCAAATTCTCCCACTTTTTGATGCTCACTCTCAGAATATTTTCCCAATTCACGCATCTCACCCAAAACCGCAATCTTTCTTCCCTCGGTTGTAATAGTTGAAATAGTGTCCAGCGCTGCCTTGCTGGCGACTGGAGAAGAATTATAGCTATCATCAATTATGGTTGAGTGATTTACTCCCGATAATAAATTCATTCTGCCTGGAGCTGGTTTTGCATGACTGATTTTGTCTTTAATACCTGCAAGTGGTAAATTAAATTCTTTAGCTAAACCAATAGCGATTAACCAAGCATAAAGCAAATGTTTTCCCACCACTCCACGTAATTCAAAATCTGTTTTTTGATCAGCTAATTGACATAAAGCCTGTATACCAAGAACTCTACCATTTTCATAGAGATAATTAACTTCTTTCAACTGTATATCTGCCTTATCACTCAATCCAAACGAAACAATTTTTGCATGAGCAGAATTAGTTAAAGACATTATTCTCTCATCATCAGCATTCAAAAACGCCACCCCGTCTTTCGTTAGAGAATAAAATAATTGAGCCTTCTCTTGAAGGATACTTTCTGAATCAGGAAAATTAGCAATATGCACCGAAATTTTAGGAATCCGAGTGATAACTACCATAGCAGGTTTAAGCCAAGTTGTAATTTTTTTGATATCATTAGGATGGTCTGCTCCAACTTCTAAAACCAACCATTCTGGATATTTTTCACCAAACCACATTACCCTAAAGCCATTAAAAATATTTTTAACCCACCCACCCAAACTACCCCACGCGTTCTCCAAGCCTAAAATAGTGAGAGGGGTACCAATTTCTGAATTAAAACTTTTTTGATTTTTGCGAATCGAAACCTGACCATCAAGCACAGTAAAAATAGCATCTTTAGTGGAAGTTTTTCCTACCGACCCAGTCACCGCAATAATTTTAGGATGAAATTTTTTTAATACACACTTAGCCTGCCAAGTAATAATCGCAACTATAATTTGTTTAAAAAGTTTTTTCATTTTGAAGTAAAGCTTAGTTTGTTTTCTTAGTCAAAGAATCAATAGCAAATAATTCTAGAGGTAACTCTGCAACACTAGCCAATTCTACCTGCTGACGCACTCGTAATAAATCAGATAATATAGCTGAATTAATCCCAGCCTTAGCGTCACTGGCTTTAGCTAAAATATATTGAAATTCATCCTCCCCCACTTCAGTTTTAATCATCGGGTGCAAATTTTTAGCAAAACGAGTTAATAAAATTTTTCGAGTCAATTCCAAAATTAAATCTAAATAAACTGAGATTGAAAAACCCTGACTTTTGGTTTGGCTAATAGCGGACAAAGTTTTTTCTAAATCTTTTTCACCTAAACCGTCAATAAATTGATAAACTAATTGACGATTAGGAACGCCTAAAATTTTTCTGACTAAATCATCATCAATTTGTTTGTCTTCGGTAGTGGATAAGACTTTTTGCAAAATTGATAAAGCATTACGAAATGATCCATCCCCAGCGATAGCAATTAATTCTGCGCTAGCAGTAGAAATTTTTCTACCTTCTCGTTTTAAAATAGATTCAATCTGATTAGTCAGGGTTTGTAAATTAGGTTTTTTAAATTGATAAACCTCACAACGAGAAATAACTGTATCTAAAATTTTATCTAATTCAGTGGTGGCTAAAATAAAGATACAATGAGCTGGTGGTTCTTCCAAAGTTTTAAGTAGAGCGTTAGCTGCATCTTTAGTTAACATATGAGCTTCATCTAAAATATACACTTTGTAGGGAGAACGGAGTGGTAAAACATTAACCGCTTCTCGCAGGTTTCTAATTTCGTCAATTCCACGGTTGGAAGCAGCGTCTAATTCATAAATATCATCACTTGAAGCCCCAAGATCTTTCGCAAAGATACGGGCCACAGTAGTTTTGCCAGTGCCACGACCACCTGCGAAAATATAACTATGACCAATTTTATTTTGACTAATAGCCTGTTTCAGGGTAGTCACCACTTCATCTTGCCCCAACACTTCTGCAAAATTTTGAGGGCGATATTTACGATATAGTACTTCTGACATGCAAAAATTATACCAAGAACTTCAGTTTTTGTAAAAAGATAGGATTACTTACATTAACCATAATATATGGTATCATGTGAAAATGAATTTAAACAATAAATGGTTTCGTGCTGCCCTGCCAGCTTTATTAATCCACGTTTCTATCGGCACAGTCTATTGTTGGTCTTCGTTTAAGGCTAATATTGCTGAGGAAATTGGTTTTTCCGCTGGCGTAGTAGAATGGGCTTTTTCTTTAGCAATTTTCTTTTTAGGCATGTCCGCCGCTTTTATGGGAAATTTTGTAGAAAAAAATATAAAACTCTCTGCTCTACTTTCCACTATTTTCTTTACCATCGGCATGCTGGGGACCGGCTTAGCTATTCACTATAAATCGCTCATCGGTTTGTATTTATTTTATGGAATAATTATGGGCATAGGACTTGGTATTGGATATATTACCCCAGTTAAAAATTTAATGCTCTGGTTCCATCAACATAAGGGCTTAGGAACCGGTTTAGCGGTAGCTGGTTTTGGTTTAGCTAAAACTATCGCCTCACCTGTGATGGAATGGTTGATGAACGATTACGGGTTAGTTTCTATGTTTTATATTTTAGGTCTAATATATTTTGTCATGATGCTAGCTGGTTATGATTTAATTAAACGACCACCAAACTACCAAGAAACTTCAAGTAACGAAAAACAACTAAGCACCAAAGAAATTATTAAGCAACCGGTTTTTATTGGTATCTGGTTGATGTTTTTCCTGAACATCAGCTGTGGCTTAGCACTGATCTCTCAAGAAAAAGATATTTTAAAAATAATTTTACCTAATTTGGGATACAGCGCAGTAGCGATTTCCGGCGTTGTGGGAACAGTTTTAGCAATAGATGCAATTTTCAATGCTTTAGGTAGACTTGGTTTTGCTTCGTTGTCTGATAAACTCAAACGACGAGAATATAGTTATTTAATTCTATTTGCCTTATCTGTCTTAGTTTGTCTATTAGTAGCTGTCTTTGGAGCCATTGAACAAAATATTTTATGGTTAGTATTGATGATGTTGTTTGTTGTCAACGCTGGATACGGCGGTGGCTTTTCCACCCTACCAGTTTTACTCCAAGAACACTTTGGTATGCATAGTATTTCTAGAATTCACGGTTTGACGCTATCCGCTTGGGCCATTGCTGGAATTTTTGGTAACCAGTTAGCTTCTGTAATTGTGAATTATTTAGGTGCTGGATACCAAACAGTGGTTTGGGTAATTATGATTTTGTTTTTGTTGGCTGGAATAATTTGCTGGAGAGTCACCAAAATAGGTTTAAAGGTGAATATTAAATAAATACAAAAAGTATACTCAGATAAGTTTAAAATTATCTTAGAGCCAATTACGATAGAGACTTTGTATCCACTCCATCTTTCACCATTTTTTCTTTTTTCAACATTTTGGCTCGCTGTTCTGGTGTCCACCAAGTTGCATCACAATGATGAATTGATACTGTATTATTTGTAATATTTATCTCTCTGGTATCCCATTTTTTAGGAGCCATAAAATCTGATGGATAAATAGTTAAATTTAATTCCGCTAAAAACTGTTGAACGTCATCACTTCCTAAATTATATTTACTTAAAATTTTTACTGTTTTTCTAACAACAGTTTCTAAATTATAGCTTCCATCTGCTTTAACAAAAGAATCATTTTGGTATAATTTTAATATTTCAGTCAAAAACAAATTGTCCTGTTGAAAACCCATTCCTAAACCAGCGGCCGGTAATCCAGCATTTTCCAATCCCATAAAATTGGTTTCTAAAATTTTTCCAAACTCTTTAATAACCTCCACATCAGTATCAAAATAAATTCCACCCTCTTGATTTAAGATATCAAAACGAGCGTAATCAGAAACAAAAGCCCATTTTTTGGCTTGATAAGCCTGTTGCAGGTATAGTGGTTTTTCGCTAATAGGATAATTGTCTTCGTTCCATTCTATGATTTGATAATGCGGAAAAAACTTTTTCCAACTTTCAATACATTTTTTTGCAGATTCTGGTAACTCATTTTTTCCAAACCAACAATAGTGTATTTTTAAGGGTAGAAAATTAGTCATTTTTTATTTTTTACGTTCTTTCATCAAATCAATAGATGAAATAAAACTATTATTTAATTTAGTAATTCTCGGAGAATATAAACAAAACCTTAATTTATTTTTATTCTTTTTATAGCAAATATTAGTTGCTAAATCAGCTAAATATTCAATTTTATCAGTAATAACCAACATTTTTTCGGCTGCTGTTCTATCAATCAAATACGCCACCGTGCCCGCTGGGACTCTACCAGGAACCTTGATAATTCCCTTTCTATATCTCACCAAATAAAACATGACGTTAAAAAATAATTTGTATAGCGGTTGAAATAATAAAACTGGTAAATGTTTAATTTTTTTAAAAAAAGTTACCTGATTCTTATAAGTTTTCCATTGTAATTTATAATATTTTTTCGCATTTTCCTTGATATAGTTTTTACTAACTAATTCATAATAAAATTGCAAATAATTAAAATCTTGATGATGAATACCATTACGATTAATCACCTTTAGTAAATATTTTTTAAAATTTTTATCTAAGATCACATCATCTTCTAAAATGAGTAGGTATTCAGTATTCTTGTATTTAGGATCTGTTAGAAATTTTTGATAACAATATCTATGAGACAAAGCACAACCCAACTCCCCAGGAGTCATTTCTTGACGTCCATATAATTTTAAATTAGCCACTGCTTTTTCTTGATTGTATAATTCAACATTATTTTTTTCAAGATATTCCAAACCATTAACAGCGCTTATCTTTTCAAAAGATAAACCAATACTCTGTAGGTGTTCCGACATAAAACTATACCGGTCTTCATCTTTATCCAAATTGATTAAAAAAGTACAATAGCTGTGTTTTTCCTTGTGGAAAAGTTTTTCTTTGACTACCGCTAAAACAACTAAAAATAAGGAACAATTAAGATCTTTAGCTACCTGTACATAATTCTTGTCATTATATACCCATTGTGTGTAAAGATTAATTGCGTGTAATTTATAAAAAAAACTTACTGAAGATAAGGTAATTAATTCTTTGTAGAATAATTTAGTTCCTTTGGGGTTATTTTTTAGATTTTTTTTATAATTTTTAGTTAAACCATCTTCTAAATATTCGCAAACGTAAATGGCGTCTTGATCAAAGCGAAGTTTCCAACCATCATTAGCGATTCTGTTCCAAACCAAAGCTAAAATACCAAAATTTTCTCCCTCAAAAACTGGAAATGGATATTTCTTAAGAACATCAGTGTAAAACACCTCCGCTTTATCTCCGTAAATATCATATTTTGCCCGATCGAGCATTGTAATGTCCAAAGTTTTGCCCACAAAACTTGGATTAGACACTCCGTATTGATCACAGCGATTTTTACATAAACCAGCAAATTTTTTATTCTGTGGAATTTTTTTTTCTGACTGAATAATTTTTTTTACTGCGTCACTAGTTAAATAATCATCTGAATCTACAATAAAAAACATTTTACCACTAGCCACAGAAACACCACGATTAATAGATGAGCATTTACCACTATTTGTTTGCTTAATGTATTTAATGGTAAAATTATTTTGCTCTTTTTTCCAATTAAGGATCAATTCTTCAGTGTTATCAGTGGATCCATCATCTATTATTAGCCATTCAAAATTAAAATCAGTTTGAGCTTGAAGGGATTCATATAGTTTGTGTAAGATATAACCACGATTGTAGGTTGGTGTAAAAACAGTTAGAAACACCGATTCAACATTAGTCATCTTTATAATTATAACACATTTTGGTTTTTTTGTCATTATTTTATTACTTCTGATTGACTTTTCTGAAGACCTAATTTGATAAAAAATAAAAATATGGTTAATATTATAAAGATGATAATTTTAGGTATTGACCCAGGTTATGAACGTTTAGGTATTGCTGTGGTGGAAAAAAACGAGGCAAACCAAAAAGAAAAACTGTTATTTTCAGAGTGTTTTAAAACTTCAGCTAAATTACCTCACTTTGAACGATTAAAACTATTGGGGGCTGAATTAAATAAAATCATTAGCGCATACCAACCTGAAATTTTAGCTATTGAAACTCTGTTTTTAAATACTAACCAAAAAACTGCTATGATGGTGGCGGAGGCGCGAGGAGCAATCATCTACGAGGCTGCTCGACATGATTTGACAGTGGCTGAGTTTTCTCCACCACAAATCAAATTAGCTACGACTGGCAATGGGCGAGCTGATAAAAATGCCATTATCAAAATGATTCCACTGTTAATTAAAATCGACAAAGAAATTAAATATGACGATGAGTTTGATGCTATCGCAGTAGCTTTAACTAGTTTTGCGATTTTGAAATAGTAATTTAATAGGTGAAGGGGCGGAATTTGCTTCGCAAATTCCGCCCATCCTTTTAACTTTTAACTATCTTAAGCCTCAAAATATTTCATCACCCTAGCTACATCTTTTTCAGTCTTTTTTACTTCTTCCTGCACAATTTGGTCAAAATTTTTCACTCGCTTGCGTAAAAATTCATACGGTAATCGTAAGCTACCGTCATCCGTCCCGTCTAATAATAAATGTAAATCTTCCCGATCTTGCTTATTTAAAGCAGATATAGCACGAAACAAAACAGAGCGAAAGACCATCATATCCAAATCTTCCAACAAAGCATTCCTTTCAGCATTAGGCAGAGTCTGCAAGCCAAGTTTGACTGCCAAATTTTCTAAATAATTTAGATAAGCAGTCATGTTTAAGCAGCTTTAGCTGTATCATCTAATAACTTTTGTAAGAAACGTTGTCTACCAGCTTCTTGCTTAGAAAAACTATCAATCCACGCTAATTCGGTTTCAGAATATTGTTTTAATCCTTCCTGATTTATTTCATTCTTACTATCTACTAGAAAATATTTGGCTAATTGCGTTACTATATACAATAGCTCTTCTCCGATCAATTCATGGTTCTCTGTTCCAGCTTCCGTCTGTTCAGTCAAGTTTGATGATAAAACCTCATCAATCATATTTTGAGCTGCTAAATCATATGCTTGCTGAGCTGTTTCGTCTAGCGTAGAATCTGGTGTAGCCGTAGTTGAACCAACACCCAACTCTGCTAAAAGCTTATTTCTTTCTGCACTTTCAGTTTGTTGATGAACTAATTCCTTCCCCGCCATGATAGTTGGTAGAAATTTTTTCTTAGCAGACAAAAACTGCTGATGTAGTTTGTTAGCAATTAGCTCTCTTGCCTGAATAGATTTTAAAGTTTCATCTCCAGATAAATCTTGCACTGACTCCTCATCCAAATGTTTTATATCTTCCTCATTTTTCTTTAGACCAAGTTTTTCTCCATTTAATTTATCTGGTAACGGAGACATCCAAAAATCCATCGCTTCCTGCAAAGAATCTCCACCGTCTTCTTTTTCCTGTTTTTGGTTATTCATTACTCTTGATTATACAAAATTTTTTCTTAATCGCAATAAAAGTGTGTGCGGATTAAGCAAAAACCAATTAGCAAAAATTTAGGTGATTATGCTATAATTTTCATATTATGAATAAACCTAAAAAAATTTTTATTCTCCTTGGACACCCCAATAGCGATGATACTTTTTGCAAAGCTTTGGCTGATGAATATGAAAATAGTGCCAAAGTAAATGGAGCCAGTATACGTCGTATGAATTTAGCTGAAATGCATTTTGATCCGATTCTACATAAAGGCTATCGCGAACGACAGGAGTTAGAACCAGATTTGTTAAAGTTTCAAGAAAATATTATTTGGTCTAACCACTTTGTGATTATTTATCCTACTTGGTGGACGAATATGCCAGCTTTACTTAAAGGACTTTTTGATCGCAGTTGGATTGGTGGCTTTGCAGTTAAATTTAGAGACAAGGCTTTGCCAATACGCATCATGAAAGGAAAAACTGCCAGAGTTATTAGCACCTTAGGGTCGTCAGCTTTTTTTGAACGAATATTTTTAGGCAACGTCAGCAAAACTCTCTCTGATAATATTTTAAAATTTTCTGGCTTTAAAGTAAAAACTCTTTGGGTTGGTAACGCGGAAAAAATGAGTCCCGACACCAGACAAAACTGGTTGGAAAAGATGAGCAAATTAGCCAAACGAGATTTGAGATAAAATTAACTAGTTTAGACCCCCTCTCTTTTCAGCTCTTCTACTATTTTTTGAGTCGCACGAGAAATGTGCTTAGGAATAAGCACATCCAAATGAATCATAAAATCTCCCCTAGCAGCCTGAGAATTATTATTTAGTGGTACTCCTTTATTACGTAGTCTCAAAGTATCGCCTGTATTACTACCCTGCGGAATTTTAATGGTAACTTTACCATCCAAAGTCTCTATTTCTCGTTCTGAACCAAGTAAGGCTTCAGTGAGCTTGATGGTAAGTTTACTTTCTAAATTGTGGCCTTTTTTAATAATAGTCTTATGGTGTTTAACACTAATCTTAATATACAAATCTCCAGCGGTGCCATGAGGAACCATCTCACCATAACCCGAAACTCTAATTTGCTGACTATCTTCCAGACCACTCGGTAAATCCACTTTTATTTTTTTATTTTCTTTTTTTATTCCCGCTCCACGACACTCTGAACACCTTTCTTTAGGAATTTTTCCTAAGCCATTGCACTCATCACAAGTAGTAGCCTGTTGCATGGTACCAAAAATACTGCGGACATTTTTAACTACCTGACCTGAACCACCACATTTGGTACAGGTTTTGGTCTCATTATTTTTTGCTCCCGTGCCACTACATTTTTCACATTGATAATGTTTATATAAATCTATTTCTTTTTCTACTCCAAAAATAGCATCCTTAAAATCTAAGGAAATATCTATCTGAATATCTTGACCACGTGGTTTACGCTGACTTTTTCGCGCGCCCCCCCGACCACCTCCAAACAAGTCACCAAAAATATCACCCAAATCAAATTCAAAATTTCCACCCTGACTACCAAAATCAAAACCAGAGAAATCAAATCCACCGAAACCTTGTCCCCCGCCCGCACCACCACCGAAACCATTCATTCCAGCTGAGCCGAATTGATCATATTGCGCCCGTTTTTGTTTGTCGCTCAAAACGGAATACGCTTCAGAGGCCTCCTTGAATTTGGTTTCAGCTTCTTTGTTGCCAGGATTCCTGTCGGGGTGATGTTTAAGCGCCGTCTGACGAAAAGCTTTTTTGATTTCGTCTTCAGTGGCATTTTTTTCCACCCCTAGTGTTTTGTAATAATCTTTATTGTTCATATTTTTGTAATGATGTATATTTAACTATTTTTTCTAACCATCTCTTTATTTAACCAAGAAGTTCCCTTGCTCAAATATTTTATTAGCTTCTACACCTTTGTCTAATAAATGCTGTATCACTGCTCCAGCTACCGCTGATAATAATATTTTGCAGTTAGAGAAAAATCTTTCAGAGTCTCAATTTGTGTAGCTTCCATTTGGTTTAAAGCAAAGTTATGCTGACGCAGCTCCACGAACTGTTCTGCAGCAGACCAAAAAATACTACCAGACAATTCATCTCCTATTTTATATGTTATTTCTTGCATTTTCATTATTTTTAATGGTTATGGTTAAATTTTAGCTATTATTTTTGTCTTAATTCATTTTTTTATCAATCTCTTGATATTCTACTCCACTCGCAAAAACATTTGGTTCCAATTTCCACTGTTCGGCAGAACAAAAAATTTTGACATGTATCCTTTTATCACAGCTACCGCTTTCTAAAATAGATTTTGACAAACGAGCAATTCTAATAAAGAGATTATCATCATCGACTTCTGATAAATCAACCACAATATTAATATTTCTTGCCCGCGTTTGACGTAACCTTTCATTAAACTTCGCTCTTGCCTCGAACTGATTGTTTTTCAGGTCCTCAACAAACTGAGAAAACTCAGCTGACAAATCAACTTCTTCCAGAACTTCTTGACTAGAAAAGTCGGGCTTAATATTTTGATTACCTGTATTTTCTAAATTCATATTTTTATTTTTTATTTAGATTGATCCGTTGCGAATCTTGATCTACAAAATTCGCAACAAATAATCCAACTTATATCATTACATTGTATATAACAATCTATACCAATACAAATTATTGATTTTCGTCTTTTTTTTCCTCTTTAACTTCGGCATCCTTAATATCATCTTTTGACGCATCGTTCGGAGCCGATTGCTCGCCAGTTTGGCCTTCAGTTTTGGAAGCGTTCTTTGCCATCTCTTCCCCCACTTTGGAAAGTTCAGACGATAATGTCTCCACCGCTTTTTTAGTAGCTTCTAAATCGCTGCCATCTTTAACTTTCTTTAAGTCTTCAATTTTAGCATTAACTGAATTCTTAATTTCATCCGAAATTTTACCTTCTGCGTCTTTGAGTGATTTCTCCGAAGTGTAAATAAGTTGATCGGCATGATTTTTGATTTCCACCAGTTCTTTATTTTTCTTGTCTTCTTCGGCGTGAGCCTCCGCGTCTTTTTGCATTTTTTCAATGTCTTCTTTAGAAAGTCCAGATGAAGCCTCAATGCGAATAGACTGTTCTTTACCCGAAGTTTTATCTTTCGCTTTAACGTTCAAAATACCGTTGGCATCAATATCAAAAGTAACTTCCACCTGAGGAATGCCACGGGGTGCTGGCGGAATACCGTCCAAGACAAATCGTCCTAATGATTTATTATCATGAGCCATCGCTCGCTCACCTTGCACGATATGGATTTCTACCGAAGTCTGATTGTCGGCCGCCGTAGAAAAGACCTGCGATTTAGAAGTCGGAATGGTAGTATTTTTTTCAATTAACTTTGTCGCTACATTACCCATAGTCTCAATACCCAATGAAAGTGGAATCACATCTAACAACAAAACATCTTTAGTTTCACCTGTGAAAATACCGCCCTGAATGGCTGCCCCAAGCGCCACCACCTCATCAGGATTTACTCCCATATGCGGTTCTTTATTAAATAACTCCTTCACTGCTTTTTGAATCGCCGGCATCCGAGTTTGACCTCCCACTAAAATAATTTCATTCAAATCTTCCTTTTTGAAAGGAGAAGCTTCGAGCGCGCGTTTGGTAATCATCACCGCTCGGTCAATAAATTCTTGAGTCAATTCTTCCAATTTGGCCCGAGTAAAATTAACCAATAGGTGTTTAGGGCCTGAAGCGTCGGAAGTGATAAAAGGAATATTGACTTCGGTTTGCACTGCGGTTGAAAGTTCAATCTTCGCTTTTTCTGCCGCATCATCTAAACGCTGCTTAGCTAAGACATCGGTCAACAAATCAATACCACTGTCTTTTTTAAATTCGTCAGCTAAATATTGAATAATCTTCTGATCAATGTCTTTACCTCCCAAGTAAGCATCGCCATCAGTTGAACGAACCTCCACTACCCCATCGCCTACTTCCAAAATAGAAATATCAAAAGTTCCACCACCAAAATCGAAGACGGCGATCTTTTCATTTTTGTTTTTATCAAAACCGTAAGCCAAAGCGGCGGCAGTTGGTTCATTGATAATTCTTTTAACTTCCAATCCCGCAATTTTTCCAGCGTCTTTAGTGGCCTGACGTTGTGAGTCATTAAAGTAAGCTGGAACAGTGATGACCGCTTCAGTGATTTTTTCACCCAAGCGAGCCTCCGCGTCAGCTTTTAGTTTTTGCAACAACATGGCTGAAACTTCTTCTGGCCGTAACCATTTCTCGCCCATTTTGACTTCCATTCCTCCGTTGTCTGATTTTCTAGTTTGAAACGGCACGGCTTTAATATCTTTTTGCACTTCGGCTTCATCCCAGTTGTGACCAATAAAACGCTTAATTTGGTAAACCGTATTTTGCGGATTAGTCACGGCTTGACGACGGGCTACTAACCCGACTACCCTCTCGCCAGTTTTGGTTTCAGCGATAACTGACGGTGTGGTTCTAGCTCCTTCCGCATTTTCTAATATTTTTGGGCTACCAGCTTCCATCACCGCTACAGCGGAGTTGGTGGTTCCCAAGTCTATACCTATAATTTTTGACATAATAAGTTTTTATTTTTATTTATTTTAATTAAGATTTAATAATTAGTTTTTTGATAAGCAAAATTATCAAAAATTTCAAAAGCAAAAGTATTAGTTTCAAACCAAACTTCTATATGATTAGACAAGGTTTTCTTTTCGTATTCAGAAAGATGATTGTCTCTATGGATAATCACAATTAATTCATCAAGTTTTTTATGATAATAAGCTCGCTGCCTAATGATGGCCGCCATATAATTTTTATCAGTATTTTGATTTAATGAATTGTGGTTTGCTGGAGTATTGGTTAGAAACTAATAAAAAAACAAAATTAAAGACTAGGTGCCCTGGTTGGTTGACTACTTAAAATCAAGTCTGCGAAATAAGGAGAAAGGATTGGATTTTGGTAAAAATCTTTAACTGTAAAATTACTTTGCTGTTTAACACTATCTCCTTTGAGTAAAAGTGTCTCTTGGGTGTAAAGATCTGTCTGATCTTGGGTGCGTAGTGACAAAAGTTGACCCTTAATTTCACCATTTTCTACCCATACCAAAAAATGCGCCAAAGCTAAACGTCCATCAGCCAGTTTGATTATTTTGGAAGCGATTTTCTTTTGTGTTTGTAGCGCTAACATTCAGTCACATTATAATAAATTATAGAAAAAAATCAAGCATGTAAAAATTTCGACTTTAGCTTGACTAAAATCATATTAAGTTGTAAAAACAATAGTAGAAAGGAGGGCTGAAAAATGCCTATCAAAATTGTTGTTTTTATGCTAACTATGACTGCTGGCTGTGTAATCTACACAGACCCGCCGACATATACTTACGCTGATATGCCTGTCGTATATGAATCATCGGTAGTCTACACCGACACACCGACATATGCTCGACCAGCCAGAGTTTACTACAACGGTGCATATTACAGTGATGTGGTTTGGGTCGGATGGCGATGGTGGCCAAGATCGCATTCGCATTACAGCGGTGGACGTTATTATTATCGTCCGCCACAGTATCATCATCGTCCGCCACCTCGACATTACCCCCAACAGATAAGGCCCAGTGGTCATCATCGCGGATCAGGTCCGCCACCTAGGCAGCCACCACAAGTTAGACCTCACGGTGGACCACCCAGACAACCACCCCAGATAAGACCAGGTAGTGACCACCATAGGTCTGGTCCACCCCCTCGCCAAGCACCCCAACAAATGAGGCCGGGTGGCGATCGAGGCGGACAACGACCAAGTTCGCCACCGCCTCAAAACAGAGGTGGTAGTAGTGGTAGTAGCCGACATCAGCGATAGTCGGCGAAGCGGACAACTCCATAGTTGCCCGCTTTTTTAATTTGGACTAATTAAAATAAAATCTAAAATAACTTTACAATATCATTGTAGGTCACAAAAATCATAAAGCCGATTAAAATCATAAAACCAATCATATTGGCCCAATTTTGAAAAACCATTGGTAGGCGAAATTTATATTTTTTATCTCGTTTCACTAAACGAACTATTGGCTCAATAATTGCTTCTACTAGCAAAAACAGGATTCTACCTCCGTCCAAGGCTGGAAATGGTATCAGGTTTAGAATCGCTAGATTAATAGAAATAAGTACCATCATTAATAACAAAGATTGAAAACTTTGCTCATAGGCTTGCCCAATAATTTTAGCAATCCCCACTGGTCCAGAGATCTCATCCATCGTGGCCTGTTGTTGAAAGGCTCTAAACAATAAATCACCCAAACCAAGCACCATCTGCTCTGTCATAGCCCACAAATATTTCACAGCATACCAAGGAGATGTCCAGAAATTACCAGCGTAATCACCCATGGCAGCCATATAAATACCAACAATTTGTTTGTTAGAGGTGGTAGAAAAATTTGGCTCCACCGCTATTTGCAACTCTTCATCATTTCTCATCACAATGAAATTTACCGCAGTTTCCGAAGCAGCAATACTGTCTTGGATTGTTTTAACGCTGGTAGCGTTTGGTTCAACTTGAGTAAAATTAAATGCTATGATCTTATCACCAGCGGCTAAACCTGCGACACTAGCAGGTGAATTTTCTGCCACCATCACAATTTCTACCCTGTCATTAGTGGTAGGATAACCACTCTCAACTGGCATAGAATTAGCTCCCCAAAACAAAATAGCCCAAAGCACGACCCAAGCAAAAATAAAATTAAATAAAATTCCGGCAAACATAATCAATATCTGTTGCCAGCGAGGTTTATGAATCAAACTACGTTCTTTATCTTGACCTGTTAATGCTTCCTCATCAGGATTTTCACCGTGAATCGCCACATAGCCACCAAAGGGAATCAAATTTAAAGAATATTTAGTTTCACCCTTAATCCAAGAAAAAATTCTGGGTGGAAAACCAATGGAGAATTCATCAACTCTAACTTTAAAAAGTTTAGCGAAAGAGAAATGTCCCAACTCGTGCACAAAAATTAAAACTGTTAAGACCAGCAGAAAAATAATTATAGTCATGAACTCATGATAGCATAAAACTAAGTAAAATAATAATTACCTGATTATATTATATTAAAAACCAGCCAAACCTTCCTTTAAATCAGTTAGATCATTGGAGAACTGTTGCAAATCACTTTTAACCGCCTCAAATGGTTGTGAAATTTGTTTGACCCCATCAGCTGTGGTTAAAAAACCTTCTTTAACATTATTAAAGTTAAAGGTAGTGACCCAAATAGCAAAAACAATTAGGGTGATTGATAGAGCAACCCAGAGGGCAATTTGCTGCTTGACAAAATCGGGCTGTTTTTTAACATGATTCAACGCTTTCTTCCCCAACTCTTTGTGGGTCTTGAAGTGTTTATGTAAATGCGTTTTAATAGTAGTCATAGTTAGCTCTATTATACCACATTTTTAAAAAATACAAAAAAGGGGCTGAATTTCGCTTAGCGAAATTCAGCCCCCAAAATTAACACATCTTATCCACTTTTTTTAAAATCGCGATAACTTTTTTTTCTCTCTGCCACTGCAGCAGGAGCTGTACATCGCAAAGTCGCAACATCATCTTGTGCGCAAATTGTTTTTCGCATTTTGCCAGCACCGTCAGTCCACACAGCATATTGAACGACTGTTCTTTCTCCAAGAGGAGTAGACACTTTACTGGGTGACGGGCAGTACCCATTAAAGGCCCTATTCCCCAACGACACCAGCCGCAAACCTTTAGAGTGGTATCACCCTGCAGTAGGTTACTCATGGCAGCTTTTGTCCCAGCGTCCTCTACGTTGGCCGAGACGAGCACCAGTTTAGACCTCTCCATAATCAATTGGAGTTCTCTTTCGGCATTTTGCCCCAACAACTCGGCCCTCAGCTGATATAGCTGTTTTAAAATATTGCCGATTTGCTTTTCTTCCTCCTGCCAATAGTTACGAATACGAAAAATATTTTCTCGCACAAAGCGATTAAGTCTTTTACCAATCAAGTTAACTTCTGGCCATTTTGGCGGAACCAAGACCGTCATAGTGGTGCTCATTTGAACCTCCTTCCCAATTCTAAGATGTAGTTTAGAAAGAACACAAACATCCACCTGATGAATGTTTTACCAAGCCAAACTACCACCCCTTGTATTAGCTGTCAATACTCTAAAGCTAATATGCTTGTTTAGTTAGCAAGCTTCCGTAACAAATCAGCAAAAGTATCATCAATTTCCTGTTCACCATTGACTTCAATAAAATGATATTTGTCGTTGTCACGATAGTCCTCGATCACTGGCATGACTTCAGAATCAAACCAGCCCATTCGTTTCTCAACTTCTGCAGGATTAATATCATCCAACCGTCCCCGAGCAGCTAAACGTTTTTTCGACTCCTCTTTGCTGATGTTGATATAGATGACATAAACCTGATCATAACCATAAAAACTCAAAGCTGAATCTAAGACATGAGATTCGCGTAACTTACGCGGGGTTCCATCCAGCACCAAAGTCTGACCTTCCTGTAAATTTTCCACTAATAAATGTGACCAAACCCAGACCGCTAAAAACTCTGGTTGTAAGGCCCCGCTTTCATAAATTTTTTTGGATAATTGGTTGGAATATTTGTCTCCTTGAATAAACTTACGAAAATTGTCTCCAGATTCTAAATAATAAACCTGTTCACCCCGCTCCTCCAACTTTTCCTTAATCAATCTTTTCGCCTGGGTACCTTTACCACAACCGCTTCGTCCCACAAAAATATAACAAGTTTTAGCCATAAATTTTAATGAATTTCTTCATTGTTAACCCCAATAATAGCATCGTCCATAGAATTATAAATTGCCCCAGCATTTTCTCTCCTATTTTCAACTTCTGGTTCTGGTCGACGAAGTTTTTTAACCTTACGCACTGGTTTATAAACAGTTTTTTCGGTCAAACTCTCTGACTCTAAGGCCTTTTCACCAAAATAATTATCAAAATTATTCGCCTCAACTTTTTGTACTTGATCAGTGAATTCAGTTTCAATCGAGCTGGTTGGGGTCGGCGTTTTGAGCCAAACCGCCAAAGCGATAGTGAGAATACCCCAAACATAAAACAAGAATTCTTTCCAAACCACTGAAAAACCTGATAAGGCAGTTAGGATCATCAAGACCCCCAAGATAATAAATATTTTATAAGATATGTTTTTCATTATGCTAGGCAGTTTAGCATAAAATACAATTTTTTTAAAAAGGGCTGATGAGTTTTTTACAACTTTCAGCCCCACAGAACCTCCACTTAGAGGCTCTGCCCATTGCTCGTGTTCCACGACACAAACTTATCTCGTAGACCAGACAATAATCTAGTCAGCGCAGTAATTGCCCCAACCAGGATTTTTTTCACGATCACCTCCCGTGTGAAAAGTCTGTTCAATCAATTCTTGTGCGCAACAAGCACACAGCCCTCGGTCACCAAGTGTCCAGACCACTACACCAAAGCCGCATTCTGAACACAGCGTTTTGATTTTAGTTTCCGTCTTTAAACTCATCACCCCAACCTTCCTCAAAGAACAAGCTCTAACTTCAAGAGCTTAAACCAAAATAGTTTAATACTTTCTGATTTTTAGTCAAGTTCAATTTTATCCACCGTCTCAGCCTCCAAACCTAATTTTTCGCCGCCCGTAATCCTAACTACATCTTTATCAATCCGTTTAAAAACTTTAGTGCTCTCATTAAAAGCTCCAACTGCCGTATTGAGATTTTTTGCTAACTTCTGGTGTTGTTCTTGATATTGTTGTAAATGTTTACCCAACTCCTCCACACGTTTTTTGATATCTTTAGCTTGTTCTTCAATTTGCATGGCTTTTAACCCTTGAAGCACCGTCTGTAAATAAGCTAAAAATGAAGTTGGTGAAACAATAATCACTTTATAAGCCCCTGCTGCTTTCTGCAAAATATTTTCCCCCTCACTATCATTGCCAATTTTATTGACCAATAAATCATAATAAATTGCTTCATGCGGAATAAACATAAAGGCAAATTCCATGGTATTCTCGGCTGGCCTAATATACTTGGCTGTTTCCTTAATTCGCAATTTTAAATCATTAAGAAAATTCTTTTCGTAAATATCTTTGTCGGCTAAACTACCACTTTTTTCAGCTTCTACTAAACGATTATAATTTTCCAAGGAAAACTTAGAATCTATTGGCACAATTTTATCTTTTACAAAAACTACCGCATCAGCTATCACCTCCTGCCCTTCATCATCCTTAGCAAAATGATACTGCATTTCATAAGCATTAGGTGGTAAAACATTTTTAAGTAAGGTCTCTAAATAATATTCTCCCAACACCCCCCGCTGTTTCGGATTTTTCAAAATATTTTGTAATTCTTCTAACTGTTTGGTGGTATCAAAAACTTTATTATTAGTTTCTTCCAACCTGGCAAGTTGCTCGGTGATACTTTTAATTGTCTGCTCGCTCTGCTTGCGGGTTTCATTTAAGTGAGCAAAAGTCTGGTGAGTATTTTTTTCAATTTTCTCATCTACCGTTGAACGCATGGCACCAATTTTTTCGTCTACTGTCTGACGCACCTCACCCATTTTTTTATCAACCGTTTGGCGAATCTGTTCAAAATCTTGCCGAAAATCACCCAACTTACCGTCTAACAGCTTTTGCAAATATTTTTGTTCATCTAAAATACGATCAAACTCCCTTTTGTCTTCAATTTTAGGTTGGTTTTTAACCGAATTTTGCCAAATTAAAAAAATCACGGCAAATAACAAAATCACTAATAAAATAATCAAAACAGGCTCCATTACACTATTATATAGCAAGAAACAGCAAAAACCAAGATTTTTTTGCTAATTTTCTTGTCTCTTACTGATAAGAACTATTTAGCCCCCCAATTTTTGGCAAAGCCAAAAATTGAGGGTTAAAACATCAATTATCACTAA
>CAYWWA010000013.1:0-17390 GCA_964462115.1 uncultured Candidatus Saccharibacteria bacterium
TTTAAAGATCTTAAACATCACTAATCAGGTGGCGATTGAGGGGAGTGATTATACGACGAATCCGCTGTTGAGTGAAGATGAGCTTAAGCTTCTTGAAAATGCTCATAAGACAGCCTCAACCACCACCGCCGGCTTAAACGAAATTAGTAGTAATAATAAAATTGTTCAATCATCTCTTGTCACTAGTTGCGGAGAAAGTTCTTGGCAAGTGTTTAAATCATATATGAGAAGTTGGGGCGGAGATGGCGACATACCACAGACATGTACTACCACTGGCACGTGTACCAACGGTAAAACATTTAAGTATGTGGTCAAAGACGGATTAGTCACCGGTGATACGAGAAGTAGGTGTAATTAGTTTGTTATCCTTTAAAGTAGTGGATAGTGTAAAAATGATTACTAAATTTATTTAGCACGTTCTACATACTCAGCAGTTTCGGTGTTAACCACAATTTTATCGCCAATATTTACGAACAACGGAGCGTTGATTGTAGCGCCAGTTTCTAAAGTGATCACCTTATTTCCTCCTTGTGCGGTATTGCCCTTGATGGAAGGTGGGGCATCTTTTACCCCCAAAACCATTTTGACCGGTGGCTTTACACCAATAATTTTTTCGTCAAACAATAATGCGTCAACTTCTGTATTAGCCAGCAAGAATTTTCCAGCACTTCCAACAAAACTTTCTTCTACCTTAAAGCGATCAGCTGGATTATCAATAGCCGAAAACCACCATTCATTACGGTTACTATACAAAAATTTTATTGTTTTCTTTTCAACCTCTGCTTCGTCAACTTTTTCGTTTTGGTGAAAACTACGTTCAATTACTCTGCCCGAAATTAAAGATTTTAACTTAGTTTTATTTTGAGGTTTACGTTGTTGCATTCTAAAAATATGAGCGTCGATTACTTCAAAAGGCTCTTCATCGATAATTATAAATTTGCGAGGTAAAATTTCGCTATATTCCAAAATTGACATAATTCATAGTTTATAACACTTTTTGAGTAAAAAAACAATACCATAATATTTTTTTATTTATAGTATTGTGTTTATAAATATTTTTCTCTTAAAATGAGAATGAAAAAGTGATCACCATTGAGACACAAACCAAGATGGCTAAAATTGCGAAGATCACAGAAATTATTTTTTTGTTTCGTTTTTGAAAAATCATAAAAATAATATAACATAAAATGTAAAAAAGTTAAGAATAGTTTTGACAGACTATATTTAGCTGATATAATATTTATTATTAATAATAAATATTATATATTATATGGAGTATAGTTTTAATTATAGCTTTGACACCACTAATATGTCTGAGACCAATATGGTCGTTGTGTGGATTGTATTCTTGGTACTTTATATTTTTTTTAGCTATTGTCTCTCAAGGTTATTTCGTAAAGCTGGAGGGGTAACCCCGTGGTACGCTTGGGTGCCTATTTTGAATGTAGTAAAAGTGTTAAACCTGGGAGGATTTTCTGGTTGGTGGATTTTAATTAATTTTGTGCCATTCTTGGGTCCGTTAATTCTATTGATAATAAGTATTATTGCCGCTCACAATATTAATCTGAAGCTAGGTAAGGGAATTGGCTCCACAGTATTAGCTATTTTATTGGAACCTATTTGGTTGGTGATTATAGCTTTTGATCAATCAGTTTGGAATGAAAGTCTGGGTAAACCAAGAAAGTCCTAACGGTTGTAGTTAGTCTTTTTAAAAGAACCAGCAATATCTGGTTCTTTTTGTCTAATTTCTAATTTATGTTATAATATTTCTATGGATAAAACTATTCAAATTAGTACTGGCACAATTGTTAAAACTGTGCTGATTTTATTTGGTTGTTATTTACTATATGTGTTGAAAGACACTGTCTTGGTTATTATCGCCTCCTTAACCCTTACCGCCGCGATTGAACCCGGTAACCGCTTTTTAATGAATCTAAAGCTACCGTGGGTTAAATTCAAGATTCCTCGTATTATTTCGGTGGTGATAATGTTTGCCTTTGTGATTGGGGTGGTAATTTTATTTGCGGCCTTTTTCATGCCTACATTGGTTAATGATACCAAACAATTGTTAAACTCTCTGCCAGAATATGTGACCACCATTGACGAATGGTCGGCTAGTTTTTTTGGCGAAGATTCAGCTTTTTCTATCACGGAATATTTGTATTCCTTTAAAGATAGCTTTGACACTTCTAGTATACTAGAACTGATGTCAACAGTGTTCGGTGGTTCGTTTAACTTTGTGCTGGTGGTGGTGTTGACCTTCTATTTTTCTACTCAGGAAGATGGAATCGCTAAGTTTATTGAGATGATTACCAGAGCAAAGAACAAAAATTATGTGGTTGGTCTATGGAGACGCTGTGAGAAAAAAATTGGTTCTTGGTTGCAGGGTCAATTATTGTTGGGGGTAATTATTGGTATTTTGACTTACTTACTGTTATATATTGTGGGGGTTGAAAGCGCGATGTTCCTAGCGGTGATTGCTGGTGTATTTGAACTAATACCAATTTTTGGTTTGGTACTTTCATTGATTCCAGCGGTTGCGATTGGTTTTATCGAAGGTGGATTATCTTTGGCGATTGTAGTTTTTGGTGTATATATGTTAATCCAACAGTTTGAAAATCACTTAATTTATCCACTAATTGTGCAAAAAGTCGTAGGGATTCCTCCGGTGATTGTGATTATCGCTTTGATTGCTGGGGCACAGTTGGCTGGTTTCTTTGGGGTATTGTTATCAGTTCCAGTGTCAGCAGTGTTGATCGAATTGCTCAACGATTGGTCAGAAAAGAAAATTGGTGTTTGAGTCAGCAGCAATAAAGTTAATCAATAGACAAAATTGTAGTTTTTATTTAAAATAATGCTACAATTTTTTTATTATGATTATTCCTAAAAAAGTTTCAATTATTGGTGCGGGTTTTGTGGGTTCAACTATTGCCTACACTTTAATGTTACGAGATTTGGTCAACGAGATTGTTTTGGTGGATATAAATTTAGACAAAGCAGAAGGAGAGGCAATGGATATGAATGATATTCGGGCTTTAGATATGCAGGATGAATTAGTGCGGGGTGGAAAATATGAAGATATCGTTGATTCACAGGTGGTAGTGGTGACTGCTGGCACTAACCAGAAACCAGGTGAAACTAGATTAGATATGGTGGCCCGTAATGCGATTATTATCAAAGAGGTAGCAAACAATATTCGTCAGTTTGCTCCAGAAGCTATCGTTTTAGTGGTTAGTAATCCAGTCGATATTATGACTCAGGTTGTTTGGGAGACTACTGGTTTTCCCGTAGAGCGAGTGTTTGGTTCTGGTACCACTTTGGATTCTGCTCGTTTTCGCCAGCATCTTTCTCATTATTTTAATATTGGTCCTAAAAACATTCATGGTTATATTTTAGGTGAACATGGCGACAGTGAATTTCCTGCTTGGAGTTTGGTTAATATTGCTGGCATGGGGATTGATGAGGCAGCGCTAAAATTTGGTATCAAATTAGACAACGATGATAAACAAATTATCGCCGATAATACCAAGAAGGAAGCTTATGAAATTATCAACCGTAAGGGTGCAACCTATTATGGAATTGCTACCTCCGTGGCTACAATTTTAAATGCAATTTTAAATAATCAAAAAAATATTTTGCCGTTGTCGGTGTTGTTGCGTGGGGAATATGGAATTGAACAAACTTATCTATCAGTGCCAGTGGTGCTTGGTTCTAAGGGGGTGGAAAAAATTTTAGCGCCAGATTTACCTGCAGATGAGTTAGAAAAAATTAAAAAGTCAGCTGAGGTGTTGCGGGAAATTAAGGGAACCTTACAAGGATAAAGATGACAAAATAAAAAAGCAAACTAATTTTTAGGTTAGTTTGCTTGGTGGCAGTTGGGAATTTTAGTTTTACTGCCATTCAGGGCGAGTCAGGAAATATTTTGGGAACCTTTTCCCTTTATAGTCTATCGAGTGTTCAACCGGAACACCAATCCGGTAATCATTAGAGACGGCTTTTTGCTCATCCCAAACAAAACCGATATGATCGTGGTCTGACATGAGCCATGGTCCCCAGAACACAATATCTCCTCGTTTGGGGGAATGAGTTTCTGTATTTCTCATACTCCAACCGTTTTCCAACAAATCCTCCTCGGTGGAATTGATTGTGGCGTGAGGACCGCCAATCCAGCTTTGATTCATCATAAAGATGATGTTGGAGACAACCAGAGCGCATGAAGTGTTGCCGTTTCCAGTAATATCCTTACCGTCAAGGTAAAAATTTTTAAATAGAGTCGTACCAACAAGATTGTTAATCCTGTGGTGATAGTTTTTCAGCACATCTTGCGGACTCATTCTTTCTCCTTGTTGAACGTTTAACTGCAAAAAAAGAACTACACTTATAGTTCTTTTTTGATCTTATCATAATTAGGTTTGGTTGTAAATAAGATATTATCTGTGTCTAGATCTTTGTTACTCAAGCAAAGATTTAACCCTATCTTTGTATTGTAGCATATTTTACAAAAAAAGTCAATGGAAATAATCCTATTTTACAATCTCTGCGTCCTTAATTAACTCGGTTGGGTTACTAGAATCACCTGTTTTATCGTGGTGGTGATAGGTTCCGCGCACTTTTTTTCGTATATAATACTCTTGAGCCAGCGCGAAGAGGTTGGAAATTGTCCAATATAAAGCAATTGATGCTCCTAATTGAAAACTAATGACAAAAGTCATAATCGGCATAAAATACTTCATCTGCATTTGCATACCTTTAGCAAATTCGGTTTGAAAATCTGGTTCACTAGTTTTAGTTTTAACTTCTTTTTCTTTATTTTTATTCTGTTGTTGCATCATGAATGAAGTCTGCAAATACTGGGTGCCAGCAGCTAATAAACCTAAGATAATAAAGGTGGCCTGAGAAGCCTCTTGGCTAATATCAAAAAAACCAAAAAGGGTCATCTTGATAATATCACTAGGATTGTGGTTGACAGAATATAAAATTGCATCGTTAATTACTGGTAAATCGCGAATGACAAAATATAAGGCAAAAACTACTGGGATTTGAACAAAAAGTAAAACGATACTGCTAAAAGGATTTAGATCGTATTTACGATAAAGTTCAAGGGTCTTGACTCCAAGAGCCTGTTTATCGTTTTTATATTTTTCTTGGATTTCTTTTAGTTTTCCTTGAACTAAATTCATTTTTAAAGTGGTGCGAGTGGCTTTAATTGACAGAGGGAATAAAATAAATTTAATAATAATTACTAAAATAATAATAGCTAGACCAACATCGCCACCGGGAATAATATTAATTAAAGCAATCAGTAAATTGTAAATTGGGTCAAAGATTACCGCGTGCCATATGGTTGAAAACATGATTGAACGATTATATCATTTTTTGGGATAAAACCAAAATAAAAACTCATTTTTTAATAATGAGTTTTTACTAAGCTTAAATTAAGTATGACTATTATTTAATAATAGTAAATAGGTGACCGATCACCGGTAGCGGTTTTTGAGCTCGATTGACCACATTAACAATACCAATTATTAGTAACACCAATATTGCTAGGCTCCATATTTGAGATAATACAAAATTTAGCGGAAGTAGACTCAGTATGATATGTCCTACCACTGCCACAATAAACAAAATCGCCCCTTGGTTAAGATGAAACCTTAAGACTGGACTTCGTTTGGTATCTGGGACAGCTAATAGTGGAATAAGGAAAAAAATGTAGCTTAAAATTTGCCACACTTGTTCATTGTCGACAGATGATTGCCCGCTTTGTTTTTCTTCGCTGTTGTATTTAATCTCTGCATCAGAGATATTATTAGCAGAGTTAGCTTGTTCTTCGTTCATGATAAGTTTTTTATAGATTATTATTAAGCAATAAAATTATAGCATATTTTTTTGATTTTTAAAACTACTATGTTATAATTTACCAAGATAACTATGAGTTTTTTTTCTAATTTTTTTAAAGAAGTTTCTCAACGCACTGGTGGGTCAGTTTTAGGTATTGATATTGGTTCTTCTTCGATTAAGGTGGTTCAATTACGAAGGAAAGATGGTATTCCCGTGTTGGAGACCTATGGTGAATTAGCGCTTGGTCCATATGGTGGTTTACAGATTGGTCAAACCGCGGTATTGCCGGTGGACAAAATTGCCGAAGCCATTAACGACCTATTAAAGGAGTCCAATACTACTACTAAAAACTGCGGAATTGCTATTCCTTTAGCTTCGTCTTTGGTGGTGTCAATTAAATTACCTCATTTGCCAGCGAATCAAATTAATGAGATGGTGCCAGTTGAAGCTAGAAAATATATTCCTGTTCCAGTAACTGAAGTAACCATGGATTGGTTTATTGTGCCAGATCAGCAGGGTGGGGAAAATATTTCTGAAGACTTACCTCAGGCTACAGCACAACAACAAGTAGCCAAAAAAACTAATGTGATGTTGGTAGCAATTCATAATAATGTCTTGCAACGCTACAATGAAATTGTCCAAGCTACAGGTTTACAAGCCGGTTTTTATGAGATTGAGATGATTAGCACCATGCGCTCCATATTAGATGAGACGACTGATACGGTCATGATATTAGATATTGGGGCTTCAGCATCGAAAATTTATATCGTAGACCGGGGCGTTATTCAGGTTTCTCATACTGTGCCCAACGGTGGACAGGATGTCTCATTATCCATTGCCTCAGCTTTCAATATTTCTTTTGATCAAGCGGAAAAAATTAAACGTAATTTCGGTCAAAATCAACCGGACATTGACAACGGTGTAATGAAAATAACTATGACTACTTATGATCGGATTCTAAGTGAGGCTAATTTGGTTTTAATGAACTTTGAAAAACACACTATGAAAAACGTAGCCAAAGTATATTGTGCGGGTGGTGGGTCTGAGATGGTTGGCTTTGTGGAATATGCTAAAACTAAAATTTCCGCCGATGTGGTGGCAGCGACTCCGTTTGAAAAAGTTGATGCTCCGGCTTTCTTGAATGAAATTTTAAAAAAGACAGGCTATAATTTTACCGTGGCCGTCGGTTTGGCTTTGCGTCGTCTGCAAGAGGTGAATTAAAAATTCTTCTGAGATTTGGTTTTCAAATTTTAACTTGAAACCTTTCTTAATAATTGTTTATTTGATTCGTAGCACAAAATATGCTCTAATTCCCGAGGACTATGATTTTATCTTTTCTATACAAGACGAGTGTCTTGTGGTAGACAAAAGCCGACTGTTTGGTAGCTAAAAGATAAAACTTAGATGTTGTTTAAAAAGGACCTGAAAAATGAATAGAAATATACCCATCAGCCAGCTTGCGTTGGGTGATTTTAGGGAGGTGCTGGCACTTTTGGGGAGTTTTACCCTTGCCGAACTGGAGTGTTGCCTCGCAGTCAAAGATAGAATTGGCACCATGCTAAGTGGTGACGAGTCTTGTATCAAACTTCGCCAGTTAATGGTGGCTAATTTTGGTCCTAACTGGGAGTCTCAGACGGATCAGGTGACCGCTGTTTCAGTGGGTGAACTTGAAGCGTTAGCCTGCAGAACAATTGATTATGATCGGGTGGGGGAAATTATAGTTTTCTCTGATGTAGTGCTCGGTTCCAAGCAAGATGGGTCCATAAATTTTATTCCTCAGGAGAGACACTTGCCTATGTATGACGTCTTTGCAGCTGTAAAAGGAAAAACTCTGTTGGGCTTGAAAGATTGGTTGGACCTTTACGAGATTCCTCCTCAACTTATTCCTAAAGAAATCGTGGAGAAAATGAAACACGGTTGTATTTTGGCCCCAGTGCTTTTTTACGGCCCTGGTGGATTAACAGCTCTTAGTTGGGAGATGAAAAAAGGAGAAAAGTTTTTAGGTTGGGACTTTCTGACCAACGCTTCGGATAACAACTTTTTTATCTCCCCCTAAGTAGTTTGGGGTTAGAGTTGGCAAAACTCCATAAAAAATTGCACTAAAGCGTACTGCTAGCCACAGACGCTTTTTATTTAGGTGGTTTTTTTATTCGAACAGACTTTCGGCCACTTTTTTAACTTCAGCACCATCGGCCTTGTCTCTTAACTCTTTCATCAAAATTCCCACAAATTTTCCTAAACCACTTTTATCGGTGATATTTAGTTCAGCTTTTTTTGCTTCAGCTACTTGTCTAATTTCTGCCTCGCTCATTTGTTGAGGCAAAAATTCATTCAAAATTTTTAATTCTGCTGCTTCGTCTGTCACTAAATCATTACGACCACCCGCGGTAAACTGTTCAATAGAGTCTTTATGTTGTTTAACCAAACGGCGAATTACAGCTAAAACTTTATCGTCAGCTAATGTTTCTTGAGGTTTTTGTCCAGTGGCTACTAATTCATTAGTGATGGCGGTTTTGATGGCTCGTAAAGTGTTTAAACGCACTGTATCTTTTTGAAGCATAGCATTTTTGATGCCAGCAATAATTTTTTCTTGCATAATTATGAACATTATATACTAAAAATCATCAAAAAACAATTTGACAGATTTTTAATAAAGATTACTATGGTAAACAGTTTTTTGTTCTTTGAGAAAGGAGGCAGACAATGTAGCAGTCAGTCCGAGGTTTTGGCCCGGTGGTTTATCCACCGGGCCTTTTTTTGATTTTACCTTTTTGTGATATAATTAAACTGTTATTATTTTATTTTAAAAACAACTATGACAATATTATATATATTTTTAGGGATTCTGGTTTTAATCGTATTGTGGGCAATCTTTGCTTACAATAGTTTTGTGCGTTTAGTCAATCATGCCAAGGAAGCTTGGAGTGACATTGATGTCCAACTTAAAAGACGATATGATTTGATTCCAAACTTAGTTAACACTGTTAAAGGTTATGCTGCACACGAGCAGGGAACTCTGGAAAAAGTTTTAGAAGCTCGAGCTAAAGCTACTCAAATTACTGTCAATTCAACCGATGATTTGAAAAACTTTTCTCAGGCTCAAGGTGAACTGTCACGGGCTTTAGGAAAACTTTTAGCTTTGAGTGAAGCTTATCCAGATTTAAAGGCTAATCAAAATTTTCTTTCCTTACAAAATGAATTAACTGACACTGAAAACAAGATTCAATCAGCTCGCAGATTTTATAACGGCAATGTTAAAGATTTAAATATTGCAATTGAAAGTTTCCCAGGTAATTTAATTGCTAAGACTTTTAATTTTACTAAAATGTCTTTATTTGAACTGGAAAACGTAGCTGAGAAGCAACCGGTAGAAGTAAAATTTTAAGTTATTATTTATGAAAAACTTAAGAGAATATATTAAAGAGGCTGAGGAAAAAGGTATTGCTATTGGACATTTTAATGTTTCAGATTTGCAAGGTGTCAAAGCGGTGGTGGCAGCTGCAGTAGAATTGCAAGTGCCGGTAATTATTGGCCTATCAGACGGGGAACGTAAGTTTTTCGGCATAAAAGAAGCGGCAGCAATTGTTAAGTTAGCAAAAGAAAAAACTGGCTTACCAATCTTTCTTAATTCTGATCATACTAAAAGTTTAGAAACAGTTAAGGAGATTATAGATGCTGGTTTCGATTCGGTGACCGCCGATGCTTCCGCTTTATCTTTAGAAGAAAATATTGCCTACATTAAAGAATGTCGCAGTTATGCTCAAGCTAAAGGTTTGGATATTTTAATTGAAGGAGAGTTGGGTAATATTGGCGTCTCCTCTGAAGTTTTAGAAAATATTCCCGAAGAATTAAAAGATGAAGAAAGTCGTTTGACTGATCCAGTTGTTGCTACTCAATTTGTGCAAGCAAGCGGGGTGGATTTGTTAGCTCCGGCGGTTGGTAATTTACACGGTTTAGTCAAAACTGGTCAACCAAAACTCAATATTGCTCGAGTGGGAGCAATTAAAAACTCAGTTGGAATTCCTTTGGTGCTTCATGGTGGTTCTGGTAATACTAAAGAAGAAGTTCAGGAGGCAATCAAAGCTGGGTGTGCAATTGTGCATATCAATACTGAACTGCGGGTAGCTTATCGTCAGGGTCTAGAAAAGGCTTTAGCGGAACACCCTAATGAAGTAGCGCCATACAAATATTTAGGTGGAGCGGTGGAAGCAATGAAACAATTGGTGATCGCTAAATTAAAAATAGTTAATTTTATTGAATAAATTATGGAAAACGTTAAACCATAAAGTCAATCAGAAACTGCCGCACCAGAAAAACCGGTAGTAGCAGAACCCAATTTGCCTGATTTAGGTCCAGCATTTAAACCAGCAGAAATTAGACGGGACTGGGGTGAAATGACAGCTCAAGGACTCAAAGATACTTGGGCTGGCTTAGTGGATTTTAAACGAAGTGAAATTTTTAACGCTTTAGATATTCCTCGTTTCGCAGTTAAATTGGGTGTAGTTTATAATAATTTTTGGTTAAAAAAAGAAGCTGGAACCACCTCTTCTTTGCAGGCACAACAAAACAGTCTCCAAACTGAATTATCTACTCACAATCGTGATTTAACTGAAGCTCAAAAAATTGCCACTGAGTTAGGTATGACTAGTGATGGTGGAGCCTTAAGTAAGATGATTGATAAGCGAGATGTTTTATTGAATCAACAACAAGAAGGTGAAAAACAGCTTCGCCAAAGTCAGGCAGAGTCTGCTCGTTTAATAGAACGCCGGGGTGGAATCGCTGATAAATTTTTAGCAAAATATGAAGCCAAAATGGCACCAGCTAAACAAGAAATTGCCAAATTAGAACAGCTGAGACATCAGCAGGTTGAGGAGTTCACCCAAAAACAAGCAGCTGGTCGACAGGCTCTGGCGGAAATGCAAGAAAAAGAAAATAAATTGAATCGCTTAGTGCAATTGGGGGGTGATGCTAATAATAAAGAAGTGCTTAACCTACGTGGAAAAAATGCTGAGTTACGTCAGCAAATTGATTTGAATGAACAGCAAATGTCACGTGCTAGTGAAGAGTTAGGGCGTAAAATTGCCAAGCATCAAAAGAATGTTTATTGGTATACTAAAAAACAAGAATGGTTTAAGATCCAAAAAGGTGATGTGCTTCCCGAGCCAGTAGTGCCAAATGCTAAAAACAATCATCCGAGCACTGAAACCGGTGCTAAGCCAGCTGAAATTTCGGGCGGTGCTGAGGCAGCTAACGAAGCTCAACCAAAAACTAAAAGTACGGCAGAACGTTTAGCAGAGTTAGAGGGAGATCTTGCTAGGCAAAAAGCAGAGAATGCAAGGTTAACCGCTGAGCGGGAGGAATTAAGGCGACAACAGAGTGCTGGCTCGGGTCTAGAGGATAAAAAAGAGAGTTTGAAGTTGGTTGAACAATTAGTTAACAAACTAGGTTTATCTCCAGAAGAGAGAAAAACCACAGAGGATGCTAATAATAAATATACAGCAGATATGGTTTTGGAAAGAGAAGTTCAACCCAAATATCTTACAGCCTTCATGCTGTTAAAAATAAAAAATGTTTTAGCAGGAGCCAGCGAAAAAGAGGTAGAAAATTTTATGAGTCGTAACGAAGAAGATTTGGCGGATCTAGTCAATGATGTTAAATCTGGTTGGTTCAAGAAACGAGACAAAAGATTCCTCAAAAGCGTAATCGGTGATTTAAATGATATTACAGTAGCGCAAAATAACTTAGAGCAAGCTGCTTAATAATTAATCTAAAAAAATGAACGAAGAACAAACTAACGAATTAAAAAAAATTGCTGAAGAAATAACGATCTTACAAAGCAAAGTAGAACAGCAGTCTGCGGAATTGCAGCAATTTATTGCTACGCAAAATGCTGAAATCACAGAGATTGATCATAATTTAGATCAAACTTGGTCTAGTTTAGATCAAGTAGATGGGGAAACTGAAAAGGAGTTAGATGATTTAATGATGGATTTGACTAGTGAATAAAAATGATTAGTAAATAAAAAGCCTCGCAAATTGTATACAATTTGCGAGGCTTTTTATTCAACGTTTTTAAAATAAATAGAGCTAGTAGAAATTGACATAAAGATAAAATAATGATATTATACAGGACAGTTAGGTCAACTCTTCCTAAGACAAAACCAGTGTTTTGTCTTAGACAAAAAGCTGTTTTTCGTTAGAAAAACAGCTGAAGAGCACCTTTCGTTGTTTGAAAAAAGGACCTAAAAATGAATGCAACCGATACGGCTCTTAGGGGTTTGACCAGCAGTTTTTTGGCTAACGAAATTAACGACACGAAATTGTTTTTGTTGTCTCTAGGATTGATCCGGGCAGACAAAATATCAGCGGTGAGTTTAAGTCTACCGCCGATCAATACCGTTCGTCAGACGAAAAAAACTGCGAATATTTTACGCTCAACCCCAAAGCTACTTTAGACTTGCAGACGGTTTTTGAATCCGGTCAGGTTAAGAGTTGGGACTTGAGTCAGTTTGTGGACAAACCGATGACCGAGGTTGGTTTACATCTTGCCGAATTGGAAGAAGCGGGGAAAATTATTGTGTTGGATGCCCGCTATTTTAGATTCTTAGCACATACTTCTTCTTACCAGTTTTCTAGTAAGTTTAAAGATAGTATGTTTCATTGCGCTTTTGGCTCTCAGGTCTGCGGTGGCGATCAGCGAACCATCCCTTATTTATTTTGGGGTTGGGGCGGTGGTTCATTAGATATTAATAAACTACTCCTGACAGAGGAGTGGGATTCGCACTACAGAGCCATAGTTTTTGAATTGTGATTTAGCTCCAAGCTCCAAAGAAAATTCAAATTTTCTTTGGAGCTGTTTTTTTATTTATAACTGTAAGAGGGTAATCTTACTTGACTTTTTTACTGAAAAATGCTATAATTAAGAGATAGGTATCTATTTTTGACTATTTTTTGTATAATAAAAACAGAAACCTTTAGTTCGTTTTATCTGATAGTTAAAATTAGAGGAGGAGGGTAATGTAGCCTCATCACTTCTATAAAGCACGAAGAAAAACCCAGCCGTTTTTCTTCGTTTCGGGAATTTTTTGGCAATTTTACTCAATTTTTATATTTCATTTCATTTTATTAAAAATTGGCAAAAACCATATTTGTCAAAAAATTACGATTTCTAAAAGTAATGAAGCTAACATTGCCTGGTCTAATTTAACATTAGATATTTTTAAAATTTATTAGTTAATTTTTTTAATATTTTTATCATCCCCCAACTAACTTTTGGAGGTGGTAAACAAAACATTTATTTATGATAATTAAACATATTGATCAGCGGGTGGGTATTTTTATTGACACCCAAAATTTATATCATTCAGCCAAAAACCTATATCACAGTAAGGTGAATTTTGGTAAAATTGTGCAAGATGCAGTTTCGGGCCGAAAATTAGTCCGAGCGGTGGCTTATGTAATTGCTACTGAAAGTGGTGAGGAAAACGCCTTTTTTGATGCTTTGGGAGCCTCAGGGATTGAGACCAAGGTTAAAGAATTGCAAGTTTTTCATACTGGATCCAAAAAAGCCGATTGGGATGTGGGCTTAGCGGTGGATGCGATTAAGATGGCGCCTAAATTGGATGCGGTGGTGCTGATTACTGGTGATGGTGATTTTGCGCCATTAGTTGAATATTTACAAGTTAATCAGGGCTGTCAGGTGGAAGTGGTGTCTTTTGGTAAGACCACTTCAGCTAAATTGGTTGAACAGTGTGATGATTTTTTTGATTTAGATATTGAACCCAAGCGATATTTAATTGGCGGCAATCAAGCCAACAAAAAATAAATTTGTTTTAAACTTAAAATAGAGATTTAAATTTTTAATTTATTATCCTAATTATTTAAATTGTGTTACAATTGAACCACAATCATGTGGCAATCTATTAAAATTGGTTTTTATTTAGCAGTCCGTCAATTGTGGCGGGGAAATAAGTGGGCGACGATTTTAATTATTTGTGTGATGATGTTTACTTTCTTGAACCTGGTAGTAGTTTCGGGAATTTTAGTTGGTTTGCTGGAAGGAACAGGCGAGACATATCGTCGTGACTATTATGGCGATATTGTGATTACTCCACTAACTAACAAAAAACACATTGAATACAGTCCAGAAATTATCAATATCTTGCAAAGATTTCCTGAAATTAAGAGTTTCGTGCCACGTTATTCAGCCTCGATTACCGTAGAGCGCAATTATCAAAACGCTCGTAGTCAAGAGGATATTGAGCGGAGTTCGGCAACTGTTTTGGGGGTGAAGCCATCGCAAGAAGATGAAACTACTTTTTTATCTAAGCAAATTGTAGAGGGAGAATATTTAGCCGACGAAGACTTTGATCAAATTTTGCTTGGTTCTTATTTAATTCGCCGTTATTTAGATTATGAATCTACTATTTTTACTCAACTTTTAGATGCTCCAATTGGGAGTAAGGTGCGAGTAAAGATTGGTGATGTGACTAGAGAAATGACTGTAAAGGGGATTATCAATGCTAAATCGGAAGAGGTTTCAATGAAAGTTTACATAAACGAAAGCCAGTTACGACAGATTTTAGGTAGAAACAGTTATGAGTATGACATTATTTCTATTGTGCTCCATGATGGAGGGAATGCGGAACAGTTGCGCGATGCTTTATTACGGACGGGGATAGCTAAGTATGCTCGGGTGCGAACTTTTGATGAATCAATGCCAAAAATGTTGGAAGACATGAAAACCACTTTTTCCACTTTAGGCAATTTTATTTCTTCCATTGGTTTAGTGGTAGCAGTGATTACAATTTTTATTGTAATTTTCATTAATGCTTTAACTCGCCGTAAATTTATTGGTATTATGAAGGGGATTGGGGTAAGTGGTTCGGTCATAGAAATTGCTTATATTTTTCAATCATTTTTCTATGCTTTAATAGGTTCGATTTTGGGAACTTCATTGCTATATGGCTTTTTGGTGCCGTTTATGCAAGAACACCCCTTGGACTTGCCGTCTATGGAAGGGGTTTTGGTGGCGCCGTGGGATTCAGTTTTAGTAAAAATTTCGCTTTTAATTTTTGTGACTATCTTAGCTGGTTATATTCCGGCTCGAATGATTGTCAGGAGAAATACCCTAGATGCAATTTTGATGCGGTAGTTTGGGACTCGCTGTGATTTAATAATGGTAGTAATGGAGCCGGCTGTGTTCAGCAAATAGTTTTTATTTTAAATTAAATACCTTTCCACATTTTTGTAGAAAAAAGATACGCTTTTTCAAAGATGTGTTATAATTTATTTAATTAAGTTATGACTAAAAAATATTTTTCACTAGCTTTATCATTTTTATTTGTAATCATGTTTAGCGCCTTGGCAATTTTTGTCAACCACGACTTCATTCAAGCTGCTAATATTAGTATTACCAGTATTACTCCTTCATCTGTCTCGGTTCGAGGTGGAGAAACCATTGCCTTAACGGGTAATTTTTCTGCTCAAAATTTAGATAATATTATAGCCTTTGATAAGTCTCATCCCTTCTTTTTAACGGCTGAAGGCGAGGTTTATAAATATCAAGCTAGTGCTTATGATTCGGATTTAGGCTTATATAATTATGGGTCTTTTACCGGAGATGTTTCAGCTGTGACTCAAAATACTTTTGCCGCTAATGAATACGACGCTTGGGTGGTAGTAGCTAATAGATTGTATCATAGTAGCACCACTTTAAACTCTGATGGTATTACTGCGGCTATTAGCCAAGCAAACGTCCATGCTGTCGTTGCTGGAACTGACGGTTTTTGTGCTAACTCGGAAGGTGGGGTTAAGTGTTGGGGAAACAATACTGAGTATAAATCAATCGGAGGTAGTACTGGTAGTATTAGCGCTAATGATAAAATCGCTTTCAACTCACTGACCGGTCTACTTTGTAATCTCAAACAAAATGGAAAAGTTTTTTGTTCTTACAACTTAGGTAATTGGCAAGAGTTGAGTGGTATTACTAATGCTCAGTCAATTGCTATTTCAGCTGATAATAACAATAGTTTTGCAGTGGTGTTAGGTGATGCAAACAGGAGCGTCTATTTATATTCATATAATGCTTTAACTAGTGAATGGTCTAATACCCTACTTGGCTCGGCAGGAGCCGGGGCTATTGTGGGCGATATTTTTTATGCTTCCTCTTCGGTGGCAGTGAATAAACCCACAGTTAGTCTTTTTGGTGCAGATGGTGGTAGTTTAGATTTTACAGCTTTGTCCGCTATTAAATGTGATGGTGATCTTAGTTTTAACACACTATGTTATGCTTTTTTTGATACAGATACTAGTAAATATTTTATTGCTTTAAGGACACAGAATGGGTTTGGCTATGATCCTCGTGTTATAAGCGGTAGTCTTTATCAAGATATGCAGGTTACAGTTGATAGCAATCAAGTTGGTTTTTCTCATAATCCAGCTTCGGGAACCATTGGTTTTACTGCTCCATCTCACGCTTCTGCTACGGTGCCTGTAGTTGTCTCATCATCATTGGGGGGGAGTGATAGTGTTGACTTAACTTATTTTCCTACAATTTGGGTAGATAGTGTTTTGGCTGAGGATGGGCTTGGGTCAGTTTCGTGGACCGTTGATTTAAATGAATTATCATCAACATTTTACGGTTTTGATTTATATCTTTCTACTTCAAGCGAAGTGGTAGCAACATCTAGTGAAAATTACTATGGTTTTTCCTATGAACTTAGTTCTACTATCTACAACCTACCCGATCAAGGTGACCTTAATTGGTATATGGTAATTTCTAGCTCTGATGGTTCTAGTGAAATTAAAAGCGGAACTGTTAATTTAGGTTCAGTTCAACATTTGGCTGCTACTTCCTCTGCTTATTCTAATGGTTCTGGTTACACTATTTCAGCTAACGCCACTGGTATTGGTAGTGAAGGAGCTACCATAGATTTGTATGTCGGTACCCAGGACACACTACAAAATTGTTATGATAACTGTCAGAGTGGTTGTGTTGGTTTATTATCTCCATCCTATAGTGATTCAAATCCTATCTACTATGATGTTTACAATATTTTGGAGCCCTATTATTATGTAGCACGTGTTCAAGGAACCAACAATGATGTTGCTTGTGCTCAAGGCAGTTTATCTCCTTTTTTAGCATTTACTGCCACTTCTACCGCAGTAGCCACTTCTGCCATCAAGGTAATGTTTGAAACTAATATTCAGGCTAGTGGCGATGTTTATGTTTGGGATAATGATACTTGTCCTTATAGCCCTACTGCTAATGCTGAGTTATATCAAGCAGATCCTGATTGTCTCGCTCAAAGTTTTATTGCTGATACCGAACACAGCCTGTTATTTACTGACTTAGATAGTGATACTTTATATTATATAGAGATAGTGGCTAATACTGGGTCATCTTCGTCTACTGCCTATATGCAAAGTTACACTACTAAGGACCTAACTTGGGGTAATAACGACATCTCAACCGCCGGTGCTAATGCTATAGATGTATGGTTGGAGACTAACCATGTGGCTACTTATACGGTTTATGCTACCACTAG
>CAYWWA010000014.1:0-17016 GCA_964462115.1 uncultured Candidatus Saccharibacteria bacterium
CGTTAGAAAAACAGCTTTTTGTCTTAGACAAAACACTGGTTTTGCTTAGGAAGAGCTACCTCACTGTTTCAGTTAATATCATGTTTTAAAGAAGAAGTCAAACGAATTAGTCAAGAGTTGTTGTCTGACTTGCTCTACCGGCTCACCCCTAATTTCAGCAACTTGCTCTACTATTCGGAAAACATTTAGGGATGAATTTTGTTTTCCTCTAAATGGAGTAGGTGCCACAAACGGCGAATCAGTTTCCGACATAATTCGGTTGAGCGGTAATTTTTGTATCACTTCATTATATTGATCGGCAAAAGTTATTACTCCAGTAAAGGAAAAATAGGCACCTAATTCCAAAAACTTTTGAGCAATCACCCAATCACCAGCAAAAAAATGTAAATTAAATCGCAACTTTTCACCATATTGATTTTTTTTAGCTTGAAGAATTTGCCAGGCGTCTTCATAGGCATTTCTGATATGCAACATCAATGGTAAATTATTTTTTACGGCAAAATCAATTTGTTGTTCAAATAATTGTCTCTGAGCAACTTTCCCCCCTTCTGAGATTTCACCATTTTTGCCATATTCTAAACCGCACTCTCCAATTGCCACCACTTTATTGTTAAGTAAATTTTGATATATTTCTTCATCAAAACCTTCTGCTAAATTTTGAGGATGGACACCAATAGTCGCCCAGATATTTTCATTTGCCTCCGCTAATTTTACCGCTTGCACCGACTCAGCATAGTTGGTGCCGACAGTAATTGTGCCAATTTTTCGTTCTCGCATTTGGGCAATAATTTCTGTAGTTTGCGCCCCAAAATCAGCAAAGGACAAGTGGGAGTGGATATCAATCAAAGACCAAGAATTATTCATTGAATCTATCATAACATATTTATCAAATATATTTGCTTAAACTAAAATACGATTCCTTAATGGATTAAAAATTAAAACTAATCCTAAAACTAAAATAGTCAAAATTGGCAACACAGTAGACCAGCCCCAAAGAAAAAATAATGGTTGATAGAGTTGCTCTAAAATAAAAATTAAAAACGGCGCTTCCCAATAATAGCTAAACCAAAAACTAGCTATCACTACCAACAACAAAGTAAGCCACCAAGGTAAAAAGTAGATGGATAAAAAGAGAGCTAATACACTAATTATTCTCAACTTCATTGCTAGTGCTACTGTTAGATTTATTAAAAAGGTCGTGTAAAATTATCGCTTGCCTATCAACCGAGAGCCACTCCACATTATAAGGAGAAAATGGCAGAGAGATAAATACAGCAATAAAAGATGGGGTGTTTTCATCATTATCTACAAAAGATACTCTACCAATCAGCTGGTTATTGTCGGCTAAATAAACTAAATCACCAGTTTTAATGTTGGTACCAGCAGGTAAAGTCAAAACCAAATTGCCACTACCGTTACCAGTAGCTACACCATTGATCAAATCATCCGCAATATTAACCGCTACCTGATTACCAACCCTAGACCATAATGCCACCCGACCATAGCTTTCTTGAACAGCTATCACTTGACCAATCAATAATTCTTGAAAATAAACTGCTTGGCCAACCTGCAAATCATTACCTTGAATCAATAATTCATCAAACGGAGTTTGGGGAGCGCGCGATAAGACCCTGACTGTTTGACGATCATAAATAAAATTATCATTTTGATACTGTTCAAATTTTTGCCAAGCTGGAATGCGACTCTGCAAAACCAAGAGCTCAGTTTCTTGAGCAATAATTTTGTTCCTTAATACTTGATTTTCTTCTGCTAAGTTTTTCTTGTCAGTAAAATAAGTAGTAGTGTTACCCCACCAATCAGACAAAATCATTCTACCCTGCCAAAGGGTGCCTCCAATCCACCAAGCTAACAATTCAAAAATTAAAGCAAAAACAACAAAACCGCCCACGATAAATAATAGGGTTCGCCAAAATTTATTTTTTTTAACCAAGCGATAAGTCATTTTCAGTATCAATTAAAACATTTTTAAATTTTTCTACATCTTCCAGAATGACTCCGGTGCCGCGAGCCACCGCTGTCAAAGGGTCAGGTGCCACCAATACAGGTATTTTTAAAGCTTCACTGAGTAGTTTGTCTAAGTCACGAATCATTGCTCCTCCTCCAGTTAGAAAAACACCACGATTCATAATGTCCGATAAAACTTCGGGCGGTGTTGATTCCACTACCTCTTTAGTAGCCTCCACCAAAACATTGATGGCTGGCATAATAGCTTCCCTAATATCAGCATCACTAACAATAATCTCACGAGGTAAGCCGGTAGCTAAATCTAAACCCCGCACGGTAGTTTCCAACAAGGTTTCACCTGGCACTACTCGGCCCACTTCCATCTTGGCTTTTTCCGCACTTGGTTCACCGACTCGTAGTTTAAATTCTTCGCGTAAATAGGTAATAATATCAGCATTCATTTTGTCACCGGCTAATTTTAAACTCTTAGAATCTACTACTCCCCCTAAAGAAATTACTGCAATATCAGTGGTGCCACCACCGATATCAATCACCATCGATCCCACTGGCTCGTCTACCGGCAAGCGAATCCCCACTGCGGCCGCCATCGGCTCCTCTATCACATAGACTTCTCTGGCCCCGGCTGATAAAGCCGCGTCAACTACTGCCCGAGATTCTACGTTGGTCACTCCAGCTGGCACCCCAATTACCACCCGAGGCCCTAATAAACGTTTTTGTCCTTCCCCTGCTCGGTTGATAAAATAAGCAATCATCTGTTCCGTTATTTCAAAATCAGAAATGACACCATCAACCAGCGGGCGAATCACCGTGATATGACTAGGGGCTTTACCAATCATTTTTTTTGCTTCTAACCCAACTGCCACCACTTGATTAGTTTTAATATTCACCGCCACCACCGAAGGTTCATTCAAGACCACCCCTCGATCACGCACATACACCAAAGTATTGGCTGTACCTAAGTCAATTCCAATATCATCCGAAATTTTTTGCTTGATTTTAGACCAGACTTTCATTATTCAATATAAATAACACAAAAAGCAAAAAAAATATAGTTGTCAAAATAGAAAAAAATGGCACGGTTTGGGACAAAAATCCAGTCTAATTAGCCTACAATGATAGTATAAATAAATTGAATAACTGGCCATAAGACATATCGTCCAATTTCCTCAATAAAGAAGATCAAAAAAATGAAAATGAATAAACCATATTTAGCAAAAAACATATCCATCTTTAATCCAGCCTGAGGCCAAAAAGCAAACCAGATTTTAGAACCGTCCAGTGGTGGTATTGGTAACAAATTGAAAGTGGCCAGAGATAAGTTAACGAACACCACTGTCTGAAAAATATCTATAATAGCTTTATTTAGCTGAAGCGGAACATAAAATCGCAACAATAACCCAAAAACAACTGCTAAAAATAAGTTAGACAAAATACCAGCCGCCGAGACCAAAAGCTCGCCCCACCTACCGTGTTTCAGATTGTAATAATTAACCGGAACTGGTTTAGCCCAACCAATCACCGGAGCGCCAACCACTGCCAATAAAATTGGCAGCAAAATTGTCCCTAAAATATCTATATGTTTAATTGGATTCAGAGAAAGTCTACCCTTGGACCGCGCCGTTGGGTCGCCCATTAAATCAGCCACCCAGCCATGAGATATTTCATGAATAATAACTGAAAATAAAATGATTACAATTGAAATTATGATTAGATCAACAGACATTTTTATATATTATCATCTTTTACAAAATATGAAAAAATTGGACTAAGAGTATGAACAACTGATTTTTAATTTTAACTATGTTATAATGAAGGTCTTGATGAAAAAAATAACCTGGCCGAAAATAAAATTCGGATTACTTCTAGCAATTATTATAACCTGCTTAGGTATATCAATTTACTGGCGAACGATTGGTTTTGATTTCGAATTTTCTAGATTTGCTCAAAGTTATTATGCACCATTGTTGTTTGTGCTCTTTTATATCACAATTTCTTTTATTCCTATTCCGGTACCAATTATGTTTATCGGTGGATTTTTTTTCCCTGCGACCAAGGCAGTCGTGTTAACTCTGATTGCGACAGTTATTTTTTCTACTGTTTCTTTTTATCTGGCTCGCTGGTTGGGACGAGACTATTTTGGAGAGATTGAAAACAAATACCCCAAACTCAAGTCTTTTAATGAGAAGTTAATTGAAGAACCATTTATGACCATCTTAATGATGAGACTATTTTTTGTGATACCAGGAGAAATAATCAACACTTACGCTGGTCTTATAAAAATTAGATATCGAGACTTTATTACCGCTACCACCATTGCCTCGTTTCCTCTGATCTTAGCTTGTATTGGAGTGATAAGAAGTCAGATAAACCATGATTATGATTCGCTCTTGTTGTCAATTGCGGTATTAGTCATACTGATTGTCATACCACTCTGGCATAACTTTGGATTTAAAATTAAAAGTAAAAACTAATTTAATCCGCTTTCAGTTCCTTTGATTGTTTTCTTTGTTCATAGAAATAATAACTAAAAGTTACAATCGCAGCGGAACAAACATCTACTATTAAATCTTTCATGGTATCCACTAAAGCATTGCGGCCAATTAGCACTTCACCAGTATTAGTAATAAATTTTTGCATATTAAGCGCAAAAACGCCATCAATTATAAATTCATAGATTTCCCAAACTGTCCCCAACATGACCGAAAAACAGAAAGCAAAGAAAGAGACGTAAATTGGACTTAATTTTATTTTATGTTGACGAGCGTGGTTCAAACTTCTAACTACAAAGAAGCCTAAAATCGCCAAAGCCGCTCCACTAAAACCGTGTAATAAAGTGTCAAAATGTGGCACTCGATAATAGAAACTGTGCATTTCACCTAAGTAAATCGCACAATAGAGAAACAACACATAGGCCAACATAAAAGGGGTGGGCACACTAAACTCCATTCTTTTAGCTAAAACTGAAGGTAGAAACATAGCGATCAAACCAAGTAAGCACTCTACTACCACCAAAGTGTAATCACTGCGAGTTCGCTCATATTGCGCAAAGACCTCTTCGGCTGGCACTTGAAATAATTGCACCACCGAAAAAATCAACGAGGCTAACAACGATAGAAAAACAAAAATAAAAATACTTTTGCTCCATTTAGTTTTATGAAATAAAATTGACATATTTAACGATTATAGCCTAAGTTAAAGTAACTCAGTTTGTAATCTGTGGATAACTTCTGATATTTGTAATTGGCCAATTTTACCTTCATCGCGACTTTCCAATGTCACTACCCCAGCTGCCACATCTTTATCTCCTAAAATAATTATATAGGGCGCTTTTTGCAACTGAGCACTATGAATTTTTTTACCAAAACTTTGACTGCTGTCATCTAATCTCACACGCAGACCTGCTTTTTTAAGCACCTGATAAGCTTCTTCGGCCGCAGATAAATTAGCATCTTTTACTGGAACAACCACCACTTGTTCAGGAGCCAACCATAGTGGAAAATTACCGGCAAAGTGTTCAATAATGACTGACAAAAATCTTTCCAACGAACCAGCAATTGCACGATGAATCATCACTGGGTGTTTTTTCTGGCTATCTTTATCGGTATACTCAAGATTAAAACGAGTAGGCATATTAAAGTCCAATTGAATAGTTGCTAATTGCCATTCACGACCAATCGCATCTTTAAATTTAAAATCTAGTTTAGGTCCATAAAAAGCAGCGTCACCCACTCCTTCAAAATAAGGTAATTTTTCAGTTTCAGCAATTTGTCGCAAAGTATTTTCGGCGCTATTCCATAATTCATCATCACCTAGAAATTTTTCTTTATGCTCTGGATCACGGGTCGAAAGTGAAACCCGAAAATTACCCTCTTTCCATAATCCTAAGGCGGTATAAAATTCTTTAATTACATGATAAATATTCTTAATTTCTGCTTCAATTTGATCAGGTCGGCAAAAAATATGTCCGTCATCTTGAGTCAGGGCTCGCACTCGAGATAATCCCAGCAATTCACCAGTTTGCTCATCACGATAACAAGTGGTAGTTTCCACGAATCTAAGCGGTAAATCACGATAGCTTCTTGCTTCTGAAGCAAAAATTTGCGTATGATGAGGGCAGTTCATCGGCTTCATCACAAACTCGCTATCACGTCCCTTAATATGAAAAAGTTCTTCGGAAAATTTATCCCAGTGGCCTGAAGTTTTATATAGATCTGGTTTGGTAATATGAGGAATCCAAACTTCTTGATAATTACCAAATTTATTTTGAATAGATTTAATTTTTTCAATAATAGCAGTGCGCATCGCTGAACCCTTAGGAGTAAAAAGTGGCAATCCCCCACCCACCAAGTTAGAAAAAGTGAAAAGATTAAGCTCCTTACCAATTTTACGGTGATCACGTTTTTCCGCTTCCACCAAATAATTTTCATAGTCGGCAAGTTCTTGAGCGGTATCGAAAGCATAACCATAGATACGAGTTAGCATTTTATTTTTTTCATCGCCCCGCCAATAAGCACCGGCCGTTTTAACTAATTTAAAAGAGTCAGGCGCAATATTTTCAGCTGGATTTTCGCTATGACCACCTCGGCACAGATCGGTAAAATCTCCACAAGTATAAAGAGTAATTTTTTCGCCTTTAGCAACGATTTCATCAATCAATTCCAGCTTATAGTCATTAGCAGCAAAAAACTTTTTGGCTTCATCAGCTGAGACTTCTTTATATGAAAACCCTTTCCACTTCGGCAAAAGCTCCTTCATCTTTTGTTCAATTTTAGCCAAATCAGCATCAGTAATTTTCTCCGCAATAAAATCAAAATCATAGTAAAAGCCATTGTCGGTGCTGGGGCCGATAGTCATCTTCGCTGTTGGATAAAGTTCTTGCACCGCAGCAGCTAATAAATGTGCCAAAGAATGTCGTTTATTATTGGGTTGTTCATTCATAGTTTTGTTTTAAGTTTATTAATTGATAAAATATTTATTTTTTCTTTCTTAAGATAACCAGAGCGCCCAAGATTGCTCCTATTAAATTAAAGATTAAGTCTAAGGCATTGTTAAAATAATCCCCCACTCCTTCAGACTTAAATAGCACTACTGCCAAAAATTCTATTATTTCATTAACTGCTCCTATCGCCTCGGCAATCATTACAATAATAAACGCTACCATCCATTTAGAAATATTTGGTTTTAAGGAATCTTTGATAATAGCATAGACAAAAAATACAAACACAAAATAACAAAAAGCGTGCATTAGCTGATCGTATCGAAAAATATTTAGTGGTTCACCTAAAATCGGAATCAAGATTGTATCGTAAAGTCGTATGCCAGCAACTTGAAGCGACCCACCCAAGAAATGAAGTAGTAGCCAAGCGCCAAAACCAAGCTTAGCGATTAAGGAATAATTAAATATTTTATTAGTTTTGATCAACACAAAAATCAAAATACCAATAGTTACAGTATAAAGTAAAAATTCATAGTTACCCTTAGCTACAAAGATAATTGTAAAGACTAATAGGATAAAAGCGCTGATGTATAAAGCGTCTATTTTTTTAATTTGAGCCACAATATTTTTCATAATTTTAGTTTTATTTTATAATTTTATGATTTTTTATAATAAAAAATCGCCCCGACAAAAATGAAAAAATTCATTTTTGTCGGGGCGATTTTCCTCGCGGTTCCACCCGACATTATACTTCATTGAGATAAATTAGCCCGAAGGTTTGCTTTTTTCAAAATATATCATATATGATATATTTTGAAACTACAAATTATGGTTGGTAGCCATAACAATCTTTATTTAAGCCTAATATTATCACAAATGGTTTTTTTGTCAATAAAAAGCCGCCTCGTTAGAAGCGGCAGGGACCAGATTAGTGTGATGGTTGTTTCCACACCGTCCCAACATCCAAGGCACGGATGAAGATTGGGGTGTATAAATTGGTGACCAAATCAGAATATAGCACATAGTCGTGGTCAGAATACAGACCAACCCGTTGATACTGCCCATCAGTAAAGCAGACAACATCACCTGTGTGAGTATTAACACTCCCATTCAGCCTTTTGAAATTGACGGGGTGAAAACGGTTGACATACAGCAGAGCAATGAAATCATCATAATTGTCCGGCTGAATACCGGTCAGGTGATAATGTTTTTTGAGTAAACTATAGACCCAGTCTGTTCCTGACAAATCGTTAAAAGTTGAAGCACTCAGTCCAGTCATGGACTCCAACTCAGTCAAAAACATAATTGGAGAAATCATCTCGGTTTCCTTTTAAATACCAAAACCAAACTGAATTGTTTGATTTTTCTGCCAGATATAATATATCTTTTTTTTAATTTTGTCAAATTTAAAACACTAATTTTATACACCACACTGTTTGCAATATATTTGATCTTTGTTATAATGTCATCACGGTAGCTAAAGCAGACTGGTTATACCTGTTGACCCTCGGATTGTCCCCATTCATTATGTTAAAAATACCATTTCCCAGTCAGACTAAGTCTGACACTAAACACTTAAAACTTAATAAAAAATACATTTTGACCAGAAATGCAGCTTTGTCTTTAGCCGTATTACTATCATCTCTGATTTCTATTCACTCCGCCTTAGCTAGCGGGTTTTTTAGTAATATTTTTGGTAATAAAACAGAAGCTAAAACCAAAAGTATCAGTAATGCCGTTGAAGAAATTAGCCTGTTAGAAGCTCCTATTGCCACTACTGAAGTCTCCCAAGCTGAGCTAATTTTAGAAACCGCTAACAATAATGAGAAAAATTTAATTGAAATTGATAATGGTGTCAACGGTACAGCGGTTGAGTTGGCATTACAACAAGGTCAATCAAGTTCTGATAAAATTTCTGTTTATGAAATCCGTGAAGGCGACACCATTAACGAAATCGCCAAAATGTTCAACACCAGCGCTAATACTATTAAATCCATCAACAACATTAAGTCTGATAGCGAGCTAGAAGTTGGCGAAACCTTAGAAATCTTCCCTTTTATAGGAATAAAATATACCGTAGAAAAAGGTGATAGTATCTCAGGTATTGCTGAAAGATGCCGTAACCAAGAAGATGAAGTCACCGCCCAACAACTAGCTGAAGAAATTTTAGCTTTCAATAATATTGATAACAGTAACAATATTATTATTGGTCAAGAATTAATTATTCCTCATGTAGAAACTGTGTGCCGACAACCAGCCAAGAAAACTACCACCAGTTCTAAAACCAGCTATGCGGTCAAGGATTCTTCAGGACCGCTGATCACTGGCTACTACGCTAATCCCCTACCTAATTCAATCAAAACCCAAGCGGTCCACGGACATAATGGAGTTGATCTAGCTGGTGTTCCAGTAGGCACTTCAATTCTAGCCTCCGCCGCTGGTAAAGTGATTATTGCTAAAAACGATGGATTATACAACGGTGGATATGGTAATTACGTGGTAATCGAACACCCTAATGGCACCCAGACACTTTACGGTCACCTGCATTTCACTTCGGTAGTAGTAGGTCAACAAGTTACCCAAGGACAGAAAATTGGCGGCATGGGTAACACTGGACGTTCAACTGGTCCCCATCTTCACTTTGAAGTCCGTGGAGCTGTAAACCCATTTTAAAACAGTTTTTAAAACTGACGTTTAAGTTAACCACCTGAATAGTGCCAATGTTTTTTATCTAAAAATATGCTATGATCAAGAAAATGAATGGGTTTTTGCTCAAAAAAATTTTAATTTGGTCAGTAATAGTGTTTTTTTTCTTGGCCGCTATCAGTTATGGTATTTTTTCGGCTCGCTTCCTGATTGAGGGTCCAACCATTTTAATTGAATACCCAAACGACGCCGCCATCTTAGAACAGAATTTTGTTGAAATCAGTGGGCAAATTAAAAATAGTAAGGAATTAACTATCAATGGCCGGGTGGTTTTAATTGATACCGAAGGAAATTGGCGAGAAAAATTTTTACTTTATCCTAATTTAAATACTTTTACTTTTACTGCTACAGATAAGTTTAGACGTAGTAAAACTAAAAATTTTAATCTAATCTATAGTTCAAAAACTAACACCGACAATCAAAATCAAGCCCCAGCTACAACCAGCCTAGACGGTGAAAGTTTAGAAAGCCTACAATCTGGACTATAAGTCTATTTCCTATTTTTTAACTTGTTGATTTTTTGGCAGACCCCGGTCAATTCAATAAATTTAATTTGTGCTTCTTCAGTTTTACCATTTTTGCTTAATTCGCCCAACTCTAATTGCATTTTTTCTACTAATTTACTTAGTTCTACCACCTCCAAACGTGATAACATCTCTGATACTTCCTCCTTAATTTTATGACTTTGATTATAACTCACTTCAGCTTCAAAAATCAATTCAGTTTGTCTGTCAATGATTTTAGCTTCATATTCTGCTAACTTAGTAAGCGATAAAATTCTTCCCAATTCACTATACAAATTCTGTAAATCAATTATGGCGACTGATTGCGACTGCTGCCAATAATAAATTCCTAATAGCTTATCTAATAAATTATTTTGAGTTGATAATGGTTTTTTCTCTAGCTCCTCAACTTTCTCCACTTGTTCCACTATCAATTTTTGCAAATCCTCCCGAATCGCCCTTTCGTCAATCTTGGTTTTATCTACCAGCTGTTGGATATAATAAGATTTTTCCATTTCACTTTCCAAGTGCCAAATATAAGGCAACACTTCTATCCTGATTTTTTTAGCAATCTGTCGTAAATCTTTTTCTTCAGCTAAAATTTTCTCCAGAGACAAATCAATAATATGCTGACTATTTTTGAGACATTCACCATACTGTTTAACATCTTTTAACACTAAATCGGCCGGATCAAAACCTTTGGGTATTTCTACAATTTTAATCTCCATTCCCATTTTAAGAGCCATCTCCCAAGCCCGCTTAGAAGCTTTCCAACCAGCACCATCGGCGTCATAGGCTACCATTAGCCGATTGGTAAAGCGCTTTAAAATAATTAAATGTTGTTCGGTTAAAGAGGTGCCTGAAGTGGCCACAGTATTTTGAAAACCAGCTTGGTGTGACATTAATAAATCCATCTGCCCTTCTACTAAAATGACATAATCTTGCTCACGAATTTTGGTCTTTGCCTGATAGAGACCATATAAAGCGGAAGACTTATAAAAAATTGCTGTCTCAGGTGAATTCATATATTTAGCTAATTCTTTATTTTCTCGTTCATCAAAAATTCTTCCCGAAAAAGCAATAACTCGGCCGGAAGTGTCAAACAGCGGAAACATAATACGACCTCGAAATTTGTCATAGTAACCCTTATCACCTTTCTTAACTAACCCCACCTTCTCCAACTCTTCTAAACTACCAAACTTTTTCATTCGCTGTTCTGTCCAGTGCCAATCATTGGGTGCATAACCAATCCGCCAATCTTTAATCGTTTGCAAAGACAAACCTCGCTCTTTGAGATAAGCTAGAGCTGAGGAATTTTGGGTTAAAGCAGTTTGATAAATTTTGGTAGCTTCTTCCATTAAATCAAACATCTTAGTTTTTTCGTCTCGATTTTCATCTCGCACAAACTCTAATTTAACTCCGGCTCTATCGGCTAAAAGCTTTAACGCTCCCCGAAAATCTAAACCCTCAAACTGTTGCACGAAAGAAAAAATATCCCCCTTAGCCCCACAACCAAAACAGTAATATCCCTTATCAGGTGAAACATAAAAAGAAGGAGTTTTTTCGTGATGAAAGGGACATTTGGCTTTGTAATTAACTCCAGCTTTTTCTAATTTAATATAAGAAGAAACCACCTCAACAATATTCAAGCGTTCTTTAATAAGTTCAGTGTTGGAGGCCATAATCATCTAAATTATAATCAAAGATGAAAATAAAGACAATCACATAATACGATATTGCAATTTATGAATAATTAGACAAAATTTATCAAAGCAAATTATTTAAACCCATTGTTTTGGTAAAATTATTTTTCACTTTAATAAAAAATATAGTTTTTTGACAAAAAGCGAAAAATGTGTAATATATTAAAGCATAAGTTTCCCGAATCGCTCAGCCAAGCGATTCGCCCAGCCCCTATGTTATGGGAAACTTGTTTCCCATAACATAGGGCTGTGGCAAAACAAAATTTTTAACAATTAAAAAAATGAGTAAATGACATTTTGTTAAGATGTTAAAAAGGCTAAAAATCATATTATGAAAACTAATAAATCTATTACTAAAAGATTAAAAATCAGCAAAAATGGTAAAATTACTGGTCGCAAGGCTGGTCAAAATCATTTTAATTCTCGTGAAAATGGTCGCACTCAAACTGCTAAAGGCCGAGCGGCTAGTTATACTCATTATTTCACTAACAAAACCGCGGCAAGATATATTCATACCGCCACCACTAAATAAAATTTATGACAAGAGTAAAAAAAGGAGTTAATGCAAATAAAACCCGTCGCAATGTCCTCAAACAAGTTAAAGGTTATCGCAACGGTCGTTCTACCAAAGAGCGTATGGCCTATGAGGCCATTGCCCATGCTGGAACTTATGCTTTTGCTCACCGCCGTGATAAAAAGGGTGAGTATCGCCGACTTTGGAATGTGCGAATTAATGCCGTTTTGGAGCAAAAAGGACTTTCCTACAGTAAGTTTATTAATGCTTTGAAAAAGCAAAATATTGAAATCAATCGTAAAATGTTAGCTGAATTAGCTCAAAATAATCCAGCAGCTTTTGATAAGATTGTGGCTTCAGTTAAATAATTATATTTTTATGGAGAACGTTAAGTTGATGCTGAAAGTTTTTGGTTTAGCGATAATTCTATTCTTGGTACTATCAATCGCAGAAACCTTAATTGCCTCATTATAAAGTCCCACACCATAATAAAATCCCCAATTATTTTTGGGGATTTTATTTTTTCTTTTATTTTTACTATTCAGGGTTATCTTCTAAAACTTTTAACAACACTCTCTTCCTCTCCTCCAATTGGGCCAACTCATGATAGTCGTTAGGTTCAACCCCACCGCTAGACTTATTAATAGAGATATAAGTGTTGGTAGCATCTATTGATTCTTGCACTTTAGCTAACTCAGCCTTAACGCTTTCAAGGTCAGGTTTAATCTCTTCACCTAATTTAGACAAAAAATCGTCTTGAGAATATTGGGTATTTTTTGGTGCTCCTTCCATTTGTTTATTTTAAGTTAAACTATTAACTTTATAAGTATAACATTTTTTTCAAAAAGTAAAAGGAACGAGTGATAATTTTATTCTCTCCCCTGAAGTAGCAGTGGTAAATTCTAAATAATCAGCAGTTAAGGCAATATTGTTTTCAGTAAATTTTTTATCGGCTTGTAAAGCACCATATTTTTTATCACCCACAATGGGACAGCCTAAAAAGGCCATTGTGGCACGAATCTGGTGAAAACGGCCTGTTTCAAGCCACACCGAGACTAAGGAGCGATTGTTTTCCACTTTTTGACAACCATATCGCAGCACCGACAGTTTTGCTCTCTGCTGAGCTCCAGTGAGCTCGTCTGAAAAAACTGCTGTTTTAAGAGTCTTTTCATTTTTACTTAGCCATAATTTTACTTCACGCAGTTCATTCACCTTAACTTTTTGCATTGCCAAAATATCACCTTCTAAAATTGCGGTATATTTTTTTACGATAGTATGATTGCGAAATTGTTCTGACAAACGTGAGGCCCCTTTAGAGGTTTTAGCCAAAAGCACAATTCCAGAAACATTTTTGTCTAATCGGTGCAACAGCCCCAAAAAAACATTGCCAGACTTTTGATCGCGGTTTTTTAAAAAAGTCTTGACTAAATTCATCAGACTTTCTCGTCCTGAGCTGTCAGCTTGGACTAAAATACCGGCTGGCTTAAAAACTGCAATTAAATGATTGTCTTCATATAGAATTTTGAGATTGTCAGACTGGGACATTTGGTATTAGTTGATTTAAGGTAATTTATAATTAAATCGGGGTTGATCTCAGTATAACATATTTTATTAACCCGACTCGTTTGGAGTCAGGATTAGAGATATAAAAAATCCCACCGAATTACTTCAGTGGGGTGAGATCTACAATGTTGCTAACCTGGCGATAATAGCAATTCCTCCGAATTAAGCCAGTAGACGTCCACATAACCGACCACTAGCTCACAAAACCATTTAGGCAGGTTAACCCGCCACTTGGGGTCTACCGTGTTGGCTTCATAGACATTTAATGGCATGTCGTTCAATGTTTTGTCTGGATTTTTTATGTCAGACTCCGACGAAAAATGTAACACCAAACTTCCAGAAAAAACGTCCTTGTTCTCAAAAAAAACCGCAAATAATTTACCGTCAACCTTTTTGCGAAAACGAACTGGGATGATGACCCGACGCTGAGAATCAATTCTCAGCTTACCTAAAACTATTTTCTTATCCAACATAGTGAACCTCCTTTAAAAGCTCATTCAAAAAAAACGTCTACCCAAAATAGTATCACAAAAAAACAAAAATGTCAATTTTAAAAAAGTCCTACCAGCTTAAAAAGCTAAACCATCTTTTCAATTAGAGTTTTTAATTCTGCAAAAACTTCATCCACAGGACGATTTGCATCAATTATTTGATGAGGCACGGCTCGGAAAAATTCCATAAAACCCTGATGTTTACGGTCATGAAAAGCTAAAGTTTGCTGATCAAAATGATTTAATATTTCCTGACCGTTTTGTTGTTGTTGCTGTTTACGAGCCAAACCAACTTCAGTGGGTAAATCTAAATATAAATATAAATCAGGTTTAGTTTCTCCTAAATAGAAATCACGCGTTGTCCAAAAAAAAGACATAAATTCGGCACGTAACGATTCGTCTTCCATTTGACCAAAGAGTTGGTAGGCAAAAGAAGAAGCATCAAATCTATCACAGACTACCACCTTGTCAGCTTGCAAGGCTGGGATGATAGTGTTTTTGAGGTGATCGGCTCGCGAAGCCCAAAATAACGCAAATAGGGTTTTGGCATCAGCCTGTGAGGCGTTAGGAGAATGCAAAATTAAATTACGAATTTCTTCGGCATAAACTGAACCGCCCGGCTCTCTGGTGCAAACAATTTTATCCCCCAATAATTCTTTTAATTTTTTAATTTGGGTGCCTTTACCCGCTCCCTCACCCCCCTCAATGACAATAAATTTTCCTGACATACTTTTATTATAACAAATAAATAAAAAAGCACCAGATATTGGACTAGTGCTTGTGATGCTATTAAAAAACTATCGAACTTCTACCCGTTCTGACGGTAGGGGAGGCGACTCTTTGTTTGCCTCCTTGCTCCGAAAATAGATGGCCAAAGCCGCCACTAAGGCTACCACAAATAAGATCTGGAAAAACCAGATCTCATTACTAAAAATTCCCTTAGGTTCTTTTGTATGCATTTGCAAATCCTCCTTTTAAAGACCAAACTTGGTAAGTTTTCTTGCGATTGCAAAAAATACTTCCAAGTTTCTGACTGCATTTAGGGTAGCAAAAATTACATAATTTGTAAAATTTACTAAATTTATTTAGTTGACTTAAGATAGAGCGCTGACATAAAAAAACAGCTGTTGGGCTGCTTTTTATTTTTAAAAGTATATTATTTAATGGAAATAATTTTTACTTCAAAGTATGGCTGACGATGACCGATTTTCTTTTGGTAACGAGATTTTTGCTTGTATTTGATAGTTACTACTTTAGCTAAACGATCAATTTTAGTAATTTCTGCCTTCACTTCACTGCCTTTCACAATGGGAGTACCAACTTGCACCTCACCGTTGTTGTCCAACAATAATATATCAGTGAAAGATAGAATGTCACCCACCTGATAGCTACCTATTACTTTTTCAATTTTAAGTTTCTTTCCCTCTTCGGCGATATATTGTTTACCACCAGTTTTAATGATTGCAATAGTCATAATGTATAGTATATTACATATTTTTTAGGAAAATGCAAGCGGTATTGACTTTATTATAAAGTATTTTGTAATTTTACAATAAATGTATCTGAAATATGCCTGTGTTCTAAGGTGTTTCTTCAGGATCAACTATCGGTGGTGGTGTGGAGGGACCATAGAATGGAGCCTACTCCGCAACCGCACAAGTAGCATTTTGAGTCTCAGTAGAGACTTTGTCTTTAACCGAAACCCTGATCTCTTCGGACGGACTCTCTAAAAGATTGACAAAACCAATTTTATATCTTCCATTGCCACCAAAAATATTTAATGTATAAGTTTCAGGAGTAAAATTAAAGTAACTACAGTTGATATCTAATTCTACAGGTTCACTACCTCCACAACTTGATATGGTGTTTGAGGCTGTAAATTGAGCGGTGATGGTAGCATTACTGTTTACAATTAGAGTTGCAGGATTCCAACCTGAAAAGGTATAGCTGGTGGTAGTACTTATGTTATTATCACAGGTGGTGGTAAAAGAAGATCTGGGTGGAGTAATTCCTTGATAGGTAGTAGAAGCGATGAGGCTGGTGCCAGCTTCAGTTGAAGTTGAGTATAGGAGCTGATCATCATAATTGACGAAGGTGGTGGTGTAAATTATGGATGGAGAAGCTGCATAAGCAAAGGTTCCACCACTGGCAACCGATTGGGTTTGGTTGCTGGGAGCAAAATAGAAAGTGACCGCACCTGATGAGCTTCTGTTGGTAATAATTACGCCATTATCGTCTTTGGGGAGGGAACCATTACGGTTAAAATCATTGAAAAAATTCCACCCTGTAGTAGTGATGTTGGAGGTATTAAACGAACCTACAGGGAGGGAGGTAAGGGAGCCATACCGGTTGAATTGTTGGAAGAAATAGTTTCCTACGGTAGTAATATTAGAAGTGTTAAACGAACCTACGGGAAGGGAGCTAATGGGGCCACGCTGGTTGAATTCACAGAAGAAATCGTTTCCTACGGTAGTAATATTAGAAGTGTTAAACGAACCTACGGGAAGGGAGGTAAGGGAGCCGGAGGAGTTGAAATTAGCGAAGAAACCGTTTCCTGCGATTGTGATCTTAGAGATGTCAAACGAACCTACGGGGAGGGAGGTAAGGGAGCCAT
>CAYWWA010000015.1:0-15736 GCA_964462115.1 uncultured Candidatus Saccharibacteria bacterium
TGCGCGCCAGCTTCACTGGCACAAAATTTTTTTCCGAAAACCCCCAGTCCGAAATCCGCCCGCATTCCTCCCCAGACCCCTCCTGCGGGCGGGAAATCAGCCGAGGCAGGGCGAATCCTTTCCCCTAGACAAATAGTTTCGCCCTGCCGAGTCCTTTTTAGTAATTTTAATCATTTGGATTTTGCTCGAAAAACATTCGAACTTTGTCCAACAAACACCGCAGAAAATAAAATCTAAGAAAAAACTATTTTAGAATGGGTTGTTTAAATTTGTTTAATACAATACTATAAAAGTTTTGTAAAATATTATGCTACTTCTCCGTCATCACTTCCACTCCGTTTTCGGTGATAGCTATCGTATGCTCAAACTGGGCGGCGTTTTTGCCATCTCTGGTCGAGATAGTCCAGCCATCTTTTTCGGTTTTAATTTTAGGCGAACCTAAAACTAGCATTGGTTCAATAGCAATCACTAAACCAGCTTTTATTTTAGGACCAGTGCCATGTTCCCCTACATTAGGCACAAATGGTTCCTCGTGCACCGAAAAGCCCACACCGTGACCAGCTAAATCTTCTGCAACAGCAAAACCATATTGGTCGGCCACCCGAGCAATAGCTTCACCAATGTCACCAATATAACCCCCTAAACGCACCGCTTTTATTCCCGCTTCTAAACATTCCCGAGTAGCTTTAATTAAAATTTTATTTTCCTGGCTAATTTTCCCCACCGGGACAGTGGTCGCTCCATCGGCCACCATGCCATTGTGAGTCACACATAAATCGTAGGTAACAATATCCCCTTCGCGTAAAATTTTCGGTGTCTCGTTAGGAATACCGTGTACAATTTCGTGATTAACAGAAAAACATAGGGCCGCAGGAAACGGGCGCGAACCACCTTCTCCATAATTTAGAGTTGAGGGATAATCTCCCCAATCAAAAATCATTTTTTCGGCCACACTGTTTAATTCAACCGAAGAAACACCTGGTTTAGTTAGCTGTTTTAGCTTCTCCAAAACCGCCGCTAAACGCTGTCCTGCTATTCGTAAATTGGCTATATCTGCTTCAGTTTTATATTTTATGGTCATCTTTATTTCACAAACTTTTTATTCTGCTAACAAGGCTGGAATAATTTGTTTTTTCCGCGAAACTATTCCTGGTAAAACTTCAGTATCGCTTTCTACTGCTACTTCAAAAGAATCAGCGATGAGTTTTTTAGTAAAATCGTTGTAAGTTAAAACAGTCGCTTCGGTTTTAAGAATATCTACCACAAACAAAACTACATCAAACACATCTGACTCTTGAGCGATAACTTCTTTAATTGCTTGAATTAATCCATCTTTGCGGGCCAAGACTATTTCTGGTCGAGCTGTTTCAATAACTGAAATTCTGACTACCTTATCACCTAAATCAGTTTTTTTACTATCCAGCTTAACTAAACCAATATCAGTTAATTCTGAAATATCGGATTTGGCGCTAAAGAGCTCTTCGGTATATTGAGATAAATCTAAATCAATTTGCTTAGCTAATTTTTCAGCAATATCTTTATCATGCGGAGTGGTGGTAGGAGAGGTAAAAGCTAAGGTGTCAGATAAAATACAGGAAATTATTAAACCCGCAATCTCATTTGGAATCGCTTCGTGGTGTTCATGCAATAAGTCATAAATCACTGAGGCAGTAGAAGCAAGTGGTTTAATGTAAAAATGTATTGGTGCTGAAGTTTGAAGACTGCCAGTCAAGCGGTGGTGATCAACCACTGTATTAATTTTAGCATCATTAATTCCTTCTAACAGCTCATCGGCGTTATTAGTATCGACGATAATTACTTCATCGTCTGGAGTAACTTTTTCCAATAAGGCTGGCTCTGTCCAACCCCATTTGTTTAATACAAACTGTGTCTCTTTATTTAATTTACCCAAAACAAAAGCCTCAGCCTTTTGAGGAGTGTGATTATTTAAATGCCAAGCCCAGATGATTGCACTGCAAGCAGTGTCGGTATCGGGTGATTGGTGTCCAAAAACTTTAATCATGATACAAATACTTATAACACAAAATTACAAAATTGACTAGTTTTAGCGATAAAATTATTTAATAAAAACAGTATTACTTGCTTAACGCTTTTTTCATTTAAAATCCGAAACTGTTTGAGTAATGAAAAATACTATTTCTTAAAAATTTCAATTCCATCCGCTACGTCTTTAATCTCATAACCTTTTGCTCTAATTTCATCTCGTAATTTGTCAGACAAGGCCCAATTTTGGCTCTCCCGGGCTTGTTTTCGTGCCTCCAACAGCTTTAAGACCTCAGGCGATACATTTTTATCATCTAACTGATGATCAAGAGCGGTAGCCAATTTTAATCCCAGCACTTCATCAAAATTATAGGCGGTAGCTAACTTATCTGGTACTGATAAATTGTCATCGCTTAACATTCTATTTAAAACCGCCGTGGCTTGTGGCAAATTTAAATCATCATTGACTGCTTCTAAAAATTTATTTTGCCACCCCTCTGATACTGTCCCGATTTTATCACCCAACTGTGCCACCTTTTTGAGTAAACTCTCATATCCATTCTTAGCCGACGATATTACTTCTTCCGACCACTCCATCGCCTTACGATAGTGCACGTTCAAAGTTGCAAAACGATAAACCAAGGGCGAAATATCTTTATCAATAAATTCACTTTTAATCGTTAAAAAGTTACCAGTCGATTTAGCCATTTTTTCTCCGTCTTTCAGATTCAAAAATGCTCCATGCATCCAATATTTAACCCATGGTTTTTTATCAAAGGCGTTTTCACTCTGCGCAATTTCGTTGCTGTGGTGAATATTAACATGGTCAATCCCGCCGCAGTGAATATCAAACTGTTCACCTAAATATTTAGTCGCCATAGCCGAACATTCAATAGGCCAACCTGGGAAACCAACCCCCCAAGGTGACTGCCATTCCATTTGCCGTTTTTCATTAACAGGCGAAAATTTCCACAAAGCAAAATCGGTCGGGTTTCTTTTTTCATTATTAGTTTCCACTCTGGCCCCTTCTTTTAAGAACTCAATTTGTTGCCCAGATAGTTGAGTATAATTTTTATCACGACTGGTATCAAAATAAATTCCATCTGAAATCTGATAAGTAAAACCTTTTTGTTCTAGTTTTTGAATAATTGCAATTTGTTCCGCGATATGATCGGTCGCTTTCGGCATTAAGTTCGGTCTGGTGATATTAAGAGCTGAAAGATCTTCCAAAAATTTCTCGGTGAAAAAATCGGCAATCTCCCAAGCGGTTTTACCTTCACGCTTGGCGCCTTTTTCCATTTTATCTTCCCCATTATCAGAAAGCTCATTGTCGTCAGTCAGGTGACCAACGTCGGTAATATTCATGACGTGTTTTACTTTGAAACCACTATATTGTAGGGTGCGTTTCAAAAAATCTTCAAACAGATAGGTGCGAAGATTGCCGAGATGAGCATAGTTGTAAACAGTAGGACCGCAGGTGTAAAGACCAATTTCGTCAGCTGGACGAACTAATTTTTGCTCATTATTTTCGTCAGTCAAAAACCCAGCCCCGACTGGTTCAAATTTTTGTTTTTCTCTGCCAAGAGTATTGTATATGTATAAATCAGCCATAAATAATTAAATAGGGTTAAGATAAAATTAGCTGTCTGGTTTTAACTCCCGCGAGTTTAAACATTTTCTTAGAAGCCCGCACCCCAGGTGTTTCAGCGTATTTATCACTTTCATAAATTACTTCTTTAATTCCGTTTTGAATGATAGTTTTAGCACATTCGTTGCACGGAAAAAGTGAACAATAAATTTTACAATCTTTGGTTGAATTATTAGCATTATAAATCGCGTTTTCTTCGGCGTGACAAACGTAGGCGTATTTGGTCTCATCTAATTCCCCTTCGCGTTCCCAAGGAAGCTGCTTGGCTTCAATCCCTCTTGGCCAACCGTTGTAACCTAAACCAACTACAATATTATTTTGACTCACCACCACCGCCCCAACCTGTGAAGAAGGATCTTTACTGCGCTCGGCGATTAAGTGAGACATTTTCATAAAACACTCATCCCAAGAAATAACATTAACTCGTGGTTGAACTTTATTTTTAATAGTTTTAGTCATAATCAAATTATAGCAATTTTTATAGAAAATGCAAAAAAATATATCATATATGATATATTTTTGTGATATTCTAGTTTGCCGTGATTATTCGAGTTTTTTCATAAATGGAAAGATTTGAGTCTCACGAATTGGTTTACCGGCAAAAAATGAAAAAGTTCGTTCGGTAAAGCCGAAACCAAAAGTTGGCGGCATACCATATTCTAGAGCTTCCACAAATTCATCATCTTTCATCTGAGCTTCATCATCGCCTTCGTCTCGTAATTTAGCTTGATGTTCAAATCTTTCTAATTGATCCAAGGGATCATTTAATTCAGAAAACCCTTTGCCTAATTCTGATCCAGCAATCAAAACCTGAAAACGTTCTACCAATTTTGGATTGGCTTCGTTCTTTTTAGCTAACGGCTCCATTTCAATTGGCACACCCACTAAAAATCCTGGGCCAGCGATTTTTTTGCGACACCACTTCCAAAGTGTATCGGTGGCTCGATTCCAGTTCCATTGTGATTTATCAAAATCCACTTTCAGCTCAATTAGTTTGTTAGTGATTTCTTCGGTCGAGTTCTCCATCACATTAACCCCAGTCATTTCCTCAATAGTTTTAACATAGTCATATTTAACCCAAGGCTGCGATAGGTCAATAGCAAAACCTTTAATGGTAAATTGTAAAGTACCAAAAGTTTTTAACGCTAACTCTTTATATAATTCCTCTACCATTTTCATCCCTTGATTAAAGTCAGAATAGGCTTGATAAAATTCACAATGAGTATAATCTTGAGCATGCTCAGCATCTACTCCCTCATTACGAAAGACTCTACCCACTTCATAAACTTTTGGATAGCCGGCAATAATCAATCTCTTCAACCAAAGCTCTGGTGAAATCCGCAGATAAACATCAACATCAAAAGCGTTGTAATGGGTGATAAAAGGTCGTGCCTCTGCTCCACCTGTCATATTTTCCATAATGGGTGTTTCCACTCCCATAAAACCACGAGCCTCCAAGAAATCTCGCACTGTTTTCCAAAATACCGATTTTTTAATAAATAGTTCTTGCACCTCCTCACTACTAATCACGTCCAAATATCTTTTACGAAACTTCTCTTCTTCGTTTTGTAAACCGTCCCATTTGTCTGGAAGCGGTCTTAAAGACTTAGTCAACATTTTCCAGTCTTTAACTTGAATAGTTTGTTGTCCGCGTTGAGTAATAAATAAATCACCAGTTACTTCAATGAAGTCTCCAATATCAATTGTATCTTTAAATAAATTAAAGGACTTTTCGTCCATTTCATCTTTTTTAAACAAAGCTTGAAAACTAGCGGTGCCATCATTAAAGTTTACAAACACAATCGCTCCCTGACCGCGCACCGCCAAAACTCGACCTACTAAGTGTAAATCTTTTTGAGTAGTTAATTTCTGAAAATCATCCACCACCTGTTTCAAAGTATAGTCCTGTCGTGAGGTATTAGGAAATGGATTAATTCCATTCTCTGTCAAAATTTTAATTTTATCTAAACGAACCTGACGTAGTTCTTCAAGTGTAGCCATAATATTATATTATATATCATATTTTGTAGTTTAATTCAAAAAAACTATCCGTTGGGATAGTTTTTAGGAAAAATATTTTAACGACAAAACTATTGCGAAACTTGACCGTCAAAATCCTCCTTACCTTCATCGGCCTCAGCGTCAGCTTTGGTTGGATGAACCACATCAAAACGATGGTGAGCTGGAGAATAGATGGTATAAATTTTCATTTTAACATCGCTGTCATTAATGATGTTATGTTTAGCGCCAGCTGGAATCACAACCGCTGAACCATCAGCGATAGCTTGTTCCACATCGTTAATGATGGCTCTACCCTCACCGCTTTCAATACGTAAAAATTGATCATTGTCTGAGTGAGTCTCGGTGCCAATCTCTTCCTTAGGAAGCAAAGACATTAAAACCAATTGACTTCGGGGTGTGGTGTAAAGAACTTTACGGAAATTATCGTTTTCTTGAGTCAATTTCTCAATATTATCTACAAAACCTTGTTGCATATTTTTGATTTAAAATTACTAATAATCAGTATGATTGTATCATATTGTTTTTTACAAGACAAGTTAATAACAATCTAAACGCAAGATCTTCACTTAATAGAGTAAAGCCTGCTCCACTAAACCATTAGTTCTGCTACCTAAAAACAAATTAGCTACTAACTGGATAATACCAATCAATGAAGTCATGACCACCAAAGCCACCAACCCCCACACCATATATTGTTTACCTTGTTTTCTGGCCTCAGCGTCATCAGCTTTAGCAATAAAACGAATCATACCCCAAATAAAAACTAAGATAGCAATTCCCAGTAATAATCTCAGAGTGAGATTAATTAAACTAACTAAGCCAGTAGTAACAGAACTAATTTGAGCGCGATCCACTGCTTGAGCCAAAGTTAGAAACGGCAAAAGTAGCAATGAACCAATGTAATAAAATTTAAATTTAGTAATCATTTTAAAGTTGTTATAAAATAAGGTTGTCTGGAGCCTTTGCCCCCATGGTTGATAAAATGATCCTAATTAGAGCATAAACACAAACCATAACGGTTAAACCAATCAAACCCCACAAAATATGTCTACCCCCCTTGGTTCGACCATCACCGCTTTCAGCATTCATCACATACTGAAAAACTCCCCAGACGAACATCAAGGCCGCCAGAGCAAACATTAAATAGATTGCTGGATTGACAATCGCATTTACGAAACGGACCAAAACCGCCGGAGCAGCTGCTGCAGCTACGTAAGGACTAATAAATAAAACTGTAGTCAAGAAAGAAATAATTCTCTTATTCATTAAGGCGTATTTTAACATAAAAAAATAATCAAGAAAAATTTTTTGTGTTTACTTACATGATTTTAAAAAACACCCTAGGGTGTTTTTTTTAAATCCTAAACTAATTATTATAAACCTTGCACCCCTGTAGTCCTCAAGTTATCATTAGTACCAATTCCAAAAGTATTACTAATCAAGGAAATAATTGCACCCAAAGAAGCAATAACCACTAGAGCAACTAGGCCCCAAAGCATTAATTGTTTACCTTCCTTTCGTTTCTCTGGATCACCAGCGTTGATAATAAACTTGACCAAACCCCAGATAAACACCAAAATAGCAACACCAACCAAGATAGAGGTGGCTAGAGAAATTAGACCGCCCACGCTTTGCATAGCTGAGCTAATGTTGTTTACGGTGGTACCAAAATTTTGTGCTAAAGAAATTACCGGCAAAGCTAACAAGGTAATGGCTGGTAATATTTTTCTTGTAATAGAATTCATAACGATGAAATTAAAAATTAATTAATAATATACTATACTCTGTTAGTATATCATATTTTTTTTAGAGTAAACTTATTTTGTTGAAAAGTCTAGAGCTAACTACTCATAAGGTTAACTTGAACAACTCCAACTTTGGTGCCAAAAGTATAGGCTAAAATCTGAACTAGACCCCAAAAAGCAAACATGACCATTAAACCAACCAATGCCCAAAACATATATTTTTTACTTTCCTCTCTAGCTTTGACGTCGTCCCGATTAGCGATAAACTTAACTAAATTCCAAATAAAAATAAAAATTGCTAAAAGCAACAAAACTCGCACCAACGAACCAACTATAAACTCCGAGAGACACATCATTGTTGAACCAAAAGTAGAGAAATCACACATGATAAATTTATAAGATTAGCTAATAACTATTGTTCTTCGGGTAACCTGGTAGGAAGTAAATTTCCATAACCTTGACCCAACCCAAATACACCCAACAATATATTCACCACAGCTGCCACTCCAACGATTAATACTAAAGCCACCACCGACCAAACCATATACCCTCTCATCTCTTCACGTTTTTTAGGATCATGGGCATTATAAATATAAACAATCAGCGACCACATGAAGGCTAAAATGGCTAACCCAGTCAAAACCGGAAAAAGACGATTGATAGTATAGATAATATCTTTCACTAATGCATTTAATCCAACATCAGCTAGAGCGAAACTAACAGTGGGCACAGCAAAAAGTGTGATTAAAAAGAAAATTTTGAGTTTGATAATTTTATTGTTCATTTTTATATTTATAATCCCGTTACTTCAGAAACTGTATTTTTAATTAGCTCAGCAATAACCCAAGCACCTAAGAGAACCGCGGTCCCCACCACACTCCAGAGAAAAGTCTTATGGGCCGTTTTAATCTTAGTTTCGTCACCGTTAGCAGTGACATAAAGAAAACCAGAATAGATAATAAAAAATATACAAACAATTGCCCCGAATTGTGCTACTACCTGTAATAGTTTGGTAACCAATTCTGTGATATTACTAGCGCTAGATACAGGGTTGGTTAATTTGTTTTTATCCTGAGCTAAAACCAATTCACTGGCAGTTAAAGTCACACCAGATCCAACTGCTAAAAATAAAACTTTAGTTTTTTGATATATTTCTATTATTTTGTCTTTACTCATTTGTTTTTTAAAATTAGGTTTATGTTTAATGTTAATTATTTGATATTACCCAACAAGGAAAACATAGGACCCACACCTAATTGGTCTAAAATAAACTTAATTACTAACCAGGCTGATAACATAATCACATAACCAATTATAGCATTCTTCAAAAATTCGTGACCTTTCTTAATTTTACCCTCATCACCCATAGCTGTCAAATAATTAAAACCGGCATACATTACCATAATTGCAAAAACCGAACTAGAGATAGTTATAATCCACTTAACAAGGTCATTTATCATTTGATAAAGTTGGCTCATTTTATCGCAATCAGCTTGCCCATTGTTTCTGTTTCCACAAACTACCAAGCCATTTCCACCATCAACAGACTCGGTGTTGGTATTCGCAGATGAATTATTTTGGCTTGACGCAGCAGTGCTGGTGTCGGTGTCTGTTAAAACTGTACTCTGTTCAGTTTTTTTAACTATACTTCCATCACTGCTTATCTCTTCGTCACTATCCAATATCACTTCAAAGACTATAGATGTTTCAGTGTCTCCAGGCATTTTATATACCCCTTCGCCACCATCGACATCAGCCTGATAATATCCACCATTATTAACAAATTCTTCCCACGTATATACCGTTTCGCTATCAACATTTTCTGGGCGTAAAATAGCGGCCTCTACACAAAAAGACCAAAAGAAAAGAAATGATAATATTAAGAGAGTGATTGATATTCTTGTTTTCATTTTAGTAAAATAGTGAGTTTAAATTATCTAGTAAATAACTCATAGCCTGTCGATTTTGGTTAGTTAACAAAATTTGTTCAATAGTATTTTTATAAACTGCAGGACTTTGATCAATATTGGGATCTGGCCAGGTATTAGCAATAATAGCTGAATCATAGAATACTTCCATATAGGCTTGACTAGGGGTATTTTGAATTACATCACGACGAACTGGGGGTAAATTAGAAATACCGACTAATAACTCAATTGATTGGGCTGAAGTTAGAGTATTAATTTGTCTGAAAGCATCAGTTAAATTAGAAGATAGTTTCATTAGAGCAAAACCATAAACATCACCCCAGGTTGCCTGAACTTCACTATCTTTAGTTTGAGGCATTTTGGCAACATAAAAATTTAAGTTAGGGTTAGTCTGGCTAATGTTTGCTAACTCACTAGCCTTACCAAAATAAATGGACGAACGGCCACTGGTAAAGCTCTGCAGGTCATTTGGCATGGTACGATTCCAGGTATACTCTGGCTTAGTGGGGTTAGTAAAATTAGTATAAAAAGTTAGAGTTTTATCTAACACACCATCTTCTACAAGACTTAAAACAGAATAGTTATTTTCTTTATTTAAATAAACTAACTTAGAATTTTGCTGTAAAAATAAAGTATTTAAAAAAGACTGGGCATTGGTGACGTTATCCCAAGTTCCTAGACCGACCCCATTTCTCAATAAAGTTAAATTAGCATCTTTTTTGGTTACTTTGGTAACAACATTCACAAAATCATCCCAATTACTAGGAAAAGCCACTAGACCTTCATTGGTAAAATGTTGTCTGTTCCAATAAGCCACAAGAGGATCAACCACTAAAGGCACGGCCCAAATCCCATTTTGATCTAGAAAGACATTGGCTACATCTAAGAAAGAAGCTTGATACTGACCAGCGGTAATGGTATTTTGGCCATAAGGTATCTGATAGATTTTATTTTGTTGTCGCAACAACATGGTCTGAGGAATTAATACCACATCTGGACCATTTTGCTGAGAAAGAGCTTCGGCTAATTCGGTCGAAAAAGTGTCTAAACGTTTTTCTACATAGTCAAAATTAAGAGCGATATTTTTGTCTTGTTCAGTAAGAGCGTTTTTTAATTTACGAATCTGCTCTTCGGGATATGTACCCCAAATCAAAATTTTAGCTACCGAACTTGACCCAGAACTACTACCGCCACTACCACTGGAAGTTAATAAAGCAATAAACCCTACAAAAATAACTACCCCAAAAATAGCGTAAAAAAATATTTGGAATTTTGAAGTGTCTTTCCTATCCATTTTTTTTACTAAAAATTATGCCATAATGGTGGTCGCCGGCTGGAAAATCTTTTTCCTTATTAAATCCATTATCTAAAAAAAGCCATTCCGCTTCGGTTGGAGTTATGACGTGATTCTTATGCGGACCAAGACCACCAAAAGAGTCGACCCAATCAATCAAAAAAATCTTACCACCCGGCTTTAAAATTCTCCGAGCTTCACGAACGACATTAGGTCGGTTATCTGTAGCAAACAGAGTGTTGACCAAAAAAACCCAATCAACCAACCCGCTAGCTAAATGTATCCCTCCCGACTCCTCAATATCCGCTAATACCACTTCAATATTATCTAATTTTAATTTTTCGGCATCATTTTTTAAGCGAATCAACCAGTCTTTTTGAACATCAATTGCATAGACTTTTCCTGTACTATGAACTCTTTTAGCTAATAAAAAAGACCAATAACCAGAGCCAGCACCAAAATCAGCTACTTTCTGGCCATCATAAACTCCACAATATTCAATGATTTTTTCAGGACTCAGAAACATTAAAAATATTATACCACGAAAAATAATTGAGATTTTTTTTTATGTTGATAATTTAAGGTGGTATAATTCTAGGATAAAAGATGACCAAAAAATATTACCCAATCATTTCAGCTTTATTAGTTTTTTCTCTAGGTTTGGTTTTGCCTTTGCAGAGTCTGGCCCTAACTCTTACCAATGAGCAACAGCAAACAATAGCTGAAATCACTCAAAAAACTTCATTCTATATTTCTCTACTGAAAAATAATCCCGGCTCAGCAACCGCTTCATTAAATACAATGAAGAGTTTTACCGATGAATCTATTACTTTTTTAAAAAGTATCCAAAACCAAAACACCGTTGATTCAGTAAAGCAAAATTCACCAACCGCTAAAACTACGACTGTAGTAGGGTATCACAATAAGGTTTTTCAGATTGAATCAGATCAATGTAAAACAGCCGATATGACCTTAATTGCTGCTAAAAATTATTTAGTTTTACATTTTGAGAACGGACAAGCTAAGTTTTTAGACACCTTAACTGGTAAAACGATAGAGCCACAATTTGTTGATTTATCAGCAAATCAAAATGAAGATTGGTCAGGTATTAAAGTATGCGACCAAGAGCAACAACTTTATTCTTTAGACAACTGCCAAACCCAGCTTAAGGCAGAAGCATTTAGAGATGCTATAAATGTCAAATACTCTGATTACAACCAAACCACTAAAGAAATGTTTGGTGACCTGCCTACCACCAAAGCTACCGTCTGTGTCACTAATGGTGGAGAAAAAATTGTTAAAATTGGTAAAGAAACTAAATATTTTACTGAAAGCGAATTTACTAATTTAAGTATCAATGAAATTTTTACCAAATACCGCACCTGGGTCAGTGTTAAACCACAAACCGTTGATCCTGATAAAAAATATGTAATAGAGATTGGTAATAAGATAAATCAAGACGGCATCGGCGGTGACGGTGTGGTTGTTGGAGTGGCTGTGGGGGCTATTATTTTAGCTGCCGCCATAGCCTTAATCGTTAGTCAAACTGCCGCAGCTGTCGCTACCGAAGTTGCTTTCCACTCTTTTGGCGGCTGGGTATTAGAAGCCATACCGTGTACCTGTATGCCCGGAGTTTTCAGCTTGTGGGTATTAGGCTATTTAGGGGCTATACCAATGATGATGGTTTTTGATTTAGATCTTTATACTGTAATAGAATATCCAGAATATATGTGGATGGTGCCAGGCACACCAGTCTTAGGACGAGCCACCACTATACCAAGTGGGTTTTGTTGGATAGGGGTAGAACCATTTTGTGCTCCTATACCAGGTGTAAACGGAAAGGTAATATTGATTGGTACTGGGTTATAAATTTGTATTTTTTACTAATCTATGCTATAATTAAAAGATTATGGTAATAAGAATGCGACACACACGGGCTCATACTGGCAATCGCCGTTCACATCACGCGATCAAAGCTACTAATGCCGCCCTTTGTCCTGACTGCGGACACCCACGCCTTCCCCACACTGCTTGTCCAAATTGTGGTAAGTATAAAGGAAAAGAAGTGGTTAACAAAGCTGTTAAAACAACTAAAAAAGTTACGAAATCAGCTAAAAAATAAAACACCAGTAGGGTGTTTTATTTTTTAGCATTTACTATTTAGTTCTCTAGTTTTCAAAACCAAACAAACAATACTTACATTTTTTAGCCTCCACTGGCACTTCACTAGCGCAGTCGGGGCATTTTTTAGTGGTAACAGCGACCTCTTTCTCTTCCTTCTTTTTTGTTTTTTCAGCGATAAAATTCATAGGCACAACGATGAAAAAATAAACCGAAATTGCTACAATTAAAAATGATAGTGCTACATTTAAAAAATCACCATAATCAAAGACACTTCCCCGAATAGTAAATTTTAAGTTGGAAAAATCTGGCACCTTAATAATTGCCCAGATAGTCGGAGTAATAAGGTCTTTAACGATAGCGTTTACCAAACTAGTAAAAGCTGAGCCGATCACAATACCCACCGCTAAGTCAATGACATTACCTCGTAAGATAAAAGTTTTAAAGCCAGCTAAAATTTTTTTCATAATCCAATTATAGCATAAAATTTCTTAAGATAATAAATTTTAGAATAGTGCCCCAAAAGCCATTTAGTGATCTTGATAGTTCTTTAAATCTTACTAAAGTTTAAAATTGCTTCTATTTTCTACAATTTTTTATACTTAACCCGCAAAGAATTGGCTACCACTGAAACACTAGAAAGGGACATCGCTACGCCAGCAAAAACTGGCGACAATATCCACGAACCACCGAAGAGAGGCACAAATAAACCAGCCGCTAACGGCACTCCAACTAAGTTATAAATAAAAGCCCAAAAAAGATTTTCTCTAATTGCCCAAAAAGTCTGGCGAGATAATTTCACCGCTTTCACAATTTTTGTAATGTCACCATGTAATAAGGTGATACCTGCAGATTCAATCGCAATATCAGTTCCATTACCCATGGCAATTCCAACATCAGCTTGAGCCAAAGCTGGACTATCATTAATGCCATCCCCCACCATTGCCACTTTTTTACCATCAGCTTGCCAATTTTTCACTGCCATCAATTTATTTTCCGGCAAAACTTTAGCTAACACCACTTTAATTCCGACTTGTTCTGCTACATATTTGGCCGTACCCTCTTCATCACCAGTAGCCATGACTACTTCAATACCCATTTTTTGCAAGTCAGCTACCGCTTTAGCACTATCCTTTTTGACTTCATCCGCTACATAAAAAACTTCTAATAGTTGGGATTCGCTACATAGCAAAATTGGCGTCTTGCCCTCTTTAGCATTAAGTTGCACCTGTTTGATTTGATCTTCGTTTGCTAAAACTAGTTCAGTGTTACCAGCAAAATATTTTTTACCATTGATCATACCGCTAATCCCCTTACCCTTAATTGTAGTAAAATCAGTTACTGGCAAAATTTCTCCAGTAAATTTTTGCACCACCATCCGTGCCGCTGGATGGTCACTGTGTTTCTCTAAAGAAGCTAAAATTTGTAAGTTTTCTATAGAATTTTGCGAGACCAATTCAGGCTTGCCTTTGGTTAGAGTGCCGGTCTTATCTACAATCACCGTATTCACCTTACCTAAAATTTCTAAACTATCAGCATCCTTAATTAAAATTCCATGCTTTGCCCCCCTGCCAATCCCTACAATAATAGCAGTCGGAGTAGCTAAGCCCAAGGCACAAGGGCAAGCAATGACTAAAACTCCAACAAAACACGAAATAGCAAAGGCGGTGGTGCCAAAATAAATCCAAGCAGCTAAAGTCAAAACTGCGATGATTAAAATTACTGGCACAAAAACTGCCGAAATTTTATCAGCTAAATTTTGCACCGATGCCTTACTGCCCTCTGCGGTTTCTACCATTTTAATAATGTGTGACAACAAAGTATCGGCACCAATTTTTTCGGCTCGAAAAACCAAACTACCATTATCGCAAATCGTGCCAGCAATAACTTTCTCTCCCATAATTTTTTTTACTGGCATCGATTCACCCGTCACCATTGCCTCACCCACAAAGCCCTGTCCTTCTACCACTTCACCATCTACAGCAATTTTTTGTCCAGTTTTAACCACCACCAAATCACCCACCCTAATCTCTGCAATGGAAATTTCTAATTCTTGACCATCTCTTTTCACAATGGCGGTTTTCGCCTGTAAACCCAACAACTTCTCAATGGCATCACCAGTTTTTAGTTTGGCTCGCTGTTCTAAATATTTACCCAAAGTAATAAAAGATAAAACCACAATTACCGCATCATAATAAACTCCATTCATCGCTAAATCAGTCCAAATAAACTGAACAGCTACTGAATAAATAAAAGCGGTTAATGTTCCTATACCAATTAGAGTATCCATGTTAGCTGCTCCATAACGAACAAACCGCCAAATACCCAAGAGATGTTGTTTACCAACCAATAATAAAGTAATGGCTGCTAAAATTGGCATTAAGATCATAACTATTTCTTCCACAATCATCGACATTCCTACCCACTCCCAGACCATTAAAATGATGGAAATTATAGCTATCGGTAAAATCAAAAACACTCGCCATTTGAGGTTTTTCAGAGAACGGATTTTTTCTTGCTTGGCGAGTAATATTAGCTCTGTGCCAGTTGACGCATCATCAAGACTATTTTTAATTTCGGAAAGTGAAAATAAAGTATAACCAAATTTTTCCAATTTTTGATTAAATTCAAGCAAACTATTTTGTTGTTCATCAAAATTAATTTCCGCGATTTCAGTTGCAATATTAACTACAACCACTTCCACCCCCTTTATCTCCTTCAGTTTTTTTTCAATAATCTTTGCACAAGCGGCGCAATGCATGCCTCTCACCTGATATTTTTGAGTTAAGTTTGCCATTTTTTTAAGTATAACATATATTACAATCAACAAAATCACAAAATAAAAATACCTAAATATTTAGGTATTTTTATTTTGTGATTTTAGCTTATGTATTTAAGATTATCTGAATAATGTTTTATTCACAAGAAATTCTAAAAATGACATTGTCGTTGCTATTCCAATATTCATTTTTAC
>CAYWWA010000016.1:0-15150 GCA_964462115.1 uncultured Candidatus Saccharibacteria bacterium
GTAAAAATGAATATTGGAATAGCAACGACAATGTCATTTTTAGAATTTCTTGTGATTAAAATTTAATTGTTTGATTTGAAAAATAGTATCATTAACTGCTTTATCTAAGTTATATTTTAGTTAAAAATAGCCAAAAAAACTATTTTTTGCTATCATTTATTAAATGACACAAGAAAATAATCAGGGTGAGGCTCAAGTGAGCTCACAGGGTCTAAATATGACTCAGATAGAAAAAACTATCAAGGATGATGATAACACGAAAATCACTATTGATGATTACGCTAAAGTAGAAATTAAAATCGGTAAAATTTTGTCTGCAGATATTATAGAGAATGCTGATAAGTTATTAAAATTATCGGTGGATTTTGCAGAGTCGGCGCCGCGCACTATAGTTTCAGGAATCAGAAAGTTTTATCCAGAGCCAAGTAAATTAGTTGGAGTGAAGTGTTGTTTTTGCACCAATTTGCAACCTCGAAAGCTTAAAGGTCTAGAGAGTAATGGTATGATTTTGGCTGCTAGTAGCACAGTCCCAGATGAAAACGGAGATAATGTGGATAACTTTACTCTATTACAAGTCCCAGAAAATATACCAGTGGGAACAAAAATTAAATAAATACCTCCATAATCAATCAATTTTGCTTTTTTATTTTTTTTAAAATTAGTCAAAATCTGTTATAATATTCTAGATGACTGAAAAAAAACTTCTATCGGTGTTTAGTGTGTTATGTCTTTTTTTAATTGTTCCATTTAGCTTAATAGCTGATACTAAAACTGACCAAGAAAAAGCCTTAGAGGCAGATTTAAGACAGGCCGAAATTGAAAAACAGGCTGGTGAAATTTTATTGGATACCACCAAGACTCAAACCAAAACTATTGAAAGTGAAATTACTCGTTTGGCCAACGAGATTAAAAAGTCTAATAATATTATTGAGGAAAAAAATGATAATATTAAGACATTGAGTAGTGAAGTGGATGATCGGGAGCTTAAAATTAAATTATTGAATGAAAAGATAGAAACCGCTAAAGCTTCGGTGGCAAAAATTATGGTGAATATGAACGAGTTGGATAACTTATCTTTTGTGGAAATTATGTTGTCCTCCAAAAACCTATCTGAAGCTTTGATTGATAGTGATATTTTTAGCAGTATCAATGAATCAATGTCGACTATTGTGTTAGATATTAGAGAGTTAGAGGCTCAAAATCGCACTGAAAAAGAACAACTAAAACAAAAACAAAACGCTGAATTAGATGCTAAAAAAGAAATTGAATTAGAAAAAGCTCGGGTTCAAAAAAATGAAGCTGAACAGCAAACTTTGTTGACTGGTTCGAAACAACAAGAAGCGACGCTCTATCTCTATGTCGCCGGTAAGGAACAAGAAATGGAGCGGATTCGGACAGCCTTGTTTGCTTTGCGGGATACTGATGGAATCCAATTCGGTGATGCAGTGGAATATGCAAAATCAGTGCAAAAAATTACTGGTGTGCGTCCAGCTTTTCTGTTAGCTATCTTACAACAAGAGTCTAATATTGGTCAAAATGTCGGTCAGTGTTTAATTACTGACCTAACTACAGGTGATGGTAAGGGTAAAAATACTGGAACCTTTTTTGAAAAAGTAATGGGCCCAGCTAGTTTAGAACACTTTCCGAGACTAATGAAAGATTTGGGGCGAGATTGGAAAACAACTCCAGTGTCTTGTCCGATTGATATTCAAGGGCGGGGGACAGCTACTAAATATTATCAAGGGCGGGGTTATGGAGGAGCAATGGGCCCAGCTCAATTTATTCCTTCTACTTGGGTTCTGTTTGAGGAAAGAGTCAAGACTGCTACTAGGCAGAAAACCGCTGATCCGTGGCGTGCCATTGACGCTTTTATGGCTAGCGGAATGTATTTAGCTGATTTAGGAGCCAGTAAGGGTACTTACTCGGCAGAAGTTGCAGCCGCTTGTAAATATTATGGTTCAGGTGGTAGCTCTTGTACTTATGGCACCCAAGTTTTAGCTCGAGTGAATAATTTACAGATCATGATTGATACTTTAGAGGGTAAATAGTTTTGTTTTTTTTATGTCTAATTTTTTAGTTAAAACCGAACAATTTGAAGGTCCACTAGAGACACTTTTACTGATGGTAGAAAAGAGAAAGTTATTTATTAACGATATTTCTCTAGCTGAAGTGGCCGATAGTTATATTGAGTATGTGCAAACGGTTCAACAGGAACAAAAGTATCCCATGGCTGAAGTGGCTGGTTTTATTGTGGTCGCTTCAACCCTGCTATTAATTAAGTCAAAAACCTTATTACCTAACTTAGAATTATCAGTTGAAGAAGAGAAGAGTGTGGAGGAGTTAGAATTGCGTCTAAAAATTTTAAGTAAATTAAGGGAGGTATCCAAAAATATTAATGAAAAATTTGGTCAGAAGATAAGTTTTATTCCTCAATTACGGAGCAATGAAATTAAAGTTTTCGTGCCAGATCAAGATACAAATTTAGATAATCTATTGTCTTCTGTTAGAAGTGTAATTTATAATTTACCTAAGGTTGATCTGACACCTAGAGCTGTGATTCAAAAAGTTATTTCCTTGGAACAGATGATTGATCGTTTGACTAAACGTATGACCAGCTGTCTATCAATGTCATTTAAAAAATTTGTGGGCGATAAAACTGAAAAGGTTAATGTGATTGTATCTTTTTTGGCAATGTTGGAATTGGTAAAAGGGGGAGTGTTGCAAGTTAAACAGAATAACAACTTTGAAGAAATTGAAATGAACAGCACTCAGATTGGGGTGCCGACAGTTTAGTCTTGAGTAATTAAAATATTGAGAGCCGAAAGTGCATCTTTTGGTTCCAGTTCGCTTTGAAAGATAGCTGAACCAATTACCAAACTATCAGCGCCAGCTTTGATTAGCTTAACCGCGTTTTGACTGGAAACACCACCGTCAATTTGAATTTTAAGCTGAGGAAATTTTTGTCGTAGTTCGGTAATCTTATTAAAAGTTCGTTCATCAAAAGCCTGTCCTTGGTAGCCAATTTGAGCGATACCCATTATTTGAACAAAATTTACTTCTGCTACAATTTGATCTAATTCGGATATTGCACTATCTAAATTTATAGCTACTCCTAATTCAAAGACATCGTTGTTGTGATCATAGAAGTAGTCTTTTTTAATCGCTGTGATTGCTTCCATGATCTGTCCAGCCTCCCAATGAAAAATGATTCGTTTTGCTCCAGCTTCTATCCATTTTTTGGCTTCAGTTAATTGATCTTGCACCATTAAATCTATTTCAAAATCAAAACTTTGCCAGTCGGGTAAACCATCTTGACCAGCAGTAATTTTCTGCCATTCATCAGTGTTGTCAATAAACGGCCAAGTTTTTCTTGGCACGAAAACACCATCGCATACATCGATTTGTACCAGAGGAGCGGCTTGCTTAATCGCTGCTAAATGTCCAAGCAAATCAGCAAAATCTAGTGGTAAAATGGCGGGAATAATTTTATTCATTGGTAGTAGTGGCGGTGCTAGTGCTGGTAGTAGCTAAATCTTCCGTGCTGGTGCCGATTTCTAAGTCGGTGGTAGTGGCGATATTGTTACCAACCTCGTCGTTAGGAATATCGGTCACAACGGGGGTCAAATAGGAGGCTAAATTTTTAACTAACACGTAGTTATTTTTATCAATTTTAATTCCGTCTAATTTACCAAACATATCAAATACTACTGAACCTAAAGTGCTACTGTCAATAGTATTGGAAACCGTAAATTGACTAAAGATTTCCCCTTCAGTCAATGAGGCTAGAATTCCTGTGCTTACACTATCTTGGGTATCTCCACCAATAGCTATTAGGTTTTGACCGATTTTAATTTTTTCGGTATTAAAGGTAACTGGAGTTAACGAAAGAGAATAATCTTTTATCTGCCAAACTGATAAAAGATTTTCAATCTGGTTGATTTGATAAGCAGTCACTTTCTGTCCATCAGGCAATACTACTTCAACTTCCTCATTATTGATAAAGATGGATAAAATTTTGCCATCGTTGCTAACTACAATAGCGTTACTCAGATGACGATTTCTTCGCTCTACTGAAAAAAGTCTGACAATACTATTGCGGTTTTTTTCCACAGCGGACACGACAGCGTCGTCTTCTCTGATTATAACTGTTTCTACCTCTTTAACTGGTTCTTTGGTGGTAGTGGGAACAATAGTTTCTACCGTTTTTTCAATAATTCGATTTACTGTCTGAATGACTGGTTGCTGAGTTTGAGAAGTTAGAGATAACATCGCTGAAGCGGTAGCAATAGAAGTCACTAAACAAATTAGTAAACAAAGTAAAACCACTTGTTGTTTGGTCATTTGGTCAATTTTCATTACTAATATTTTAGCACAATTTTATTATAAAAACAAGCACAAAATTATCTTAGGATTTTTGTATTTTTTGTTTTAACCAATTTTTCCAACGTAAGGTTTTTTCTGGGCCAAATATTTTAATTAAGATAGCAAAAACAATTTTATTGATTTTATTTAACAGCTTTTGTTTTGGTGAATTCCAAGACCCTTGGTACCAGTGAATGGTGTAAGTGTTGGTGGTTACTTTGGGATAATTTCGGAAGAGGGTAAGCGGAGAAAAATAATCGCTTGGATAAAAATTCACTTGTTGGACTTCTTGCAAAGTATTATCTAATTTTAGACCCTGTTGAACAAATAGCTGAGTCATAATTTCTGTGTTTGTTGATATTTTGTTTTTATCAAAAATTTTTCCTTGATAAAAATCTAATAATTTAATGATGGTTGGGTGTTGGGGAATTGATCCAATAATGCCTGAACCAATTAATTTAGGATTTTCAAAACCAATAAACATGTCTTGGTTGAGCAACTGATCAAAACTCTTCAATGTTTCTACATCGGTATCTAAATAAATTCCCCCCATTGTTTGTAAGGCATAAAGTCTGGCCACATCAGAAGCAAAAGCATATTTCTTCATCTCCCAAGCTGATTGCGCAAAAGTAAAATCTGATAGGGGAAAGTTGGTTTCGTTCCATTCTATGATTTGGTAATCAGGCATTATTTTTTGCCACGATTGCAGACATTTTTGCACCAAAGCTGGTTTTTCTTTTGGTCCAAACCATACATAGTGGATGATTTTAGGGATCGCCATAAAATTAATTATAACCCAGTTTGCTTTTTTTATGATACAATGTGAAGATGAATCAGCAAAAAACCAAGGTTTTATTCGTGAATGGTCTTGGTTTTGGAACTAACAAAAATGGTATTAAACATGGTGGCGGCACTATTCGCTGGCGGAATTTAAATTTCTTATATCAAATTTTTGGTGAAGACCAAGTTGATTGCTACCAGCCGACTCCTATAGAGTGGTTGCAAAAAATTATCCAGTTTGGTTGGAGGTGGTTACGAGCTGAGGCCGAACCTAAAAATTTTAGCTGGAAAAAATTTAAACAACAAATTGAACAGGGTGGTTATGAGGTTGTGTGGTTTGATAATTCATTTTTTGGTCAAACAATTAAAAAAACTAAACAGTGTTTTCCTAATTTAAAAATTGTCACCCATTTTCATAATGTAGAAAGCCAAATGAAAGCATACAGTTTAATTTTTTGGTTGAAAAAAAGAGCTTGTAAAAAATCGGAGAAATTAGTCGGACAGTGGTCTGATCAAATTGTAGTTTTATCAGAAAGAGACAAAAAGATGTTAATGAATACATTGTCGGTAGATATTTCAAAAATAGATATAGTCCCTATTTCCTTACCGGATCGGCTATTAAATTTTGATTTAGCTAAGTTTAATTTTACGTCTCAACCTTATTTGTTGTTTGTGGGTAATTTGGGTTACAAATTTAATTTGGATGGTTTATCTTGGTTAATAGAAAAAGTTATGTCGCAAGTTTCAATTAAATTGAAAATTGTGGGTTTAAATAGTGAAAAATATCGTAGTAGATTGGAGCGTCCTAATGTAGAGGTAGTGGGGGAGCTGACTGAACTTAAAGATATCTATTTACGAGCCACGGCAGTGGTGGTTCCGATTTTCGGTGGTGGAGGCATGAAAGTTAAAGTGGCGGAAGCTTTAAGTTATGGCAAGATTGTTTTAAGTGGTCGAGAGGGTGGGGCCGGATATGAACTTGGAGACGAAATTAGAGTTTGTGAAAATGCCCTTGACTGGGTTAAAGAAATCAAAAATCTGGAGTCAACAGTTGAAAAATTTAATTTTAACAGCCGAAAATTATTTTTGGAAAAATACAGCGACGATGTGACGGTTCAACAATTATCATCCGCTCTTTTAAAATAGGTGGAAGTTGTCAAATGTTATTTAGACAATTTACTTTGTAGCTTTACTTAGTTCTTGGTATAATTAGGACGTGATTCATCTTAGGAGATTGAATAGTTTTGATGGTAGTTTTTGGCTTAAAACAGCTTGTGCTGTTTGTCTTTTCTTTGGTGGCGTTAGTTTAGCCTCGGCCCAGACTGCGTTGTCAGATTTTTTTCCCAATTTAGGCAAATACGAAGAAACCAGAAGTGATATCTCTCAAAGTTTTTCTCGTCATGGTGAATTTATTTCTAATGTCAGCACCTTAACCCCAGATCCATATCAAGATGTTACTATTTCAATTCAAAACCCTTATCTTGATTTGAGTACTTTATATTTCACTTGGTTAGTTAATGGCCAGATTAAATCCAACGGTTTAGGCAAGTCGTCTTTTGTTTTTAGAAACGGTGGGGTGGGCGATTATACTACAGTCTCTTTATCAGTTTATTCAGTAGCAAACGATGTAGAATATGCTGGGAGCTGGTCGTTTGGTGCTGGAGAGGTTAGTCTGGTAGCAGAATCTTTAGGCTACGTTCCCCCTTTTTATAAGGGTAAAAATCTTTACGCTTGGCAGGGTCAAGCTTTATTGCGAGCCATTCCCAACTTAGTTAATCCTAAAACTGGTAAAAAATATCCTAGCAGTCAAATTAAATTTACTTGGAGTAGTGATCAGGGCACTTTCTTAACTGAATCTGGGGTAGGCAAAGACACTTTTGTCTTTGGTCATCAAGCTTACGCTAATATGTTTGAAGAAGAAAGCTACGTTTCGGTTGCAATTCAAAGTTTGGACGGTATGGCTGCTGCTTCAGCTTATATTTATTTAGAACCCAACGAAGTAGAAGCATTAATTTATGAAGAAGATTTAACTCTGGGTTTATTATTTAATAAAGCCGTTTCTAAAGACTATACTTTGAAAGAGGATCAAACCGTTGCCAGTTTTCGGGTGATGCCTTATTATTTTTCTAATACCAATAGCAATATTGTTAAATATACTTGGTATCAAAATTATCAACCAATTGATAATAACAATTCCCGTTCATTAAAATTAACTTTAAATAGTAGATCCAGTGCCTCTACCCGTGGTTCGTCTTTTATTGACATTGATATAGAAAATCAAAATTTAATTTTGCAGAACATTATTGACCGACGCCCTAGTTTTACTATTAATTTTTAATCAATATTTAAACATCAAAATTAACATCTTATGAAACAATTCCTTACAGTCATTATAATTTTCTTCCTTTGTATTTTGGGTGGTATGGCGTGGTATTTTTTCACTCAAACTTCTCCCGCCCCGTCGCAGACCATTTATACTCCAGCTGATGAAAACACCTTTTTCCCTTATGGAGATCAGTTAAATTCTAACGCTACTATTAATGAGCCAACTTATAATTATGACACTATCAGTGTGCCTTCAACCGATTCTGCCAAAAAAGTAGCGGAACGATTGTTTCAAATTTCTTTAGAGCCAGTGGCTGGTTTTTCAACGTTCGTTAAAGTGGCTACTGGCACCAAAGAAAGTAATGGTATTGATCTCGATGGCAAACTAACTCAGATTATAGAATATTCCACTTCCACTACTGAATTAGTCCGTTTTGTCGAACGAGCCAAGGGTCATTTATATGATGCAACTATTGCCACGACAAATTATAATTTGTCTCGGGAAAAAAAAGCTACCACCACAGTGGAGGTGTTAACCGTTACCACTGTTAGTACTATTCCAAAGATCAATCGTGAAAGGGTAATTGACATCACATCCCTACAACCGATTTATTATGCTTGGCCAGCCACAAACCTAATTCAGATGGTGACCCAAACTTTGAGTACTGACTTAGAAACTATACAGACCCGTTTAACTAAAATTACGCCAGCTGATACTGTAGTAGCTACCAATACCGAACAAGATATTGCAGCCATAGCTGCACCCAAAGTTGAACGTATTTCATATCCAGCCAACACGATGAGTCTGGCTTATAATGGTGATAAAGTTTTTTATTTACTGAAAGAAAGCACTGGAGCCAGAGGATACATCGCTTCGGGGTTAGAGCGAAAAGATCCAGCTTTGGTTTTTTCTTCGGTCTTATCGGATTTTAATATCACTTGGCCCGGTGGAGATTGGATTACTCTGACTACCAAACCCCACTCTCGTTTTACTGGGATGACCTATTTAATTAACTGGAAAACTGGGGTAGAAAAACATTTATTTTCTAACGTTAAGGGTCTGACAGCTATCACTAATTACGATGGGAGTTTGGTGTTGTATTCCGCTTCTTCAACTGCCTTATCATTGAATGCTCGCAGTATGTTAGATTATTCTGACGTGCGTTTACCAATTTATACTATGCCTGAAAAATGTGCCATGAGCAGATTGCATCCAGAGATTGCCTATTGTGCCGCACCCTATTTTATTGATAAAAGTTACAATTATCCCGAACACTGGTATCAGGGTCTGGTATCTTTTAATGATGTGTTGTGGCAGGTTAATTTAGCTACCGGTGAGACAAAAATTGTTTATGATCCAATCACCGCCAAAGAATATGGTTTTGATATGATTGAAGTCAAACTAAGTGAAGACGAGCAGTTTTTCTATTTCCAAGATAAAACCACTTTAACTTTATGGGGCATTTGGCTTTTAGATGATGAAGAAATATTAGAACGCACAGCTTAATTTGTTTTACAGTATTTTATTTTTAATCTCCAAACCTCTTATTTTTATTTTTCACATTTTTTGATATACTTATTGAATTATGCAAGTTAACAACTCTACTAAGCCCCAAGTGGGCCCACAGGGGCAAAATCTAGCCTCAACAGAAAAAAAAGGTGAATTGGGTCACCTCCATTTAATGACTCAAACCATTAGAGAAATTTATAGCATTTTTAATCAGATTGGTTTTGATATCGCTACTGGGCCGGAACTGGAAATTGAAAAATATAACTTTGATATGTTAAATGTTCCAGCCGATCATCCAGCGCGTGATATGCAGGACACTTTTTGGGTTAAAAGAAGCAAAGAGGAAATAGAGAGAGACGAACCTAAACAAGTATTAAGGACTCAAACTTCAGCTGTTCAGGTGCGTTATATGGAGAAACATCAACCGCCACTTAAAGTTATAGTGCCGGGCAAGGTTTTCCGCAATGAAGCCACTGATGCTACTCACGAAATGCAATTCTATCAATGTGAAGGTTTAGTGGTGGGTGAAAAAGTTTCTATGGCTGATCTTAAGGGCACTTTAGAATATTTTTTTGAGAAGTTCTTTGGTGAGCAAACTAAAATTCGTTTACGCCCCAGTTTTTTTCCTTTTACTGAACCAAGTGTAGAGATTGATGTTTGGATTAATGGTAAGTGGATGGAGGTGATGGGAGGAGGCATGGTGCACCCCAAGGTTCTGGAAGGAGTCAATATTGATGCCGCCAAGTTTTCTGGTTTTGCTTTTGGTTTCGGTATTGATCGCTTGATTATGGTGAAGTATGGTATCCCTGATGTGCGAATGATTTATCAACCAGATTTAAGAATTATCAATCAATTTTAATTTTATGAAAAAACTTTTTATTTTTTTAATCCTAATAATCATTATCGCTGTGGCAGCTTTTTTGGGGTTGGCAACAGTTTGGAAAAAAAGCTGGTAATTTAAATCAGGCTGATTTAATTACACAGGATCAAGATACCAATGAAAATGGTGGCGTTCAAAAAGAAGAAAATGATAATTCCGAACAAAGTCTAAACACTCAAGCCACTCCAAACCAAAACGTTTTCCCTCGCAAAACTATTGTTAAATCTCACACTGGACAGTCGGTAGAGGTGGAAGAAAAAATTGCTTTCACCATTTGGACCGATGATGGTGAATTTATTATCCCCACCATGGCAGATACTGTTAATTATGGTTTCTACGGTGTCAAATCTTACGATTGGAATGTTGCAGTAGACGGTCAAACACCTGTGAGATATACTCGTGAACGTAATTCAAGTAATAAGCAAGGTATTAAACTCTCAGGTCTTACATTAGGTGAACATAAAATTGTTATTACTCCTTTTAATGAACCGAGTATCGGCTGGGGGAACGTCTTTGGTTTTGCTTTTACCTCAGCTGGGTCTGATGCAGACGTCCAAACCAACAAAAACAAGGTTCTTCGTCTGGATGCACCACTTACCACTTTAGCTTTTGCTCCTAAAGTAGATGAAGGTGATCAGAATATCTATTCTAATTTCTTTGCTTATACTTTTTCTGGCTGCACCTATTTAACTACTGGAGCAGCTTTAGCTAATACATACTCGTTACCATCAAACGTCACTAAAATAAATAGTTTTGCTAAAAATATTCACTATGAAAATGAATCCTTAGAAACACCACTAGATTTAAGTTTAATGTCCGCTTGGTTAAATAAAAATAATCAGCTTACTGAGTTTAGTTATTTTTTATCAGCCAGCCATTTCCAAAATTTTCATTTAGTTAATGGTGTAGATTTAACTCCTATCTCTAATTGGTTTGAAAATAATACTTCCATTAAAGTTTTTGATAATTTCATGCTAACTACTTACAGTTTTTCTTATCAGTTAAGTCAACCCACTAGCTTGTTAGCTTTATCTGCTTGGTTTAATAGTAGTTCCAATTTAGAAAGTCTGTATTATTTTATGTCGGAAACATATAGCAAGAATAACTCTTTGTTTGATTTAAAAAAAATTGTTTTGCCTAATTGGATTAAATTTTATGCTGAAAAAAATAATTTGAATTTACATAATGCTTTCTATAATGCCTTTGAGCAAAATTATATTGACCAAGAAACTTTATCCGAACCAGTTTTTGAGGACGGGTCAACACTGTCTTCAGTTACTTTAAATGATTCATCTTCGGGCCGAAAATTTGGTTTATATGCTTATGCGGGTAGATGTGGTTTAAAAATTGCTCAAAACAGTAAACATTGGACTGTGTCAGATGGTGGTATGAGAGATTGTCCAGTGATTGAAGAGATTGTTGTAGCGGAAACTACCACCTCACCAGTCGCTAAAATCCAAATGTGCCCCAATCTAAAATACGGTGAAGCTCATCCTTGCACCAAACTATTACAAGAATATTTAAATGCTAATGAAGCAAAATTAAATAAAGCTGGTCAAGTCGGGTCAGACAAAAATGAAACAGAATATTATTGCCATTACACCGAGAGAGCCTTAATTAAGTTTCAGACTGATAACAAAATCGCAGTTACAGGAATGTTTGATAATGCGACTAAAGAAAAAATTTACACCATTGGCGATTTTTATCAATCCGACTACGATTTTACAAAAGTAGATTACGAAGCAGTAGTTAAGGATGCAGAGTGTCCTCCGGGGGAGTGGCGGACTTTGGAATAGAGTCTATTTGCAAGAAAATATATCATATATGATATATTTTCTTTCTGTGTTATAATCCGACGATGAAAATCCTAGTTGTTAACACGGGTAGCACTTCTAAAAAATATGCTCTTTTTGATGATGAAGCTTTACTAGCTGATCTGCATTTTGAAACAATAGAAAAAAATAATCAGCCAGCATACTTAGTCACACTAAAATTTGCTGGCGATAAGGAAGAATTAGAAATTACCCCCGAGCAATATCAAAATTCTTTATATTTTTTATTTGATGTTTTGTCTGCACGTAATATTGTGCGAAGAAAAGATGAAATTGATCGAGTGGGGATTAGGGTAGTAGCACCTGGTTTGATGTTTCAGAAAAATAGTGTGGTTGATGCTAAGTATATTAAAGCACTACAGGCAGCTGAACAAAAAGCTCCACTTCACCTCGGGACTATTTTAGCGGAAATAGCTAAATTAAAAAAGTTTTTTGGAAAACAAAGCAAAATAATTGGGGTATCTGACTCAACTTTTCACGCTAGTATACCTGACAAGGCGAGACATTATGCGATTCATTTAGCTGATGCTCGTAAACATGAAATTTATCGTTATGGTTATCATGGCATTTCGATGGAATCTATTGTCTATAAATTAAAGCAAGAAAAAAAACTACCCAAGCGTTTAATCGTTTGTCATTTGGGCGGCGGGGCATCCATTACCGCAATTAAAGATGGTCAGAGTTTTGATACCACTATGGGTTTTACTCCATTGGAAGGTCTATCTATGGCAAACCGAGTGGGGGATGTAGACGCGGGAGCGATTATTTATTTAGCTAAAAAGAAGAAAATGTCGTGGGACGAATTAATGAAATACTTGAATAAACAAGGTGGATTGTTTGGCTTATCAGGCGGACTCTCTGCTCATATCCCAGAACTTTTAACTCACGAAAGTAATAATAGTTACGAAGCCAAACTGGCGTTAGAACATTATGTTTATAAAATTCAAAAACAAATTGGAGCTTTTGTCTCGGCACTGGGTGGGGTGGATATGATTGTTTTTTCGGCTACAGTTGGAGAGCGAAGCGCAATTAAGCGCGAACGGATTTGTGATGGATTAAATTGGTTGGGGGTAAAAATAAATAAAAAACTCAATCATAGCTCATTGGGGATAGAAAATACTATCTCCAGTAAGGATTCTAAGGTAGTAGTGAGGATAATCAAAACCGATGAGACTAGTCAAATCGCTAGGATAGTTCGGCAGGTGTTGCTTGATTAAGTAAAATAAATAAATCTTGTCTTGTTTTATTTTTTATTACATAAAAAATTGACAAAAGTAGTAAAAGGTGATATGTTATTAGATAATTATGTCAATAAGTTTCAAACCCAAACAAGTTACTAAGCGGCTCTTGTCTGCTTTGCCACCACGAGCGAGAGAGGTGATCGTGGGTCGTTATGGCTTAGGTGATGATGCTAAAAAACAAACCTTAGAATCAATTGGACAAAAATATGATATTACTCGTGAGCGAGTGCGCCAGATTGAGGCTTATTCTTTAAACTTAATCCGTAAGTCAGAAGTTTACCTCAAGGAGTCATCAGTGTTTAAAGAATTGCACGATTTTATTAAAAGACGTGGTGGTATTGTTCCGTCTCATGATTTACTTCCTGCTATTTCTGCTGATAAAACTGTTCAAAACCATGTTCTATTTTTATTGTCTTTAGGTGATAAATTTTCTTCGCATAAAGAAGATGAATCCTTCCATCACCGCTGGCACATCGATGAAGGTTTGTCTACCATCATTCATAACTCTTTACAAAAAGTTTATAACGATTTAGGAGATGAAGAAATTATTCCAGAGTCAAAATTAATTGATAACTTTTTGACTTACTGTAAGAACATCAATGAAGAATATAAGCAGGAGGAGATTCTAAAACGTTGGTTATCGATGTCAAAATTGATTGGCAAGAATCCACTAGGTGAGTGGGGAAGAATTAATTCTGCTAATGTTTCCACTAAGTCAGTGCGTGACTATGCCTATTTGGTTATTCGTCAACACGGTGAGCCGATGCATTTCCGGGAAGTGGCTAAAAAGATCCAAGAGACTTTTAGTAAAAAAGCTCACGTAGCTACTACTCATAATGAGTTGATTAAAGATAAGCGCTTTGTCTTAGTAGGACGAGGACTTTACGCCTTACGCGAATGGGGTTATTCTTCTGGTATTGTGCGAGATGTGATTGCAGATGTAATTCGTAAATATGGTAAAATGACTAAAGAGGAAGTGGTCAAAAAAGTTTTACAGGAAAGATTTGTTAAAGAAAATACCGTCTTGATTAACTTGCAGAACTCTCGTTATTTCGTAAAAGATAAAGACAATAAATATTCGGTAAAATAACTTTATTGGATAATTAAGCATGATTACAAAAACAGAATCGCTGGAAGGGCGATTCTGTTTTTTTGTGAGAATTGTTAAAAATGGACTTGTGTACCAAAAGTTGGCTTGTATTTTTCATTAAGATATGCCCCAATTAAAGAGGTTCTAGTTCTTTACATCACAAAAAATCTTCCCCCTCCAGCGTTTAGTTTTGATTTGCGAGTGCAGATCAGGTTTTGGAGGAAGAGGTGCGATAAAAAGGATCTTTTTCCATGGATTACGCAGGAAAAGTTGGCCTATACACCCCTAAAGTCGCTTGGCTCACAGTTAATCGTGCTTGCCAGATGCGGTGCAAGTGGTGTTATGCTAATTCCGCTGGCTACAACCCTCAAGATGAAATGTCTTTGGGGTTGGCTCAAAAACTGGTTTTACTGTTAAAAAGTATTGGTATCAAAACCGTTATCATCATTGGTGGCGAGCCAACTTTATGGAAACCGCTTTTGGAGTTTAACAGGTTTTGTCGTAATAAGGGAGTCAAAACAAGCTTGGTTAGTAATTGTCAAAGATTTTCTAGTGAAATCTTTTGGCAAGATTATTTAAAAAATCCCAATGATAGAGTCGCTCCATCGCTTAAAGCATTTGATCATCAAAGTCAGATTGAAATCGCTGGAACCAATGATCTCAACAAAGTTTTTGTTGGAATGGGTAGGGTTTGCAAACATTTTGATGCCCAGATAAACATTGTTTACAGTACCCTTATTCAGGGAAAACTTTTAGAGATGGTTATGACTGCAGTGGAGATCGGAGCGAAAAAAGTACGAATGACTATCGCTACACCTTCATTTAATGAAGGTCTTTGGCAAGGTACATTTACTCCATTTTATCAAGATGCAGTTTGTGAAATTACGACTAATATTGATGAAATCTTTCGTTTGACTGAAAATAATTTCTTTTTATGTCCAAATACTCCGTATTGTATTTGGCCAAAAAGTTTTATTGAAACCATGTTAAAAAAACGAAAAATTTCTAATGGTGGTTGTCAGTTTTAAAATCGGCGTGGAGTATTGTTTGATACTGGTGGTCAGAGTATTTCTTAAGCTTTTTCATTATAAATAAATTTTCCATATTATCTCACGGAATAATGCTTTTGTCAA
>CAYWWA010000017.1:0-14826 GCA_964462115.1 uncultured Candidatus Saccharibacteria bacterium
AAAATTTTTCCGCCGAAAAATTTTGGTCTGGGCACCGACTCATAAAAATTTTCTGAAATTTACAATTTTGAACTAAACTATAAAAACATTAATGAGCAATATTTTGAGTTTTATAAATATAACAAATAGAGACTTATTTGAAAGGGTATTGGTGAATAGCTGGTCAGAATAGGTTGTTGCAAAATATATCATATATGATATATTTTGCTGGATGAATTTGATTGAATTCAAAAAACAATTTTTGAACTTAATTTAATGACTATCGTTGAAGTAGTGGTGCCTTTATATAGATAACACTTATATTTCCACAACCCACTTGCCAAAAAAAGCATTGTATGTTAGGGTCGTTTCTAACGACTTTTGATTGAGTATCTCCTGAAAAGTCAAGTTATCAGCCCCAATAACTTGCCAATAGAGTTGCAATTTTTTAATCAAAATTAAATAACCTCTCAAACCGATTTTGATCGGTGGCTTTTTATTGTTTTTATTAATTTAATAAAATTTATGTCATCAGCACAGAGACCAAAAAAATATTTCAGTCGCTACAAGAAGCCACTGATTGAGATGCCGAATCTAATCGAGAATCAAATTGATTCCTATAACTGGTTTAAGCAGTTTGGAATTGCCGAGGCAATGAAATCTTTTGGTACAGTCAAAGATTCATCAGGTAAGCGATTTGAATTGAGTTTTACCGATTTCGAATTGGGTGAAACTAAAATGACTGCCCAGGAGGCTAAAAAAGAGAAACTAACTTTAGAGGTTCCTCTAAAGGCTAAAGTCATGTTGAAAAATCGTCACGTTGGAACTGAGGTTGAGGAAGAATTATTCCTAACCAATGTGCCAATCATGACCAAGAATGGTTCGTTTGTGATTAACGGTAACGAAAGAGTGGTGGTGCCACAGTTGTCTCGTTCCTACGGTGTGACTTTTATTATCAACAAACGTAACAAAGATAAAAAACTTGATTTAATCGGTGCCAAGGTTATTCCAGCCACTGGGGCTTGGGTGGAAATCTATGTGGCTAAGAAAAATAATAAGGAATACGGTCTATATATTAGTATAGATAATAAACGTGAATTTCCCGTATCAGCTTTATTGCGGGTTTTGTTAAATAAAAAATATAATACCGAAGTTTCTGACGCTCAAATTTTGGAAAATTTCAAAGATAATAAAAATGCTTTGAAATTAATGAAGAATACTTTTAAAATTGATCCAGCAAAGAACTTGGAACAGGCTTATATGGAGATTTATTCCTATTTGCGTGATGGCGATTTGGCGACTCCAGCTAACGCCAAGGAAATTGTAGACTCAGTGTTTGATCCAGAAATTTATGATATTTCTGAATCAGGTCGGTATTTCTTCAATAAACGATTTGGACTATCACTTGATGAAGAGGTGGTGAAGAATAGTAAGTTAATTACTATTGATGATTTCATTCTAATTATTAATCATTTAGTTTATCTAAACGACGAAGGAGCTAAGCCAGACGATATTGATCATCTTGGTTTTAAGCGTGTTCACTTCGTGGGTGAATTATTAAAGAAAAAAGTCCAAGTTGGTTTGGCTCAGATGAAAAAGAACATTCGTAATCGAATGACTACTATTGATATTGAAGCTAATAAGCCAACTCTATTTGTTTCACCTCGTCCCTTACAGGCTCGAGTTAAAGAATTCTTTAATCAAGGGCAATTATCACAATACATGTCACAAGAGAATGTATTGGCGGAAGTGGAACATTTACGAACTTTAGTAAGTGACTCCAAAAACAACAATGGCAGTAAACCACCAATCGAACAGCGTGACGTCCATGAATCACACTATGGTCGGGTTTGTCCAGTGCATACTCCAGAAGGCCCGAATATTGGTTTGGTGTTACGTTTAGCAGCTTATGCCCGAGTTAATAAATACGGAATGATTGAAACACCATATGCTAAAGTTAAAGATGGTAAAATTGTATTTAAAAATGGTCAACCCCAAATTGATTATTTGAACGCCCTAGAGGAGGAGCAATATAAAATTGCCAACCTCTCAGCCAACTATGATGAAAAGACTGGTAAAATTTTAGATGAAAAAGTTGAAGTGCGTATCGCTGGAATTCCTAACACTATCAACGCTAATGAAGTAGAATATATTGATGTGGCTGCTAATCAACCATATTCTTTAGCTACCTCCTTTGTGCCGTTTTTAAATCACGACGACTCAGTGCGAGCATTGATGGGTTCTAACATGCAGAAACAGGCCGTGCCTTGTTTGCGACCTGAAGCTCCTTTGGTAGCTACAGAAATAGAAGAGCGAGTGGTGTGTGATTCTACTAGGTTAGTTTTAGCTGAAGAGGATGGAATTGTTTCAGCTTTGGATGCTAACCGAATTGTCATCAAAAATAATAAAGGTCAAGAGAAAATTTATCCTTTAGTTAGATTTGAACAAACTAACGGTTTCACTTGTTTTCATCAACGAGCTCAAGTGAGCTTGGGCGACAAGGTTAAGAAAGATGATTTATTGGCTGATACTTCCACTTCCGATCAGAAGCAGATGGCTTTAGGACAAAATATGTTGGTAGCCTTTATGTCATGGTCAGGTAGTAACTTTGAAGACGCGATTGTTATTTCGGAAAAAGTAGTTAAAGATAATCGTTTTACTTCAATTCATATGGAAGAATTCGTAATTTCAGTTCGCGATACTAAACTGGGTCCTGAAGTCACCACTCCGGATATTCCTAATGTGGGTGAAGCTAAGTTACGCAATTTGGATGAGGACGGTATTGTGCGAATTGGCGCAGAAGTTCGACCGGGAGATATTTTGGTAGGTAAAATTACCCCTAAAGGAGAAATGCAATTAACTCCTGAAGAGCGTTTGCTTCGCTCGGTGTTCGGCGAAAAAGCTCGTGATGTGAAAGATACTTCTAAACGATTAGAAAATGGTAAACGTGGCCGAGTGGTTTCAGTTAAAGTGCTGTCACGAGATAATGGGGATAAACTGGAATCAGGTATAATCAAAAAAATCTATATTGAAGTGGCGGAATTAAGAAATGTTCAAGTGGGTGACAAGATGGCGGGACGACATGGTAACAAGGGTGTTATTTCCAAAATTTTACCAGTCGAAGATATGCCAATGATGGCTGATGGAACTCCGATCGATGTAATTTTAACTCCGCTTGGTGTGCCATCTCGTATGAACTTGGGGCAAATTCTGGAGATTCATTTAGGATTGGCAGCGGGAGCTTTGGGTTATCAGGCTATTGTGCCATCTTTTATGGGAGCAACGGTTAACGAAGTGGTGGCAGAAATTAAAGAAGCTAAAAAGCAAGCTGTTAAGAATGAAGACGAAATTAATAGCTTTAATTTGAAAAAAGCTGGTTTAGATGATGATGGTAAAATGGAATTATTTGATGGACGGACTGGGGAAAAGTTTGCGCAAAAAATCGCAGTGGGTATTATGTATATTCTTAAACTTCATCACATGGTGGAGGATAAAATGCACGTGCGATCAACTGGGCCGTATTCGCTCATTACCCAACAACCATTGGGCGGTAAAGCTCAAGGTGGAGGTCAGCGATTGGGAGAGATGGAAGTCTGGGCTTTGCTTGGCTATGGTGTATCATATTTGTTGCGAGAGATGTTGACTATTAAATCTGATGACATTCAAGGACGAACCGCAGCTTTTGATGCGATTGTTAAAGGTGAACCGATTTCTCAAATCAATACCCCAGCTTCATTTAATGTAATGTTGGCTCATTTCCGAGCCTTAGGTATTAACGTAGAACTACTAGATGATTCGGGTCGCAATTTATTAGATACTCCTAGGGTAAATAACAATTAAAAAAATGTTGAACATAAAAAACAAAAATTTCAATAAGGGTAATAACAATGATTTTGATCATATTTCGATCAAAATTGCTTCACCCGAAGATATCTTAAAGTGGTCTTATGGAGAGGTATTAAAACCAGAGACCATCAATTATCGTACCCAAAGAAGCGAAAAAGGTGGGTTATTCGATGAAAAAATCTTTGGTCCTGATAAAGATTACGAGTGTGCTTGTGGTAAATACCGAGGGGTGCGTTATAAAGGTATTGTTTGTGAAAAATGTGGAGTTGAATTAACTCGCTCTTTCGTTCGTCGTGAACGAATGGGGCACTTAGAGTTAGCTACTCCAGTGGGTCATATCTGGTTCGTCAAGGGTTCGCCTTTGGCGCCATCCAGAGTAGCTTTAATTCTAGGAATGAGACCAGCCGATGTAGAGAAGGTGGTCTATTTCGCTGGTTATTTAGTGACTCTGGTTGATGAGGAAGAACGCACTAGAATTTTGAAAGATTTAGATTCAGAATTTAAAGAAAAAATTAAAACCTATCAAGACGAGAAAACTAAAGAGCAAATTCGAGCTAAAACTGAGGAAGTAAAAAACGAAATTAACTCAATTAGAGTTGGAGTGGTGCTTGATGAAAATCAATATCACAACTGCATCTCTAAATACTCCACCTTATTTGAGGCTGAGATTGGAGCTGAAGTAATTTACAAACAACTTCAACGCATTGATTTAGCTAAACTCAAAGCTGAAGTTGAGAAACAGATTAGCGATATAGAAACAGCTGATAGTGGTTCGGCTAAATTAAAGAAACTAAACGATCAGTTGGTGATGGTTAAATATATGATCAGAGCTAATATTCGTCCTGAATGGATGTGCCTAAAGGTTCTTCCAGTAATTCCTCCAGGACTACGTCCGATGATTGCTTTGGAAGGAGGAAGACAAGCTTCGTCTGATGTTAACGATTTATATCGCCGAGTTATCAACCGAAACAATCGTTTGAAAAAATTACAAGAAATTCACGCTCCAGATGTAATTTTGCGTAATGAAAAAAGAATTTTACAGGAAGCGGTAGATGCACTTTTGAATGGGGGCGATGATGAAAACACCACAACCTCCAACGGCCGCAAGAAAGAATTAAATTCTATTTCTGATTATCTAATTGGTAAGCATGGTTATATGCGAGGTAACTTGTTAGGTAAGCGAGTAGACTACTCGGGACGAAGTGTGATTGTGGTTGGTCCAAACTTAAAATTCCACCAATGCGGTTTACCTAAAATGTTGGCTTTGGAGTTATTCAAACCCTTCATCATTTCAGAATTGATCAATCGAGAGATTGCCCAGAATATTCGTTCAGCCAATCATTGTATTGAAGAACAAATTCCTGAAGTGTGGGATATTTTAGATAAGGTAGTCAAAGGTAAATTTGTGCTCTTAAACCGCGCACCAACTTTGCACCGTTTAGGTATTCAAGCTTTCCAACCGGTCTTAGTAGAAGGTAACGCAATTCAGCTGCACCCATTGGTTTGTACTGGATTTAACGCTGACTTCGACGGTGATACTATGTCAGTGCACTTGCCACTGTCTGAAGAGGCTCAAATGGAAGCTCGTGAATATATGGCTTCAGATAAAAATATTTTGAAACCAGGTTCTGGTTTGCCAGTGACTGCTGCCAAATTGTTGGATGTGGTTTATGGAACTTATTGGATGACTAAAATGGTAGATGGGGAGAAAGGTGAAGGAAGATACTTTGCATCTCCAAACGATGCTATTACTGCCTTAGATAACGGTTTGATTTCTTATCGAGCTAAGATTACTATTCTAGGGAATGAGACAGAAAAATATACAGAATTTGCTGGTAAACCATTTGAGACTACGGTGGGGAGAATCTTGTTTAATGAAATTTTACCAGCTGATTTTCCTTATCTTAATAAATTAGTTGAAAAGAAGGTGGTAGCTGATTTGAATACCGAATTTATCAATCGTTACGGTGTTGATAAATTAGCGGGCATTATGGACGAAATCAAAAAGTTTGGTTTCAAATATACCACCGTAGCTGGAATCACTTGGGGATTAAACGACGTACATGAGCCGGGTAATAAACAGGAAATTATTAACTGTGGTCACCAATCCGAGAAGACTATTGAAGAGGGTTACGAAAATGGTTTATTATCTGACGCTGAACGTAGTCGAGAAATTATCAAGATCTGGCATGAGACCAAAAAAGCTTTAGAGAAAGACATGAAAGACAACGCTACAGCTTTTGCTGAAAACGGTCCAGTTTATGATTTGATCACTTCTGGAGCTCGAGGTTCGATGAATAACGTGATTCAGATGGCGGGAATGAAGGGCTTGATTGCTGATAACCAAGGTAACACCTTAGAGTTTCCAATTTTGTCTTCTTACATTGAAGGTTTGACTCCAGTTGAATATTTCCTTTCCACTCACGGTGCGCGAAAAGGTTTGACCGACACCGCAATGAATACCGGAACTTCTGGTTATCTAACTCGTCGTTTGTTTGATTCAGCTCAAGATATTTTGATTACCGAAGTCGATTGTGGAACTAAAAATTCTATCACCATCTATCGTAGTAAGTTGTCAGTTTTAACCTCAGTCTCTAAAAAAATCATCGGACGGGTTTTAGTTGAAGCGATTAACGAAGATGGATTAAAATTTGAGGCGGGCCATTTAATTTCATCGATTGATGCCAAAAAAATTGAAGACAGTAAAATTGAAAAAATTGTAGTAAGATCACCTTTGTTTTGTAAGGCTAAACGCGGAGTGTGTGCTACTTGTTACGGAGCCGATTTATCAAAAGGGGTTTTGATAGATGTTGGGGAAGCGGTGGGAACTATTGCCGCTCAAGCGATTGGAGAACCTGGAACACAGTTGACCATGAGAACTTTCCACTCTGGAGGTGTGGCTTCAACTACTGGTGATATTGCTGGTAAACGAGCTAAATTCTCTCGCGCTATTTGGGACACTGTAATTAGCGGTAAAGACGATGAAGAAAAAGCCAAAAAAGAGACCGCTAAGGATGGACTGACTCCATATATTGAACCATCAGTGGGATTGCCGAGAGTGGTAGAAATCTTTGACTTAGTTAAATCTGCCCAAGTAAAAGTAGCGGTGGTCAACAAATATGATGGCGAAATCACTGAGCTTAATAAAAATACTGGCACCATTCGAGTTCTGTCTAACGTCAATAAAAAGAAGGGAGAAGAGGTTTACCAAACTTCAGCTGAATTTTTACCACAATATAAAGTTGGATCACAGGTGGTGGCGGGCGATATTTTGACTGAAGGCTCGGCTATGATTCAAGACATCTTCAAATATGGTGGAGAAGAAAAAGCTCGTGATTATATCATCTCTAATGTTTCAGCTATTTATGAAGCGCAAGGTGAGACGGTAGCCCCTAAGCATTTAGAAATAATTGTGCGACAAATGTTCTCATTTTCTCGCATTAAAAACGCTGGCGATACCTCATTTACTGAAGGCGAAGAAATGGAAAACTGGTTGATTGATGAAGAAAACAATAAAGCTATTGCTAATGGAGCTAAACCTGCTGAAGTAGAACCATTAATTCTGGGTATCAAAGATGTGTCACGAAAACGATATTCCTTCTTGTCTTCGATTTCTTTCCAGGATACTAAGTCTCGCTTAGTGCTATCTTCCATCCAAGGAATTAAAGATCATCTCTACGGTTTGAAGGAAAACGTTATGGTGGGTAGACTAGTACCAACAGGAACTGGTTTTGCTGGTAGCCAAAAAGCTGAAGCCATGAAAAAGTTACAAGGAGAGTTGCAGGCAGAGTTAGCTAGTGAAGCAAATTTTAATGAAGAGGAAGCAGCTACACTGTCGGCAGTTAGAAAATCAGAATAATCTATTAAGATGAGAAGTGTTAGAAACCCCAAATTTAGCTTCGCTAAATTTGGGGTTTCTTCTTTTCTAACACTCAAAGCACGGTTTAAAATTTTTTAATTTTATGTTATTATCTTAGAACTATGTTAGACATAAAATTTATTCGCGATAATAAGGATTTAGTCAATGCCGGCGCTAAAAAAAAGCACCTCAACTTTACTGTTGATGAGCTAATCAAAATTGACAATAAACGACGAGAATTGTTGTCCTCCATTGAAGCTAAAAAAGCTGAACAAAACGAAGTGTCTAAAAAAATGCCTACCGCTACAGCGGAGGAACGGCAGAGTTTAATTACCGCTATGACCACTCTAAAAGAAGGGCTACAAAAAGAGGAGGATGATTTAAAGAAAATCATGAAAAAATGGCAGGAACAAATGTTAGAAGTTCCTAACATGCCAGATATGACAGTGCCAGAAGGCGGTGAAGATGATTATCAAGAAGTTAAAACTTGGGGTAGTGTTCCACAATTTACTTTTTCCCCTAAATCACACATTGAATTAGCAGAACAAAACCATTGGGTTGATTTTGAGCGTGGCACCAAAGTAGCTGGTTTTCGCGGTTATTTTCTTAAAGGCGATTTAGCTTTATTAGAAATGGCCCTATGGCATTATGTCATGGATTCTTGGACCAAGAAAGGCTTCGAACCTATGTTGGTGCCATCATTGGTGCGACGTGAAGCCTTGTTGGGAACCGGATATTTACCGCAAGGCGAAGAGGACTTATATAAAGATGGTAATGATTATCTTGCTGGCACTGGGGAGGTAGCCACGATGTATTACCATTCGGGAGAGGTGATAGATTTAATTCAGCCTAAGAAGTTTATCGCTTGGTCGCCTTGTTTTCGTAAGGAAGCGGGTAGTCACAACAAAGATATTAAAGGTTTAGTGCGAGTGCATGAGTTTTATAAATGTGAACAGGTGGTGCTATGTGAAGCCTCGCATCAAACTACGGTAGAATTACATGAGGAAATTAGAGAACACGCAGAGAAATTAATGGAAGAGTTGGGAATTCCTTATCGCACTATTTTATTAGCCGCGGGGGATATTGGTTTGGGACAAGTCAAGAAATATGACATTGAAGGTTGGGTGCCATCCCAAAATAAATATCGTGAGACCCATAGCGCCAGCTATTTCCACGACTTCCAAACTCGCCGTCTCAACATTCGTTATCGCGATGCTGAGGGTAAATTGCGTTATGCTCACTCCCTTAACAATACCGCCGCCGCCACGCCACGACTCCTCACCATGATTATTGAAAACTTTCAAAATGAAGATGGCAGCGTAAAAGTGCCAGAAGTTTTGCAGAAGTATCTTGGCAAAGCGTTAATGAAGGGTTAATTTATAAAAAATAATCAAACCAAAAATAAAATCATGTCATTTTGGGAAAAATTGGGATAAAGAAAAAGAAAACATCACCTAAAAACTTTGATGAGCTTTATCAAAAGACGATAAAAGAAGCTGGAATTGATCCAACGGAAGAAGAGCAGACAATTCCCATAGTTGAAGAGATGGAAAAACACCTTAATGACGAGGCGGCTTTTGATATTAGACAGGAAGGTGAAAAGCGCAAAGAAAGATATAACGAAATTATGACTAGAAATGAAAAGATTGCAGTAGGTAGAGAAAGGTTGGATGAGTTGTTAGGAAGACGTAAAAAATAATAGAATATAGTTTGAGGCGTTAGGGGTAATTTTGTTATCACTTGTTTTATTTAGAAAAGTATTGTAATATAATTTTGTTACTAGGTTCTTTCACTTCAAAGGAGAAAAAATGAAACAGCTTTTTTTGGTTCGTCACGGTGAGGCTACGAATGATCGCCTGACTGATGGCGGTATGGAATGGGCAGGGCAAATCGTGCCCAAGAAAATTATGTCTGTGTGTCAGGGCGGGGTGTGTAAAATTTTTTATTCGCCAACTGGGCGAACCACCACAACAGCCGAACATATCAAGAGTAATCTGCAATTTCATCCCGCCTTGGTTCGGGTTGAACCAGCCCTCAATCCCGGCTGGAATTTACCAGAGTCTTTCAAGGATATTATGGGTTTGATTGCCAAGGAGCTTGAGGATGTGGATATTCTGATTTTGGTCACTCACGAGCCAGTTTGCGATCATTTCAATAGTTGGTTTCAACAGTATCATTACCTGACTACCATCAAGAAACACCCTGAGTTCCGACTCATTACTCTCAGCTGGTAATTATCTTCCAACACCATCGGGAAACTTTTTCCGATGGTGTTTTTTTCAATTTATATCACATATGATATAAATTCACACAAAAAGCGCCATTTTGGCACTTTTTGTTTATTTCTTGCGAAATTTATATCACATATGATATATTTTATAAACTTTTCAGCAAAACTCTAAATTACACCTTGAAAGCATCCTTACCAGCATAAACCGCCTTATTGCCTAATTGTTCCTCAATGCGTAAAAGCTGATTGTATTTACAAACTCGGTCGGTGCGGCAAAGTGAACCAGTTTTAATCTGTCCACAACCAAGCCCAACTACCAAGTGAGCGATAGTGGCATCTTCAGTCTCGCCAGAACGATGAGAAACAACTGCGGTCATACCGTTTTTATTAGCTAATTTGATAGCGTTAATAGTTTCGGTCACAGTGCCAATTTGGTTCAATTTAATCAAGATAGAATTACCAGCTTTTTGCTCGATACCTTGTTGGAGGCGGGCGACGTTGGTGACAAACAAATCATCTCCCACCAATTGTGTTTTCTTAGCACCTTTGCCAATCTTGTCGGTTAATTTAGTCCAGCCATCCCAATCATCTTCAGCTAAACCGTCTTCAATTGATACAAAAGGATATTTTTTTACCCAGTCAGCATACATCGCTACCATTTCGTCAGAACTGAGAGTTTTATTTTCTGATTTCAAAACATATTTGCCGTCCTGGTAAAATTCGGTAGCGGCAGCATCAATGCCAAGAAAAATATCTTTGCCCGGTTTATAACCAGCAGTAGTGATGGCTTCTAAAATTAAATCAATCGCCATTGAGTTGCTAGCTAAACTTGGGGCAAAACCACCCTCATCGCCTACGGTAGTTGGGTAGCCTTTACTTTTCAAAATCTTTTTCAAAGTATGAAATATTTCTGCCCCCCATTGTAAAGCTTGAGAAAAACTTTTAGCTCCCACAGGGAAGATCATAAACTCTTGAATGTCGGTGGAGTTTTCAGCGTGTTGCCCGCCGTTCATGATATTCATCATTGGCACTGGTAATTTAACCGGTAAACCAGTTTTGCCAATTTTTTGGAAATATTTCCAAATTGGCACTTTTTGCTGTGAAGCCACGGCTCGAGCAAAAGCCAGCGAGACACCTAAAATCGCATTAGCACCTAATTTTGATTTAGTTTCAGTGCCATCAACGGCGATCATTTTTTCATCTAAAGTTTTTTGATCCCAATCTTTGCCTTTCAAAGCTTTAGCTAAAATGGTGTTAACATTTGTCACAGCTTTTAAAACTCCTTTGCCACCATATCTTTTTTTATCACCGTCGCGTAGTTCCAAGGCTTCGTGCGATCCAGTTGATGCACCGCTTGGGACCGCAGCACGGCCAAAACTACCATCGTCTAATAAAACCTCAACCTCAACAGTTGGGTTGCCACGAGAATCTAAAATCTCTCGTCCATGAATGCTTTTTATCTTTGACATAAATTTGTCGTGTAAAATTATTTATTAATAAATAAAAACCTATATATTATAAACCATTTTGTCAAAACTGCAATTTTGACAAAAAGATATATAATATAGGCTAACAACAGTTCTGCTGAATCACTCCGAAAATTTCTTGAGTAACTTAAGAAATATTCTTATCATCATTTTTAATTTTGATTAAAAGATGTTATTATAAAAGCGGAAGCGGGTATGGTTTAGTGGTAGAATGCGGCCTTCCCAAGGCTGAGACGAGGTTTCGATTACCTCTACCCGCACCAAGTCATTCAATAATTTAAATTTATTCTTTTTGTGTTATTATTAAAGGATTGTGAATAAAAAGATTATTTTTGGGATTGTTTTAATAATGTTTGTAGTAATTATCTCTCAAACAGGGGAGACGAATCCTAACCAAAATTCTAACTTGGTAAAGTCTGGAGAAAAAGCCACGACTGACGAGGTGGTGGAAAATCTGCCAACCGATGCATTACAAAATGTTTCAATTTTAGCAACTGAAGATTCAGCAGAGGGAGCGGTGGAAGAGTCGGTTTCAACGCTGGTTGTTTCTAATTCAGCTCAAACTAGTGGAGCAGACTTGGAGGAGGTAAAACTAGAACCAAATCCAGATCTCAGCTCATCTTCACCGACAGTTTTACTAAACTCTTCATCAGCAGACACGGTTGAGACAGCAACTCAAGAGCAAATATCAACCTCATTGTCAAACGTTACTCCTGCTGAAGATTTTACTTGGTTTAAGGTGCTTTCTGTAGTTGACGGCGACACTCTTAAGATAAATTATAATGGCGAGAGCACAACTTTGCGATTAATTGGTATGGATACGCCAGAAACAGTTGATCCTAGAAAACCAGTTCAATGTTTTGGGCGAGAAGCTTCCAACCAAGCAAAAAAGTTATTAACTGGTCAAAAAGTTAGAATTGAATTTGACCCCACTCAGGGAGAAATTGATAAATACGGACGAGCCTTGGTATATCTTTGGTTAGAAAATGGAGAACTGTATAACCTCAAAATGATTAAAGAAGGCTACGCTCACGAATATACTTATAACCTGCCTTACAAATATCAGACTGAGTTTAAACAAGCCGTAAAGGAAGCGTGAGAAAATAAACTCGGACTTTGGGCAGACGAAACTTGTGTTGGTGATACCAATCAAATTGCCGAATCAAATTCTGTCACCGCAAATGTTGCTACGGTCAGCACTTCCAACACTTCCGCAAATAATAACTGCACTATCAAAGGTAATATTTCATCTTCTGGTGAGAAAATTTATCATATGATCGGTTGCACTTCTTATAGCAAAACTGTGATTGATGAAAGTCAGGGGGAAAAATGGTTTTGCACTGAAGCTGAAGCGGTACAGGCTGGTTGGCGCAAGGCTAAAAATTGTTAATTTTTGCTCATATGTTATAATGGCTTAGATGAAAAAAGTTGTTTGGTTTTTAGCTGCGTTTGGTTTTTTAGTTTTGGTGTTGGGTGTATTTTTTTGGCCAACGATTTCGTCTCGTCTCTGGGGTGGGGAATTAAATTATGTTTTTTTACCGAGTCAGGAGATTACCACCACCGCCTTGGTTTATAATGCTCTTGAAAACACTAAAGAAAACAGTTTTTTTACTGATACTAAAGACGCTCTAATCACACAAAAAACTAATTTTATTGTCGCTGATTTAACCAATAAACTAATTGAAGTTTATCAAGCGGGTGAAGTAATTATGTCATTCCCAATTTTGTCTTCCGGTAAAGAGGGGAGCTGGTGGGAAACGCCAGTGGGTTTATATAAAATCTTAAATAAGGAACGAGACCATTTTTCTACTATTGGAAAAGTTTGGATGCCATACTCACTGAATTTCCAAGGTAATTTTTTTATTCACGGTGAAACCTATTATCCTGATGGCACGCCAACTTCAGCAGCTTTTACTGGTGGCTGTATTCGTTTAGCCGATGTTGATGCTGAGAAATTATTTGCTTGGACCAAAATTGGCACTCCAGTTTTGGTGACTGAACAAAGTTTTGTGAATGATGATTTTGTCTACCAAAGTAACTCCCAAAATAGATACCAAGCCAAGTCTTATTTAATCGGTGATTTAAAAAATGATAATATTTTACAATACAAAGATACACAACAAAAATTACCAATCGCTTCCATCACCAAACTCATGACAGCTTTGATTGCTTTGGAATATATCAATATTGATAATCAGACTGAGGTGGCTAGTTCAACCATTGCCTTTTTTACTTCTCAACCAAGATTGGAGCCTGGACAAAAATATTCTATCTATCAACTGCTCTTTCCACTACTTTTAGAATCTTCCAACGAGGCCGCGATTGCTATTGCCGATTATATGGGGCCAGAATTATTAGTTCAAAGAATGAATACCAAGGCCAAGGCTATCGGCATGATAAATACTACTTTCAAAGATAGCTCTGGAATTGATGCGGGTAATATTTCCACTGCTGAAGATTTATTCTTATTAGCTAAATACATTTATCATAATCGCCATTTTGTTTTTGATATTAGTTCGGGGAATTATAAAAATATTGTTAAAATTTATGGTGCACCAGGTTGGGAAGGTTTAAATAATTTTAATTACTTTATTGATCAGCTTGGGTTTGTGGGTGGTAAAAACGGTCAAACTTCAGCAGCCAAAGAGACCAATTTGGCAGTTTTTGAAAAAGAAGTCGATGGGGTAGAGCGACCAATAGTATTTATCATGTTAGGGGCAGACAAGGTGCAAGCCGAATCACAGCGAATGATTAACTGGTTTGATGAAAAATATGGGGCAGTAAAATAGCCTAAAATTGGCTAAAAATCGTCAAAAAACGCTTATTTTACGTTGAGTTTGGTTTTTTCCTTGACAAAAAAGTTGAAATATGCTATAATCTAAAGAGAGGTAGAGAAATAGTAAAAAACTTTTACTATTTTTTATTTAATTTGAAGATCTTTGACTTTGCAAATTTTTTAGGAATCGGGTGTTCCGCACTTGTTGGCTTGGTCCTACCGACTTTCTGGCTCTATTTTAGATACTGGAAATATCGGAAGGGGTTTTGCCTCGCCACTCGTCATAGACAGGTGGTATTCCTAAAAAATTTGTGAAGTGAAAGTGTTGACTGGAGTTTCTAACTTAAAAATTTCTAATCCGAAATCCCCCCCCCGCCATAATTTGGTGTAACCAAATTATGGCGGGGGGTTTTAATTATCCTTTTTTTAAAATTAAAAATCTCTGTAAGTATTGTCGTCTCGCAAAACATTTTTTTTAAAAATAATTAACTTATTTTCTTTAATAAAAATAACTCTGACTTTATCTTTTGATCAAAAGATAATCTTTTCGTCAACTTTTTAATTTCTTTTCGGCAATGTTCCACAATATCTATTTTTGTTAAATAATTTTTAATTTTATGCATTCAAAACAAACAAAAACAAACGCTGG
>CAYWWA010000018.1:0-13982 GCA_964462115.1 uncultured Candidatus Saccharibacteria bacterium
GTGCTTAGGTATATTATGGCATGGATTGGGGGGAAGACAAAAAAACTCTGTGGAAAAAACTATAAACCCAAACCTAATTTTTGCCTTCCTTTTTTACCTCCTGCTCCAGCACAACCCGCACTAACCTAATTTCCAAAAAAGTAGCCAGACTACCCAACTTTTGTTTGATTGGTGACAATAAAACCCTTTGTTCCTTGTTCCCTTTCGCTACCTGCTCAATGGCTGAGGAAATTTTTTTAATTTTTCCAGCTGACATATTAGATAATAAATATCTGAGATACGGTACCTCACCTTGTTTAAGTAACGTTTCAATATGTGAAATTATTGTCTCTTCGGTTAAACCTCTGTCTTTAGCAATTTGGGTCAAACTTTTTTTGGCAGCTAAATCCAACATGGTTTTATCATAAGTGGAAAGTTTTTTGGCTTGAGCCTTAGTATCGGAAACTATTGCCAAGAAAGCATCCTGAATTTTCTTCAAGGTTTTTTTATCAGTCTCACGCAAGACCTGTGCTGTTAGGGCTGATTTTTGCCGTAGTTTTTTATCAAAGCTTAACACCTCTTCATTTACCTGGAAGGCGGTTTCGTTAATGCCCGTGAGTGATAGACCACCCAGAGTTCTAACCCGTGACAGCGCCACATAACCCATCCCTTTTTCAAAAGTTTTAGATAAATCAATTTCCGCTGAATCCAGCGACATTCCCTGACTTTTATGCACCGTAATGGCCCAAGCTAATCTCAACGGATATTGCGAAATTTTAGCTAAGACTCTGCCATCTTCCTCCACCACCCAATCAGCTTTTTCCACTGTTAAAATTTTACCTTGCGAAGTGCGAATAGTGGGGGCTTTACCGGGCGAACAGCTTTCTACCCAGGCGATGGTGCCGTTAACATAACCCTCCTCAAAATTATTTTTCACACACATCACCTTAGCTCCAACTTTTAATTGTAGACGTTCCGGTGCTAAACAGTTTTTCCGTAAATTTTCTAAAATTTTCTCTCCGCCCTTTTCATCAGTCATTTGATACTCCACCATCTTACCACTGAGTTGCTGTAAAAATTCATTATTAATTTTCTCCACATCAATATTATGTGTGAAAAGTCGAGTCGGCTCTTCATCACTTTCCACCGCTTGTTTCCATCTTTTTCGTAAAGGAATTTTATGTTCTTCTTCTACTTGATCCGACCTAATAGCGTTTAAAATATTTAGAAATTGATCGTCTTGTTGGCGAAATTGAGTGGAAAGATACAAAATAGTAAAATCTGCCTGACGCCAAGCATTAGACGCAAAAATAAATTCAGAATTTTTTCTCAACCTCTCCCCATCTTCAATATATTCTTCAAAATCAATTTCAGTGGTCTCCGAATCTTCATCAACAGCAGAAAAACTTCGCCGCACTACTGGCGGCAACTGAAAGAAATCACCCACTAAAATTACCTGCAATCCACCAAAGGGTTTACTATTATGCAAAGCGCTCTGTAAAATTACGTTCACCATATCTAATTGCCCCTTCTTCAGCATGGACACCTCATCTATAATTAACACCTTATTTTTTTTAAATCTTTTGACTAAGTATTCCCGTGAAGTAATATCATCCAAAAGATATTCAGTTAAATAATCTTTGGTGCCAATTCCCGACCAAGAATGAATAGTGATACCGCCCAAATGAGTGGCGGCAATCCCAGTGGAAGCCGTAATGGCCACCGAAACATTATGCTCACGTAAATATTCAATATAAGCATTAACTAAATAAGTCTTACCCGATCCAGCCGATCCGGTTATAAAACAATTTTGTCCAGTTTTTAAAATTTCAAACGCCTCCTCTTGGGTCATGCTAATATTTTACCCTTTTTTACAAAATAAAGAAAAAATAAAATTTATTATTTTATCCCCAACTCTTTTTTCGCTTGGATAAAATCCTTCGGCAAAGGTGCTTCAAACTCAAATTTCTGTCCAGAGCTTTCATCTATAAAATCTATTCGCCAAGCATGAAGCGCGGTGCGATTAAAATTTAAAATTACTGGCTGATTGGGTGCGTATAATTTATCTGCCACAATAGGATGATTAAAATATTTGAGGTGGACTCGCAATTGATGAGTCCGCCCAGTTTCTGGTTTCAGTTCCAAAAAACTCACCTCCTTACTTCGCCATAAGGTTTTGAAATTAGTGATGGCTTCGCGCAAAACCCCCCGCGCTCCACGGCCAGCTGACCAACGTCTAAAATCTTGTGAGGACCGGCCAATCGCTTTATCAATTTTTCCCTCCTCTGCTTTAATTTCACCATAGACAAAAGCTAAATAAGTTTTATGAATTTGGTGTTGTTGAAATTGTTTTTTCAATAATTCAAAGTAATTTTGAGTCTTAGCGATCAACATTAACCCACTGGTTTCGCGATCTAAACGATGCACGATACCAGGGCGATAAATAATTTGATTTTGGTCGTCTTTTAACTCATTTTTTTCTCCCAGCGAGAGATTTTGCCCCTGTGGTCTCACCCAAGGCTCACCCACCTCCTTTAAATCAGGAAAATGACTAAGTATCCAATCAGTCAAGGTTATCTCGTCTGTGCGGCCGTCAGCATGCACCACTAATCCAGCCGGCTTATTTATGACTATAAAATCGTCATTTTCAAAAATAATTTTAGGCTCCAGTTGCACCAATGAATTAGTCTTACCCATCTCTATATTATAGCATATTTTTATAAAAAAAGCAATCTATTTAGCTACCGCCACCGCTTCGTCAAACTTGATTGACAAGAGTTTAGAAGCCCCACCCGAGGACATAGTGACACCATACAAGACGCCAGCTCGAGACATTGTCTCTCGATTGTGAGTAATTAAAATTAGTTGAGAATATTTAGCTAAAGCAGAAATCATATTGCCATATTTTTTGGAATTGGCCTCGTCCAGCGCTGCGTCGGTTTCGTCCAAAATAATAAATGGTGGAGGATTAACCTGAGAAATTGCGAACAACAGAGCAATAGACGTGAGCGATCGTTCCCCTCCCGACATCATCATTAAAGATTTAATTTTTTTGAAAGGATGAGAAATTTTAATATCAATTCCACTTTCGGTTTCCTCTTGGTCGTCGGTAATCAACTCATCTAAATCATCAATATTTTTTTTACGTTTAATGGCGGTTTTGACTAATGATAATTCCGCCGAACCACCACCGAACATTTGTTTGAAGAATTCAGCAAAAGAGAGGTTGATTTTTTCTAAACCTATTTTAAACTCCGCTTCAATCTTTTCATTTAATTCAGCAATTAGTTGCTGAAGCGTAGCGGAAGAATTGCTTAAATCGTTGACTTCATTAGTTAAGAAATTATCACGCTCAGTCGCCTCGGTAAATTCTTTTTCGATTCCCGAATTAACCCCACCCATTTCTTCTAAACGAATTTTTAATTTTTCTAAATTATGTGCTCGTTCTCGTTGGGTTTGTCGTGGCTCTACTTCCCAACCATCCACCACCTGATTATCATAATCTAATGCAACCCGCCCAGCCAACACCATCGCTTCGTTTAATTCTTTCTGATAATTTTGTTCGTCGTCTAACAATTGTTGCCACTTGGCTTGCCAAGCACTTAATTCAGCTCGCAAACTATTCTGTTCAGCGGTGATAATCAGAACCTTTTTCTCTGCTTCAACTAAACCATTTTTAGAGTTTTCAAGCTTGGTCTGTTCAGCTGAAATTTCCGCTAAAATTTTATCTTCGCTATCCTTCAAGCCTGTCAATCTTTCCTCAAAGCTTTGCTGTTTAACTCTCAACTCAGCAATATCTTGTTCATATTGTGGCAGATTGGTTTCCTGACTATGATTAATTTGTAAAAACTGATCAAACAAAGCATTAAGCTTTGCTAATGTCTCTATTATTTTTGCTGGTTCTTGTGCTGTCTCTTGTAGGATTTTCCTCGCTGCTTCTAACATTTTTTCTACTTCTTTCACTTTGACGGAACGATTATCATCAGCAACTATTTGCTGTTGCTCACGTTCAATAAGACGTAAAATTGAGCGAATTTCTCCATCAATTTCACCAGTTTCGCGCAAGACCTGATTGCGCTCATCACGTAGTTCAGTCAACCGAGCTTGCCAAATTTTCAGGCCATCATTCTGCCCACTTCCCAGTTGTTCACTCTGCAAAATAGCCTCAGCTTGTTTTTGTTGCTGATCTAACTCTTCAATTTTAGTATGAATTGGGGTAATTTGGGCGGCGACTTTCTCTTTTTCGTGTTTCAGATAGAGATTTTCTCTTTTAAGATATTGTTGATAACTGGCAACTAAGTCCTCTCGGAGTAGTTTAGCTTTTTCAATTTTTTCCACCTGCTTTTTGAGAAAACGAATATGTGGGGCTAGTTCTCGTCTTAGACTTTCTACTTTCTCAATATTTTCTTTAACTTTATCTAATTTTTTCTCGCTTTCTTCCTTTTTGTATTGATAAATTTTTAAACCCAAAGCATCCTCAACCATCTCTCGTCTCTCCTGTTCGTTAGCGTTGAGGATTTTATCCGCTTCACCTTGAGAAATGATGTGGTGACCAGTGGAGCCAATATTAGCCGAAGCTAAAAGTTCCTGAATATCTTTCAACCGCACCACCGAACCGTTGATTAAATATTCGTTCACTGAATCACGATGCACAACACGCTCAATCACCACCTCAGAAAAATCAATCGGCAAAAATTTAGAAGTATTATCAAAGGTTAATCTAACCGAAGCTCGATTTAGTTTCCCCCCCTCTGAGGCCCCGTTGAAGATTAAATCCTCGCCCTTTTTACCCCGTAATGATTTAATCGATTGCTCACCTAATACAAAACGAAAACTCTCTGCCACATTAGATTTGCCAGATCCGTTCGGTCCCACAATCGCAGAGATCGGTGCAGTAAAATCTAGAACCGTTTTTTTAGCAAAAGATTTAAAACCAATAATTTCTAATGTTTTAAGCAAGAGCATTAAACAATTATAGCATGAATACTTTAAAAGTTTAAATCAATTCACAAACAAACAAGTACTTACCATCACTATCAGAATATATTACAGACCCAAAATCAAGCTTTATCTTGTTATGACTTAATGTTGAAACAAATTGACCAATATTCTCTTCATAATAAAATACATCATCAGGCTCTTGATAGTTGCTGGTTACAACTTTATTATTCTCATAATCTATCCAAATTCTTTTTTTATCACCATTAGAACAATAATAAAAGTAGCATCTATCATCACTAAAACATCCTGCTGATTCAGCAGAATAAACAAATTCGTTTAATTCATCTCTCTCGGATGATAACATGTTATTAAACAATAGACTTGGTGTAATTTCTGGTTCAAAATATCCTATCTCTATATCAGTAACAACTTCATTATTTGCGGTTTCGTTTATAACTTTTTCATTTCTAATCTTTTCATCTTTGTTAAAAGATATAACAACAACAAGGGTTATTACTATAATCGCAATTAATATTATTATATAAATATTTTTTTTCATATTATTATTTATTATTGTGTTTATTATTCTGGATCGCCATTCTTTTTATAAGTTCCAACGACACCAGTCATCCATTGCATATAAATGCCTTTATATAAACTAAATCCACTTAATTTTTTCACATAAAAGTCTTTTTGGCTACCAAGACCCCAATCATCTCTTATTATCTTAGGTGCAGCATACTCAGTAGTATTCCATGTAATACCACTAGGACCGGCTTGGTCTAAAGTTTTTAGTTCACTAAGAAAAGCATTAGAACCATTATATTGTGGCACATTAGATCCTCTCACGCAGATTGGCCTAACCTCATGTTTTGCCTCGATTCCAACAATAATAGAACACACCGCACAAAACTTCCAATTTGTTGTGTTGGTGTATACTTTTATACCTCTGTTGTAGTTATTAGCAGCATTACCGCCAATTCTAAACGCCCCGGCGAGATCGTTGAATTTAAGATCAGCGTAATAAGTATTAATAATTTTTAAATTACCATTGGCTGTTTTAGGAATAATATATAATATTTCACTTAAGGTTGGTTGTCTCCAGTCTGTGTACGTCAAACCTGTAGTAGGATCAGTATACACCAGATTATCGCAATAAGAACTGACTGTATCCTGGTTAATACTATTAGAATTATCTATCAACCATTTAGTTTCAGTACATCGTGGGTCGACGGTAGTAATACCTGATACACCATCACAGGGGGGTGCACAGCTAGGATCAGTAGCGGCAATACTACTATTCCACTGACATTGAGCTACACAAGTAGTACCAACCCTGATTTGTCCAGCTGGACAATTACAATTTTTAACACAAGTTTGACCTTTGGCTAAATCTAAAAATTTCTTAATATATGCTGAAGTTAAACAATTATCTCCGTTTTCATCGCAATAATAATCAGCGGCCACAGAACCAACAACTTTGGCAGTAAAATCCGATCCGGTAACTGCAGCATAATCAAGTGATAAATCGTTTCCTGCTGTTATCTTTTCTTCTTCATACAAATTGCTGTCAATCAACATTTTTCCCTCTACAATTACTTTAGTTAAAGTAGCCATATTAGTAACAAATAAACTATAATGACCACCGATATTTGAAACAGTAAATAAATTAACTTTCTGAGTAGAACTTAATTGATTTAGTGGTGGTAGGACATTATTGTTGGTGGTTGCCAACAGTATTTCACTTGAGACAAGTGATAATAGTAGTGCTGATACTAAAACTATAAGTAATAAAAAATGTTTCATAATAATATTTTAAAGTGAATTTATAGTGATACTATATCCAGGAGCTGATGTAGTAATACAGGTTGGCTGTTGACCAGAAGCAGCTAAACCTTTTAGTGTTTTAATAAGATCAATAATTTGTTTCGTAGTGAAACACCTACTACTATCAGAAGTACAGTACCATTTGGCTCCCATAGCCCATTGAACACCTAACTTAATTTTGGTTTGGGTGGTGGAAAAACCAGCTACCAATAGTTTTTGATTAGCTAGATACTTTAAAAGTGATGGTGTTGCAAAAGTTTTAGTTTCAAGCTTATCCGTAATTAGAGCCCCAAAACGTGTTTGTTGGTCTACACTATTTGTGTATACAGGAATAAGGTCAGCATCTGCTTTAGCTACTTGGATATTAGATACTAAAAAGAGTATCGAAAGTGTTAAAAATATATTTATTTTTTTGATCATAAAATTTATTAATTTATTAAGGACAAGTAGAGTATGGCGTTAATTTAGCAATTTGAGCTAAAATTTCATCAACCGTCCAACAGTTGTTACCAGCTGAATCGCAAAACTCAGTGGCGGTTATTTTACCATTGATACCTAAATTAAAATTTTTATTAACATTACCCGCGGCATTAGAGTTGGTAGAGGCATTGCCAGTAGCTTTGGTCTGGGCTGGTTTAGCGGTATAAGCTACCGATAAATCATCCACCAACATATTTGGTAAGACCGCTACACTGTTAGCTACTATTTTGTCAGAGATTATGGTTCCTGTTTTAGCTTGTATGCCAGAACTTTTATATATGGGTTTAGATTGTGCCAATACGAGACTAACACCAACCACGAGACAGACTGATACTGAGATTAAAAGTTTAGCTAGTTTTTTGTTCATATAGATATATACTATAACAAACAAAAAAAAAGAAATACAAAAATGTGTATAAAATAGTTATGAAAAAACTAATGCGCTAAAGTATAAACTTTAATTTGCTTTGGTTGAGCTTGTGATAAAGCTTTTTTGGCTTCATCGATAGTAGCACCAGTAGTCCAAACATCGTCAATTAAAATAATATTACGGTCTTTTATTTGTGTGATGGTTTTTGGGTTTACAGCAAATGAACCTAATACATTATTTTGACGCTCCTTGGCGTTTGAGGTGTGTGCCTGACTTTTAGTGTGACTAATTTTTAGTAAGATATTTTTTCCTAAAACAAAACTCTTAGGCGATCGTAAAAAAATATTTTTAACTAACCTGTCACATTGATCAAAACCAATTTGTTTGAGTCGTTCAGGACGAGCGGGAATAGAAATTAAGATACTTGGTTTTGCTCCAAATTCTTGGCGATCACTTTCCTCTTCCATAATTAAATCAAAAAGATAGGTGGCAAATTTTTGAGTAATTAATTTGTCACCACGATATTTAAACTTCCAAATTAGCTCTCGCACAGCTGGATGATGATATTGAAAAATGGAGATTATTTCGTTTGAATTATTATTCCAGCGAGGCAAACTATTCCAATCGGTTTTATCTGACTGACCAAAAATAAAATTATTCAACGTTTGAGAAAACAGGTGCCAAATTTGACGCATAACACAACTATTATAACACAATGAAATTTTTTCGATAAAAAACAAAAAACACCTTGCGGTGCTTTTATGTTTCTTATCGTTTTGACCACTGCGGGCTTTTGCGTGCCTTCTTCAAACCGAATTTTCTTCGTTCCTTAGCACGAGCGTCTCGTTTTAAGAATCCTTGATCTTTTAGAGTAGATCTCAATTCTTTATCAAAGATAATTAAAGCTCGAGAAATACCTAAACGAATTGCTTCTGCTTGTGAATGCATTCCGCCTCCAATCACTTTAACTGTGATAGCAAATTTAGCCGGAACTTCATTTTTAGTAATTGGTTCCAAAACTACCATTTGCTGCTCTTCAGTCTTAAAATAATCAACTAAATCTTTATCATTGATTTTAACTGATTGACTTTTAGCTTCAAAGATTCGGACTCGAGCAATTGAGGTCTTCCTTCGTCCAACTGCTTCAAAATATTTTTCTATTTTTGTAGCCATAATTTTATTCGCTAATGATTAAATTTTTAATTCGCACATCGCGAAGTTTGTTTTTTGGTAACATACCATCGACCGCTTTACGCATCAATTCTTTATATCCTTTTTGAGCCACAACCTGTGCTGAGCTTAGGGTGGTAATACCGCCCGGATAACCAGAATAACGAGTATGTGTAGTATCTCGCAATTTTTTATCACTAAGCTTAACTTTAGCTGCATTAACAATTTCAACCTTAACGTTAGCTACTACATTGCGAGCGTAATCAGTGCTTTCCTTGCCAATCAAATATTTAGCGGCTTGGCTAGCAACTCTCCCTAAGGATTTGCCAGCTGCATCAATGGTGTATTTTTTTAATTCTGTTGTCATATTTTTAGATAAATTCAATTAAAGCCATTGGAGCGGCATCTTTTAATCTCCGACCTAATTTTACAATTCTGGTGTATCCACCCTTCCGTTCAGCATATTTAGGTGCAATTTCTTCTACGATTTTTTTAGCAACCACAGCTGAGCCGGTTTTTTCTGTCAACAAACGTCGAGCGGTTAGACTATTAGCTTTACCAATAGTAACCAACTTTTCAATTGCTGGACGCAATTCTTTGGCTTTAGCTTCGGTAGTAGTAATTTTGTTTTTTTCTACAATCGCTACCACCAATGATCGCATCAAACCCTGTCGCACCTTTCGCACACGGCCAAATTTTCTGTTTGTGTTATGATGTCTCATTTTTTAATTCTGTTAATTTATTTTTTAAGTTCAAAACCATTATCTGCTAGCAACTGTTTAATTTCAGCTACCCCCTTATCAGCAATACCTTCAATTTCTTTAATTTCATCTTCAGTCTTATTGATTAAGCCACCAATGGTTTTAATGCTGGCTTTGACTAGGGCGTTACGAGTTCGGTTAGAAAATTCTGAATCTTCAATTCTGGTCTTTAGAAATTCCTTGCTATCCTTAATTGTTTCTTCTTCTTCAACAACGACGTTCTTGACAACTGGAGCCGAAACCTCATCTTGAAAATGAACAATCGCACTTAGTTGTTGAATCAGAATTCTGATAGCATCTTCTAAAACTTGACGTGGCGAAACGGTGCCGTTGGTTTCAATAAACATGGTTAATTTATTGAAGTCGGTTCGGTCGGCCACTCGGTCGTCTTCTACTTCGTAACTAACGCGGACGATTGGAGAAAAATTAGCATCTAAAACAATTGAACCGATTTCTACTCTGTCTTTAGCAAGATTTTCTCTTGAACGATAACCAATACCTTTTTCAATAGTAATTTCAATATTTAACTCTGCATCTTTTTCGGTCAAGGTAGCGATCACCTGCTCTGGATTTAAAATCTTGATCTGGCTTCCTGCTTCTAAGTCTTTACCAGTGACGGTTTTAACTCCCTTAATTCTAAGGTAAGCAGTCTGCTCATAACCTGTCAGCATTTCAATTCTCAAACGTTTTAGATTCAACAAAATGTTTACCACATCTTCTTTTACTCCGTTAATGGTAGTAAATTCATGAGGCACATCGTCAATTTTAACCCGAGTAATCGCTGCTCCAGACATTGAAGACAAAATTACTCGACGTAAAGAATTACCCAAGGTGTGTCCATATCCAGGATACAACCCGGCAATTTCGTAAACTCCAACATTTCCTTCTTCTTTTACTACCTTTGGTTCGGTAGGTAAGATAATTTCATATTCCGACATATAATTTTGATATTTTAATTATTTATTTAATAACTCAATCTTGATAATAATCTTTTTTAATCTTATCGTCGGTAATACTGAATAACAGCGGATAAGTTTAGCTTGCTTTCACCCGGTAGGGATTTTGGCATACCTTCAACTGTGATCACCTTATTCGCTTTATCAATTTTCAACCAAGACAACTCATTGACAGTTTTTAATCTCTCATCAAGTGTGGCGAAAACTTTAGTATTAGCGCTTTCTGGACGGATAGAAACTTTATCACCAGCCCGTAGGGTCTGAGATGGAACCCGAGCCTTTTTACCATTAACGGTAATATGGCCGTGTACAACTAATTGTCTAGCGGCGGCTCGAGTGCTAGCTAAACCACCTCGTAAAACAACGTTGTCTAATCGTGATTCCAAAATAGCGTAAAGACTATTTTCTGGTTTCAATGAACCTTCAGCGATAACTTTATTTACGATATTCCCAAACTGTCGTTCGTTAATACCATAAGTAAATCGCACTCGCTGTTTATCTAACAACAAGTTACCATAGTCAGTTCTAGCTCTAACCCCATCTGGATTAGCTTTTTTCTTAGTTAAGTGAGCGGAAAATTTAGCAGTTGAGGTGTTCTCAAAAATAAAACTACCCAACCGTCTTGCTTTTTTATATCGTGGTCCGATTTTCATAATGTTAAATTTTAATTATTTTACAATTTACGTGGTTTTTTAGGTTTTGGACCATTATGTGGCACCGGAGTGACATCTTTAATGGAGCTAATTACAAAACCTTTGGTAATAAAACTACGCACCGCTGATTCTCGACCAAAACCGACGCCTTTAATAACTACAGCAATTTCTTTCAGTCCCATAGCTAAAGCTTTTTCAGCTAAGTCTTCGCCTAATTTTGCTGCAGCAAAAGGAGTGCCTTTTTTGGCTCCTTTAAATCCAAGTTTGCCTGATGTAGTCCACAATATTACATTGCCTTTAACATCAGTCAAAGAAACTCGGTTGTTGTTGTAGGTTGATTCTACATACAAAATACCTGATTCAATTTTCTTTTTTGAAGAAACTTTCACTTTTTTCTCAGTAGTTTCTGTTTTAGTTTTATTTGCCATAATTTTAGTGATTATTTCTTCTCGGCAATTTTACGTCCAGAACCCATAGTCTTGCGAACATTACCTCGCACGGTGCGAGAGTTGGTTTTGGTTCGTTGTGCCTTAACTGGTAATTTGCGGATGTGTCGAATACCGCGATAATTTTTAATATCTCTAAGTCGCTTGACGTTGCCAGCAACTTCTCGTTTAAGATCGCCTTCCAATTTGAATTTTTCTACAATCTGACGAATAGCATTTTCCTCGTCGGCCGACAAGTCTTTTGCTTTCTTTTCAAATTCTACTTTTGCTTCAGCGAGAATCTTATGCGCGCGACTGCGACCAATCCCATAAAGCGCGGTAAGAGCAATCTCGATTCTTTTTTCATCTGGAAGTGTTATACCTAAGATACGCATTTAATATTTTTTGTTAATAATATTTAATAATAATTTTCCAAGCTGATACTTTTTCAAAAATATAGAGCTAAGATGTTTGGGGTGAATTTTGAATTTTGTCGTAGATGTTTTGTTGAGTACTACTTTGCAATAGAACGAAACAAAATTGATTAAACGGAAAAACAAAAGTCGTCCAAACAACCGCTTTATCCTTGACGTTGTTTGTAGCGAGGATTCTTCTTGTTAATGACATAAAGTCTACCTTTACGGCGGACAATCTTATCATTAGCATCTCGTTTTTTGATAGTTGATTTAACTCTCATAATAATAAATATCAATAAAATTGTTTTTTATAAGCGCTTATTGATACGCGCTTTACCACCATAAGGATCTAGTTCCATAGCAACTTTATCTCCTACCACCACACGAATATGGTGGAGCTTCATCCTTCCCGACAAAAAAGATAAAATCACCTCTTCCGTGTCATCAACTTGTACACGAAATTCGGTGTTCGGTAAAGCTTCTACAACTGTCCCGGTGACAATGTTTTTACTTTTATCCATAATTGATAATAAGTCAATATAAACTAACAAAAAATCCAAGAAATGTCAAATATGACCTTAGATTTACGTATCTTTTTTAGATTAACTTGACTTTTTAAATGATGTATGCTATACTTGTAAGAGCGAGTGGGGGTTCAGGGACTAAAACCGCTGTTTGTTTTGAAACGTTGCTTGAAACAGAGCACGTCAAACTTACTGGTTGTCCCAACAGTAAAGCCCCGCTCGCTAGGTGTCTAGCCCAACTGCCTTCAATGGCAAACCGCCCTCCGTGTTATGCACAGCTATCATGAAGCTATGCTATCCAGACACGGAGGTTTTTTTATTTTCTGTTTATAAAGCAAGAGGTTTTATCTTGAAAAAAATATCAAAATAAAATATAATTTATTCACAACAGTCACAGCATAAGGGCTATTAGCTCATTTGGTAGAGCGCTCCCATGGCATGGGAGAGGTGAGGGGTTCGATTCCCCTATAGTCCACATTAATCTAGGATATTGTTTTGTTGCATTGTTAGATGAATCTTTCGTTTGTTAATAGCCGAGTAATAGTATTACTCGGCGTCTCGGGAATCGAAAAGTTTACTTAGACGGCGGATTTTGCTGGAGCAAAGCGGAAGCAAAACCGTACGGCAAGTAAACTCTACTGAAGCTGTAAGCTTCGATTCCCCTATAGTCCACCGACAATTATAAATAAAAAATAAACTCTATTTCCAGTAAGGTTTTGAGTTTGTTGATAGCTGAATCAACTTTTTTAAATTTTGAAATTATTTTTTCTAGGATTTTATTTTTTTGCTCTAACTTTATTTTGTTTGATATCTATGGTAAAACAAAACTAGACTTGTGGACATTCACAACCAAAAAGGAGATTAAAAAATGGCAGAAGCATACGGGTTTGATGAGCACGTTCACCGCTACGGAAACGGTGACAACAAGCTGAGAACAAAGCGCTTGGCCCAACCTCGCGCCTTAACAATTGGCGACATCCTCGCCACTGGAGACAAAGTACTGTCTCAACCAGAAGAAGGAAGTGACGGGTTGGTAATACTTCATCTTTATAATAGTGTATTCGGAAAATGTCGGATTATGGTCCCCTCCCGTGTTCCAATCGCGCTTCTTACCGAAGAAGATAATGCTCCTGAGAGCATGCGAAAGGGATTGTAGTAAACAAAAAACATGACTATTAGTGTGCATAGAGTAATTTGTGCACACTATTTTATTTTTTATATTTTTTTGTAAAAATATAGTTAGGATAACCACGACTCACAACTTTTCTCTGCTGAAAAAAGCTGTTCTGTCTTTAGACCCCCTATATAATCTTCAAAAATATTTTTAAAAAATATTACTGACACTTTTCATTATTATTTTTGTGACTCTACGGGGAGTCGAACCCCGGTTAACGGATTGAAAACCCGCTGTCCTGACCACTAGACGATAGAGCCAAAAACCAACTGAAAGAGTATAGCACAAAAATTAAAATAATCAAGT
>CAYWWA010000019.1:0-12392 GCA_964462115.1 uncultured Candidatus Saccharibacteria bacterium
TATCAGTTTGAGCCTTGGCAGCTTTAGCAGCATCCAACTCAGCTTGTTTTTTGGCGGCTTCCAATTCTTTTTGCATTTTACCACCGTGTTTAATAAATTTACGAGTCAAAGAAAATTCGCCGAGTCGATGACCTACCATATCTTCAGTCACCAACACAGCGATGTGTTCTTTACCATTATGAACTCCAAATGTAAATCCGATCATTTCTGGAGAAATTTGACAAGCGCGAGACCAAGTTTTAATAAGCCCGGTTTCAAGCGGTTTTTTGCCAACAATTTTCTTCAAAAGTCGTTCATCTACAAAAGGACCTTTTTTCAGCGAACGTGTCATCTGTGTGTTTTTTTTTGTTGATTGAATTTTAGACTATATTTTAAAATCTAAAAAACATTTTAACTAATAATTTTACTGAATAATTCGGTCATAAACTAACGGAAACACATACATCTGACTTTGTCAGCAGCAAACTCAAATCTATGCATATTTAGAACCGATTTTTATATATTTAACTATATAAAATCGCTCATAAGAGCAATTCCCATATATTAACAAAAAATGAAAAAAAGTCAAGTATTTAATGAAGCAAACATCATTATAGACCAGACTACCAACGACGAGGTTTGTTGTTGCGAATGTAGAGCCAAATACCAACCCCAAGAATTATTAAAACAATTAGCGTGGTCATATAATAATTCCAATAAAACTTCCATTTTTGATCAGTAATTTTTAAATCTACTGTCCAAGTTTCGTTCGGCATCAAATAATCACTTTGAGTCATATATTCACCTACTCGACCGATTAGATTAATTGCTTTAACATTAGGGGTTGTTGGCGTATTTGAAAAAGAATCTAAAAGAAAAGTTGCTTCATCACTCATCTTACTCACCACAATTTCAGTATTTTTATCTTTAATAATATTCCCTTTCTCAGCTACCAAACTAAACACCACCTGATTGATAGGAGCATTAACCCTCAGGCCACTCCACACAAGATTATTCCAAACAAAGTTATTATCACTTGCTAAGTCATAACTTAATACCACCGCCCCAGTTTGTCCCTCGGGTATCGGATTAGGTATGGCAACCGTATATTTGTAACCATCTTGTCTAACTTCAGTTTTCTGCAAAAATAATTCGGCATCACTTTTATCAAAAGTTTCAGGATCTATTTGCTCAGCGATAGCCACACAGACTAACTGATCTTTACTTATCATAATTTCTTTATCTGGTTTTTCAATGTTGCCATTATTAACAATCTTGATAGTTTTGCCGACTTCTTTAAATAAATTTTGTAATTTTTGATTAACAACTGGAGTTAGTTTGAGACCTTGCAAATCAATTTGATAAGTGGTGCAATTAGAATCAAAATTTAATTGCCAAGCTTTCAAGTTACTTAGTTCTTCTTTGGTATAGAATTCAAAATATCTAATCAAATCACTACTGTCGTTAGTAAAAATTAGCTTAGCCACCACTACCCCACGATCACCTCGTTGAAAAAGTGAATAAAAATGAGTTTGTCCTTGAAGTAAAATATCAGCCTGAGCCAAAATCTGGTCTGATGCCACAGCAAAAACACAGAGAGAAACCATGGAGCTTAAGACTATTTTAAATAGAAAATGTTTTATCGTCATTATCATATTTTATTAAATTACCACCGAGGTTCACCGGCCGGACAATCAGCACTTTCTATTTTAGCATTAGGCACTATCAAATTCAAATTTAGATTAGTCTGATAAAAGTCACCAATTTGTAAAATATTTTTCTTAGTAGCTTCATCCAAAACACCCGTAGTTGCTAAGTTGTGAGATTGCTGAAAGCGTTTTAGAGCATATTCCGTGCGGTTACATAAATATTCAGTTTCATAACCCGGTGCACCAACCCCTTTATCAGCTAATAGAATGTTGTTGGCATTTAAATATTCTTGCAACAAAGGCACACAAGAGTGTTTGTCATTGTAATCCAAATTAGGACACTGAGCTAAAAGTTGCGAAGGACTAAATTGTAAATCGTTGACTAAGACTCTCTCACAATTTACACTTGGCATTTGAACCATTGATAAAATTTTGGCATCTATTGTGATACAAGAAGATTGTAAAATCTTCACTACATTACGAATAGTATCAATCAGATTTTGACGCGAATCATGGTCAACCAACCGACTACCACCGCCTACTCTTCCAACATTGTTGGTGGGAGGTTTTGGGGGCTCCGGCCAATTTCCAAACCAATTAACTGTAATAGTTTTACCCACACAATGTTGATATAGATCACAGATGTCTACGTAGACGTAACCATCAGTATAAACTGGCAACTCCACCGTAGTGCTAGAAACACGTTGCCATCCGTCCGGCAACATAATTTCTTCGTTGGCACTAATTATGACTAGATCAGTGGTAGTTGACACTACAAGATTGGGCGCCAAAGTGTCGCGAACTATAATCCTCACCGCAGTTGAAGTGGTGCTGTTGGCTTGTCGGTCAACTGCAAAAAGCGTAAGAGGATAACTACCCACCTTAGTTAAGGATAAACCGGTTGGTAAGGTAATCTCCAAATTGGTGCTAAAACCGTGCAGGCTGTCATAGGCATCACTGGCGCTAATAAAGTGATTCAGATAACTATTCCAATCAAACAGCAGATCAGACTCGTTTTGTCGTTCTACATAGATATTGGGTGAGCTATAAATAAAAACTGGTGGTGTTGTATCTTGAACATATACTGTCGTGGTTGGCCCAGAGCCAACATTCCCAGCATAATCTTCAGCAAAATATTGTACTGCATAGACTCCGATAGTCGTGGTATCAACTTCACCCACAGCCCACTCACGATACACTCCCGACATAACTTCGGCTAAATTATCACCACTAAAAGTATTAAGCGACCAAAAAGCAAAAAGAGTTAACCCTAAAAACAAGACCAGCGTTGCCCCCAGCCACGAAATTAAATTTTCTTGCCATCCATGCATCATTGTTACTAAATTAGTATAACAAATATCCCTCTTAAGCTGGTTTTATTTGTGTAAAAAATATTTTATACTGTATAGATTAAATGGATGATTCTCTGCCAAATTTTGATCAACTCTTTAAAGAGCATTTCACCACTCTCTATAATTTTATTTTTCGCATCTGTCTTGATGACGCCGATACTAAGGATGTTTTGCAGGAGACCGCCATTAAGTTATGGAAAAATTTCCATAAATATGATGCTGCTAAACCGTTTACCAGCTGGGCCATAACTATCGCCCATCGCACTATATTGGATCATTTAAAAAAGAAAAAAACCATACCTTTTTCTAGTCTTAGCAACTATGACGATGAAGGAGAAGTAACTAATTTTGAAGACTCTTTAGCTGATGAGACAGCGGGTGTAGTAGAACTACTATCCAATGAAGCAGACTTAGAAAAAATTAGGCAAATTCTAAAAGAGTTATCACCGGCTGAACGAGAAATTATTTTATTACACCTAGACCATGATTTAACTTTTGAAGAAATTAGTGAAATTAATGGCAAGCCTCGTAACACTAATAAAAGTTTTTACCGCCGAACAATCCAAAAAGTAAAATCAAAATTTTAATTTTGGTTCAATTATAAAATAATGATATAATGGTAAAATGAAAATAACTATTGCGGGAGCTGGAGTTTTTGGGCAGTCAATCGGTAAAATCCTACTTAGCAAACAACACCAAGTAATTTTTTACGACCCTAAACAAAGCAGCAAAGAGTTAGTGATTAGTCACAATTTGACTGAAACTCTGGTGGACAACGAAGTCTTAATTATTGCTGTACCAGCCAAATATATCCCTGATTTTATTTCTAGTTTACCTAAAAATTTTAATTTTACACAAACAGTTATATTGGCCAGTAAAGGCATCTGCGACTTCAAACTTTTTCAAATCTTCAGTCAACTCTCGCTCTTATCGGGCCCAGCTTTTGCTCAACAATTAGACCAGCACCAAAAAACCACCCTCACCGCTACCTCGCCCCTAATACAAGATTTATTACAAACCGATTGGCTCACTATTGAACTCAGCGACGATCATATTGGCGTCCTGCTTTGTGGCACTATCAAAAATATTTACGCTATTGGAGCTGGCTTCTTGCATTTAGCGGAAGACCCAGTTATGTTACAGAAATACCTAACAACAGCTATTTGGGAAATGAAAATTATAGTCAAGTCTTTAGGAGGACAAGAATCCACCTGTGATTTAGCTTGTGGTATAGGTGATCTAACCCTGACCTGCTCTTCGCCACAGAGTCGCAATTATCAATTTGGTCATAACTTATCACAAGATCAAAATTATCAACCAACGCAGACCACCGAAGGCCTAACCGCTCTACAGTCTCTACCGCAGGATTTATCTTTACCACCCCTACTTCAAAATATAGCTGAGCTGGTCGCCAACAAGACCAAGCACCTCAACTTCTAATTAAGACTAAACGGTAATAATAGCTGACAGATAGGCTAAATCTTCCTCCACATATTCTGGCCGACCATAAGTTAAAATAATTTTGTCTCCTTTGATAGCTAAATCATTTTGCAATAGATACTGTCGCACCTGTTCAATCGCTCCCGCCACGTTAATCGGCTGAATAATTACTGTCGCTAAAATACCCTGTTCAGACATAATTTTAGCCACTGCCTCATCATCAGTAAAAGCTAAAACCTGAGCATAAGGATTAGCTTGAGTTACCAACTCTGCTAATTTTCCTCCTTTAGTTAAAACTGCAATAATCTTAGCGGAAACCTCTTGGGACATTAAAATCGCACTATGAGCTACGATTGGGTCAATATCAATATTTTGTTTATCTTGATTCATGATTAGAGTATAACATCAAAAAACAATTAGTAAAAAAATAATTATCAAAAAAATTTATTTTTACACATTTAATGGTATACTTAAACGATGTTAGAAAAGACCACTGTCCCCCAAAACGTGATTTGGGCGGAAATTTTAGAGACAATTAAGTTTATTGTCGTTTTGTTGATTATCGTAGTTCCTTTTAGGATGTTTATTGCTCAACCTTTTATTGTTTCTGGTTCATCAATGGATCCAACTTTTGCCGATAACCAATATCTAATTGTAGATGAAATTTCTTATTTACTGGGTAATATTAAACGCGGTGATGTAGTTATTTTTCATCCACCTGAAAATCCAGACTTATATTATATTAAACGCATCATCGGCCTACCTAATGAACGAGTAGTTATCAAAAATAACCAAACAATTATTTATAATGAATCAAACTTAAATGGAATTGTGTTGGATGATAATTTCATTCATAAATCTACTTCCTGTCAAACTTATTGCGATGTGCAGTTAAAAGATAATGAATACTATATGATGGGAGACAATCGCACCAACTCTAAAGATTCCCGAGTAATCGGACCAGTCTCAAAAGATTTTTTGGTTGGGCGAGCTCTTATCCGTCTGTATCCGTTTAATACAATTTCACTATTTCCTGGGCAACGAGAATTATAAAAATTAAAATAAAAACACCTGGCGTCAGCAGGTATTTTTATTTTTATACTAAATTAGTATTGATTATCTTGGCTGTTGCGGTCGTTACGATAATCTCGGCGGAAACCACCACGATTACCACCACCAAAACCTCCACGATTGAAATCTCGTCTTGGACGATCTTCCAATGGCTTAGCAACATTCACAGTCAAGACCCTTCCATCAAGATCTTTATCGTGGAATTGCTCAATAGCTTTTTGTGCTTCTTCGGCAGTAGAAAATTCTACGAAACCAAAGCCTTTACTTCGGCCTGTCATTCTTTCTATAACAATTTTAGCGGAAACTACGTTACCAGCTACGCTAAATGCCTCTTTCAAGGACTCATCGGTAACTGTGTACGGTAAGTTACCAACATATAATCTGTTTTCCATTAAATGGATTTAATTTATGTTCTTTTATGATAATCGTAAGGAGAACATTTTCTCACCTGCACATCTAGAAACCCCAAATAGCACAATAAGACACTTACGATGACAAGTATAACACGGATTGTTTTTTTTGTCCATTGTTTATATCTTTAAGTAGTCTAGGATCTAAAAACCCCTTTATTTTCTACTTTTTTAAGAAAACCCTTATTATTTGTTTAATCTCTTTGAGATTATCTGTCGCCATCAACTTAATCCGCAACTCTTTGGCTCCATCAAAGCCAGCACAATAAGCTTTGTAATGTTTTTTCATAATAGCAAAATTGTGCCGCAACTGTTCTGGACGTTTTTTGATAAAATATTTTTCAAAAAGTTGAGTGTGCTCTAACAATAATTTTAATTTTTCTTCCACTCCTAATTTTTGTTTTTTAGCATTAAAAAAATAGGGATTACCAAACAAAGCACGACCCACCATAATTCCGTCGCAAGAGCTTTCCTGTTGTTTCTGTTTAGCTTCAATGAGTGTTTTAATATCACCGTTACCGATAATCAAAGTTCGTTCAGCCACTGGTAAATCTTTTTGCATCTGATCTCGCAAAGCTACCGCTCGTTTTATCTGTTGCCAATCAGCTGGCACCAAAGACATCTCTTTACGAGTGCGACAATGTAAAGTTAGAGCTGCTGGTTGACAAGATAAAATTTCTGGTAACCAAGTTTCAATTTCATTTTTATTGAAACCAATTCTGGTCTTAACCGAGACTGGAATTTTTTTTAGTCCTTTCGCCGCCTCCAACTTAGCCGCTAAAATAATTTCCTTAGCCAATTGGGGCGTACGAATTAACCCTGCTCCCGCTCCCTGTTTAACAATTTTATTTTCTGGACAACCCATATTGATATCTACCCCAGCAAAGTCAAGTTTTTTGACTATTCTTACTGCTTGGACAATATGCTGTGGATTAGCTCCAAAAATTTGAGCCACAATTGGTTTTTGTTTTTGGGTAGTGCGAAAATTTTCTAAAAGTTTTTTTTGTCCTAGTTTATCAGCTAAAGCCAATCCATCCGCCGAAACAAATTCAGTGAAAAAAACTGAAGGCTTACCATGTTTGGCAAACATTTCTCGAAAAGCTAGATCAGTTACATCGGCCATGGGAGCAATACATAAAATTGGCTGTTTTTGACGCTTGCATTTTTTATTTAATTTTTGCCAAAAATTTTTCACAATTTACAATTTTAAAAATAAAAATGGGACGAAGACGAAAGCAGACAATCTTTCATCTTCGTCCCTAGGGGTAGCTTGAACACGATAAAGACCACTAACCCCCATTTCTATATTATAGCATATTTTGCATTTTTTTGCAAGTTTTACTTAATAAATCAAACCTAAACCATATTTCTTGCTTAGCAAGTATTTCTGATTTAAGCAAATAATTTACATTTTTCTAACTTTGATTAGCCACAGCTGTCGCCTTTTCTAAAGCTTGTTTTTTTTCAGTAAATAAAATTGTCAGTACCTCGCCCACTTGCTTAGCCACTTTTTTAAGTTCTTTCAATTCTTCATCTTTAAACTTACCCAAAATAAATTTAATCACCCTATCTTCGCCACTTGGTTTTTTAGTTTTTCCAGTAGGGGTTTGAGGAGAAACACCAATCCGCACCCGAATAAACTCTAAAGTTTTGAGTTGCTTAGCTACAGATTCAACCCCCTTATGCCCACCCGTACCACGATTGAATGACATTTTAATTCTGCCCAGCGGTAAATCTAAATCATCATAAATCACAATTACTCGGCTGGCTTCTTTTTTAGTTTTAATAAATTTTAATGACTTACCAGAATTGTTCATAAAACCTTCTGGTTGAATTAAACAGACTTTTTCTTTGCCAATTTTACCTTCACTGGTTAAAGCATTATTTTTTTGATCAAGCACAAAATCGTCCAATTCAAATTTATTTTGTAATAACTCCAAAATAGTCCGTCCGGCATTATGACGAGTATTTATATATTCTTCACCCGGATTACCCAAACCAACGATGTAATACATAATAGGATTATATCATAAGATATAGCAAATACTTTTAATCTTATTTATTTACTAAACCACGATTAGTCATACATTTCTGAGTACCGCTATTAGCGTCAATTGAAGTAATAATATAGTCAATATTACCATCATTACCCACCACCATTTCTCCGGTTAACAAATAAGAATTAAGATTATTATCATCCTGCTTATTAGACCCAAATAAATTTAAATTAATTATTTTTGATTCATTATTTTCAGATATTTGATAACCAGACATTTCCGATGAGGAATCATCGATTCTTGGCATAAGTTTACAAATTTTCTCAAAAGTTTCCTCATTTATAGAATTAGTATCTAACAAATCCATAATTTCCTCACCGATTTGTCTCACCGCATCAGGGTTGTGCATTAAGTATTCCGAATAACCAGAAGACTCAGGATTTCCACTAAAAGATTGTCCTAGCTCTTCCGTAGTAACTGATTCAAGATAACCACCACTAGTATCAGCCTCTGCCTGACTAGACATGGGAGCAAGAACCAAAAGTGCACCCGCAGCTAACGCCTGAGATAGGTTTTGAAGATATTGTTTAATCGAACCTAATCTGTTTCTAGATTCCGCCTTTTCTAACATTGTATCTAAATTACTTTTGGGTTCTGCCCCATCCTGACTAACTGGTCTTTGAGTAAAATTTTCAAATGACATTTATTTGTTATGTTGATTATAATTAATTATTTATAATACTATTATAAAAATATATAAAATATTTTTCCAATAAAAACACGATAAAGAATACTTTTAAATCATCAATCTTTAATCTAAAAACATTAAATAGACAAAAACCAAGCCGATGCTGGAAGGGGCAGCCAACCAGTCGGACATAAAATATTGAAAAATGAAGAATAAGACAAAACTAGCCAACACAGCACCTATTAAAAAATGGGAAGCAATACTATACATAATTTTATCTTTGATACTTATCCTGCAAACGCACAATGTCGTTTTCATCAAATTCACCTTTGGAAACCTCTAAAACTTTAGTGCCAGTTTTACCACCATTGATCCGATGTTTTTCGCCCACTGCTACTACAAACTCTGCTCCTTCCTTACTTTCTACCAACATTTCTCCCACGGTAATGATTGGTTGCCCAGAGATAACATACCAATGTTCTTCGCGGTGTTCGTGAGTTTGTAAACTGGTTTCCTCGCCTGGTAAAACAGTTAAAATTTTAACCGTAGCGGTCTCATTTTTGGCAAAGGTTTCAAATCTGCCCCATGGTCGATCTTCTTGTTCAATCATATTTTTATAGTTAATTATATAATATATTTTATTAAATAAATCAAATTAGCCTTTTAACATTTCTTGTAAAACTTTTTCTGTCTCGCTTGGACCTTGCACTTGCAATGTCTCACAACCTGTTTTTTTCGCTGGTTCATCGTTGCCGCCTTCAAATAAAGCATCACCGACAAATAATAAATCAGCCGGTGCTATTTGCCAAATATCAAAAATTCGATTAAGAGCATATTCTTTATCAATACCTTTTTGAGTGATGTCCACCGAAGTCATGCCTCCAATTCGTACTGATAAATTAGGCAATTTTTGAGAAACATAGTCAGCAATCTGCTTGCGCAGCTTGGCTTCCGGATCCCAAGTTTTTTTAATCTCCAGTGGGGCGCGCTGACCGCAACCGGAAAAAGTAATTTGAGATTTTCGGTCTTCAATTTGAGGACCGTAAGTATTGTTTTGAGATACGCCGAATTCTTGCAAAGCTTCTTGCAAAACTTGCATGATTATTTTTTTTTCTTCTTCAGCCAACCAATGTTTTTCTTTTTGAGACCACGCTCCATCTTGAAAAATACAAATTTCCGCTCCATTAGTAGGAGCTAAAAGTAAATTCTCCAAATTTACCCCAACTGGTAAATAAGCTACAAATTGTTTATTATATTGTTCAAAACTAGCTCCAGAAATTACGGCAATCTTTTTGGTCTCCAATAATTCACCTAAAATTTTAGCCATTGACTCTTGTAAAATACTTTTACTCGGCGCTAATGTGCCGTCTAAATCAAAAGCTAAATAATTAAAATTTTTCATATTTTATTTTTATTCTAAAATACCGTCTAAGTTTACATCGTATAAGATTTGTTCGCTGACCAAACGATAATCAATTATCTCTTCGGGTTTAAACCATAATTTAATTTCTTGTTTAGCCTCAGCAACTGTGCCAGAAGCGTGAATAATATTACGAATACACCGACCATCACCGCCGGTCATTTGATAAGAATCTAAACCGTAATCACCACGGATAGTGCCGACGCCAGCAGTAAGTGGCTCAGTCGCACCAGTAATTTTACGAATTAGCTCCACCGCCCCTGCTCCCTGCCAAACCATTGCTATCACCGGTCCAGAAGTCATAAATTTTTTCAAACGTGTCAAAATCAACTCACCCATTTTTAATGGGTCAGATTCCGGTGGGGTTTCATTTTTGTCCAAATAGCTTTTAATTGATTTGGCTCCGGCTGTAACCTTCCAATTATCCTCCAAAGTGTAATGTTGTTCTACTAAATCAGCAGATAAGGTAATCATTTTCATTGCCACCAACTTTAAACCGACTTGTTCGTATCGAGCAATGATTTGTCCAATCAATCCTCGTTGCACTCCGTCTGGTTTTATCACCACCAAACTGCGTTCAAATTTATGATGTATCATGCCACAAATTATATCATCGAATAAGATTTCGACCAAGTTTTTTGACTGAAACCAAGCAAAAAGTTATAATTAAACCATGAAAACCGTTGGGGTGCTACGAGGCGGCCCAGGCACTGATGACTTACTCTCACTATTGTCGGGAGAACGTTTTTTAACTGCTCTATCTCCCCACTTCCGCACAATTGATATTGTGATTAACAAACACCGACAGTGGTCTGGAAATAATAAAATAGATTCTTGCGACAATATTTTGGCCAGATGTGATTTAGTAATAAACACCGCAAGTGATATCTACGGAGAAGACGGTCAGGTCCAACAAATTCTACGACAAAATAAAAAAGATTTTTTTGGTTCAGAAAGTTTGGCTAGCAAATTAGCCCATCATAAAACCTTAGCCAAAGAAATTTATCAAAGAAATGGTTTAAAAACTCCTCGCTGGCACCGAGTTAAAGCGACTGATAATTTACCACAAGTGGCAAAAGCAATTTTTAACAGCTTTATGTTTCCAGTTATTATTAAACCAAACAACGGCACGCTATCGGCTGGGATAAGTATCGCTAACAGCCTGGCTGAGTTGAACAAAAATCTAACAAAAGTTTTTCGTTTGAGTGATGAAGCGATAGTGGAAGAGTTTATCAAAGGACGAGAGTTTTCTTGTGTGGTCTTAGAAAATTTCCGCAATCAAGACTATTATGTTTTTCCTCCTATAGAAATTAAACACAAAGATTATACCCACCACTCTTTCCACGACAAAATAACCGGCAGAAAGCTTAGCCAGAAAATTGCCAAGCTCTCACAATTAGAAAAAGAATTACTCAAACAAGAAGCAATTTCAGCTCATAGAGCGTTGGGTGCTAGACATTATTCTTGTTCCGACTTTATCTTGCACCCCAAGCGTGGTTTGTTTATTTTAGAGACCAACACTAACCCTAAGTGGCTCAAAGACTCAGTCTTGGATACAGCATTACAAATGGTCGGAATTAAAGACGAGAATTTTGTCAAACATATTGTAGCTATTAGTAGTAAGAAATAGCTTGATTTTTTTAGTAAAATATGATATAATTAAAAGATAAGGGGCCGAAATTTGCTTTGCAAATTTCGGCCCCAACCTTTTTATTTTCCCCTATTTCTCTTCCTTCTCGTGTTTCTTATGTTTGTGATCTACTTTTTCACCACACTCAGCACAAGTTTCCTCTTTAGCAAAAACTTTAGCCACCCAAACCAAATAAATTATTTCCAAAATTCCACAAGTGTTTAGAATAAACAAAAAACTAAACCACCACTTTTCGTGACGTTTAGCAGCAGTATAAACTGCCCACATTTTTAAACCTAAGAGCGCTAAGAACAAAATTAAAGAAATCACCATCAAACCAACACCTAATCCTGCCAAAGCTGCTAATTCTCCAGAACCTATGTTGACTGTGATGTTTGGCATCTCGGCGCCCCGACCAAAACCACGACTAAATTCATCTGTGTAATAATAAAGTGTATTGTTCATTGTTTGATAAAAAATTATTTATAATCTTAATTAAATTATAAGTTAAATTTGAATAAAATCATAAAATTATGTATAATTCTCCGGTTAAAAAGCATTTATTATTTGGTAAATCTTTTTAAAGGAGGGTTCGCATAGCGGTCTAGTGCGCACGCTTGGAAAGCGTGTGTGGGGCAACCCACCAGGAGTTCGAATCTCCTACCCTCCGCAACGTATCGGAATTCAAATTTCCGATACGTTGCGGTGTTTGTTGGACAAAGTTCGAATGTTTTTCGAGCAAAATCCAAATGATTA
>CAYWWA010000020.1:0-10306 GCA_964462115.1 uncultured Candidatus Saccharibacteria bacterium
CGAGGCAGGGCGAATCCAAAACCCCAGAAAAATTGTTTCGCCCTACCGAGTCCATTTTTTAGAATTCCGCATCAGGATTGTTTTGGAAAAAAGTTCGGATTTTGTTCAAGAGACACAGCTTAGAGCGTAGCGAGAAGCTGCTGGAAAGTAAGTGCTGGTAGCACTTAGGTCTGGACTCGAAAGTCGGAATTTAAATTTTTAGCAAAAAATTTAAATGAGACGAGTCCTGAGAAAAAATTTTATGACGATAAAATTTTTATCTAGGGCGAGTCCAGGTCCCGCAGTAAAAACCAGATATAAGCAAACTACACCGCAAAAAAACCAGCCTGGGTTCTCGTATCTAATACTTCTTGAGCCTTATCAGCAATTTCTTTGTTGCTAAACATGGATATTCTTTTAAGAACCCCAGACTCTGGATTTGCTTTTCTGTCATCCTCTATCATGGTAGGAATTTTCCACGGGTCTCTTATTATTTTCTTTAGAGTATATTCATCCTTACCCTTCAGATAATTTTCTAAAACCTTTGGTTCTCTATCATAAATTGTTTGTGCTTTAGGTGATTCTAAACTCATAGCTTTTATGTTATCTTGATAATTGCTAAAATTATAATCCAATATGACACTTTTGCAAACAGATCAAGAAAAATTAGACTAAACTTTTCTTTAGAAACGCTGTAAAAATCGGCTGGGGAGCTAGTGGCCGACCGTGAAATTCTGGATGGAATTGGGTGCCAAGCATAAAAGGATGAACCGACTGTGGCAATTCAGCGATTTCTTTCAAAACTCCATCTTCGGAGCTACCCGAAAATACTAAGCCAGCTTTTTCTAAGTCTGCCACATAAACTGGATTAACTTCGTAACGATGACGATGTCTCTCGTCTATTTCTTTCTGACCGTAAGCCTTTTCAGCAATCGACCCCTTCTTCAAAATAGCCCTATAGGCGCCCAAACGCATTGAACCACCCATATCACCTTTAGCAATTTTTTCTTTTTGTTCTGGCAGAATGTCAATTACTATTTTTTGAGCCTTAGGATTAATTTCTGCCGTGTTGGCATCTTTCCAACCTAAAACGTTACGAGCAAATTCAATCACTAAGAGCTGCATTCCATAACACAATCCCAAATATGGAATTTTATTCTCTCGAGCAAACTTAATCACAGCCAACTTCCCTTCAATTCCAGTTTCACCAAAACCACCCGGCACCAAAATACCATCGTAATCCTTAAGAGTGTTTAATAAGCCTGAATTTTTTTCAAACTCTTTAGCTGATAACCAAGAAATCTTTGGCCTGACCCCTAAATGGTAGGCGGAAAATTTAAGTGATTCAATTACCGAAAGATAACTGTCACTCAAAACGAAATCTCCACTATCAAAATATTTACCCACAATCGCAATCTTGACTTCCCGCTTCACCGTCTTACTTTTTTCCACAAATTTTTGCCAATCAGCCAGGTGACTAGGTTTGGTCGGTAAATCTAATTCTCGCAAAATTTGATTACCAATATCATCTTTCTCAAAGTTTAGCGGAATATCATATATTGAATCACAATCAGGAGCGGAAATAATATTTTCTACCTTAACCAAACAAGAGTTGGCAATTTTTTCTTTTCTCTTTTGATCAATTTCTACTTCACTACGAGCAATAATAAAATCAGCTTGAACGCCATAATTATTTAATTGTCGCAAAGCAGTCTGAGTTGGCTTGCTCTTCATCTCACCCAATTTACCAGGAACTGGCAGATAAGACACCATGACAAAAATCACATCTTTAGGGTTTTTAATTTTCATCACCCGAGAGGCCTCAATAAAAAGTTCGTTTTGAAAATCTCCCACCGTGCCACCAATTTCAATCACCGTAATATCGGTCTCATTTACTTCAGCCGATAGTTCAAAGCGCCGAATAATTTCATTACGTACATCAGGAATAGCTTCTACACACCTACCACCATATTTTAAAGCTCGCTCATTTTCAATCACAGTTTTATAAACCATACCGCTCGTCATATAATCTTCAGTGCGTAAATCACGATTCAAAAATCTTTCATAATTACCCATATCTTGGTCGGTCTCCAAACCAGAGTCCATCACAAACACCTCACCGTGTTCAGTGGGATTCATCGTGCCAGCATCTACGTTAAGATAGGGATCAACTTTGCATAAATTTACCTTATAACCCTTACTTTCCAAAATTAAACCAATTGATGAAACTGAAATTCCTTTGCCCACGCCAGACATCACCCCTCCAACCACGAAAATATATTTATGTTTTTTATTTCTTTTAGAAGCCATGTTCTTTAATAATTTTAACTGATAAAACGAAAGAGGGGGTGAAAAAAACTTCGTTTTTTTCACCCCCAATCCCTTTATTAAGTTGGATTGTATCCCAACAACATCCCACCATTCTATCACTAAAACCTAAAAATGCCAAATTAAAGATTGTTTTGGTGTTTTATTACATTACTTTTAGAAATCGTAATTTTTTAGCAAGCATGGTTTTTGCCAATTTTTGATGAAGATGGACGAAATACAAAAATTGAGCAAAATTGCTAAAAAATAATTATCGAAACAAGAAAAATTCGCTAGATTTTTATTGTGTTTTATAAAAGTAATGCAACAAAAATACCAAATTAAAATATAATCTTACAGCCAAAATTATAAAATTAGGCACTATATACAAGATCTATTATGCCGCCCCCCAAACAGTTTGACCCATCATAAACCACCAGCGATTGACCTTCAGGCACAAAACTTTGTTTATCCTCGAAAACAATTTTTTGACCATCGAATTTTACCTTAATTAAATCTTGACGATACCGCCACCGAGCTTCATATGTTTTATTCACTTTCAACTCACTAATCCAATTTTCTTCTCGCAAGCCCACCCCGATAACTTCAGCTTTTTTGTCTGCTAAAATATCCGCTACCACAATTTCATTTTTTACTACATCTTTTTTAACTACGAACATTGGATGATCGTTCGCGCCTTTTTGGCTAATAGTGAATCCATGTCGCTCGCCGATAGTAAAAAACCAAGCCCCGTTGTGCCAACCAATCTCTTCGCCCGATACAGTTAGAACTTTTCCTCTTTTTTGAGTAATAAATTTTTCTAAAAATTCAACCAAGTCAATATTACCCAAAAAACAAATCCCTTGACTATCTTTTTTGCTGGCAGTGATTAAATCGAACCTGGTCGCTAATTTTCTAACTTCTGGTTTTTTAAGCTGACCGACTGGAAATAAAATTTTTTTAAATAGTTCCTTATCAACTCCCCATAAAAAATAACTCTGGTCTTTATTTTCGTCTAAACCTTTCAATAAAGCTCCATCTACTACCCTAGCATAATGTCCAGTCGCTACAAAATCTGCCCCTTGCTCCATAGCAAATTTAAAAAACGCTCCAAATTTGACATAACGATTACACATGATATCGGGATTAGGAGTTCGTCCAGCCTTATATTCTGCTACGAAATAATCAATCACGAATTGTTTATATTCTTTCTCGGCATCGCAGGTTAAAAAAGGTATTCCTAATTTAGCTGCCACCCGCATTGCGTCTCGTCGTTCTGACTTCCAGTTACACTCAATAAAATCTGGATACCAACCTTTTATATAAACTCCCACCACTTCATAACCTTGTTGCAACAATAAAGCCGCTGAAACTGAAGAATCTACTCCACCAGAAAGACCCACGAAAACTTTCGCTTTGTTCTGGTGTTGTTTTTTTATCCAAATCCGATTACAGAAACGGTTCCAAACGGCAGTTGGGCTCATCTTAATATTATACCATATTTTTATTAAAATTGCAAAAAATAGTAAGCTGTGATATAAAGTTACTATATTTATGGCTAATAGTTTACCCAAATTGATTGTTGTGTTAGGTCAGACCGCTTCGGGTAAAAGCGACTTGGCCGTTCGTCTGGCAAAAGAATTCAACGGTGAAGTTGTCTCCGCCGATTCGCGGCAGGTATACCGCGGCTTAGATATTGGTTCAGGAAAAATTACCCCACAAGAAACCGAGGGTGTTCCCCATTATCTTTTAGATGTAGTTGAGGCTGGGGAAAAATTTTCCGTAGCAGATTTTCAGCAGTTGGCTTCAACTAAAATTGAAGAGATTCTAACTCAAAAAAAATTACCCATCATCTGTGGTGGCACGGGTTTTTACCTTGACTCTATTATTTACAATTATGAGCTACCTCAAGTCTCGCCCAATCCTCTATTACGTGAAGAATTAAAAAATAAAGATCTTGGTGAACTTTTTGCTACCTTAAAAAATTTAGATCAATCATTCGCTCAAAAACTAAATTTATCCGAGCAGAAAAACAAACAACGACTTATCCGTTATATTGAAATTGCTCAGCAATTAGGGCAAATTCCTCCAGTTAAAACAACTCCCAAATTTGATGTCTTATTTTTAGGTATCAAGTGGGACAAACAAAAATTAGAAACACGAATTTACCAACGTCTAATTTTACGCTTAGATCATGGCATGATTGAAGAGGTACAGGGTTTACTGGATAAAAACATCTCACCCGATTGGCTGTTTTCGCTCGGTCTGGAATATCGTTATATTACTCAATTTTTGTTAGAAAAAAAATCTCGTGAATGGCTGGTAGAAACTTTAAATGCTAAAATCTGTCAATTTGCTAAACGTCAAAACACTTGGTTTAAGCGCAACCAAAACATTATCTGGCTACAACCAGAAAACTTAGCCGAAAGTAAAAATTTGGTGAGAAAATTTATTCAATAATCCTAATTATTTTCATATCCAATAGTTATCTATTTATTTTTTACCTCGCGCCCTTAATTTTTTTATTACGTTTTGTTTTTTCTTTAGGAAATTCATCCAAAAATTCTTGGTCAAATTTAGCCAACATTTTACGATCTAATTCAGTTTTATCTTTCATGTGTTCAGCAATTTTTTGCCTAATGATAGCGATTTCATCACGCAAAATGGCAGCTGTTTCAAAATCTAAAAGCTTTACCGCTTCTGCCATTTGGTCTTCTTTTTCACTCAACAAAACTTGAGGTTCTCGTGTTAATCTTTGCATATCAATCCGCAGCATTTCATCAATAGCCTTATCTCTATCTTTTTTCAGATGAGAAGCGATGTCAGCCACTTTTTTAATAATGGTTTTAGGAGTGATGCCGTGTGCTTGATTATATTTTTCTTGTAAAGCGCGACGACGGTTAGTTTCACCAATAGCTTTTTTCATGGAATCAGTAATTTTATCAGCATATAAAATTACCCGACCCTCGGCGTTTCTAGCTGCTCGCCCGATTGTCTGAATCAAAGAAGTTTCACTACGCAAGAATCCCTCTTTGTCTGCATCTAATATTCCGATCAAAGCCACTTCTGGTAAATCTAAACCTTCACGCAACAAGTTGACTCCAACCAAACAATCAAATTCTCCACGACGAAAATCGGAAATAATTTCAATTCGTTCAATCGTTTTAACATCACTGTGCAGATAGCGTGTTCGTAAACCTTTTTCGCTTAAATATTCTGCCAAATCTTCGGCCATTTTTTTAGTTAAAGTTGTCGCTAAAACTCGAAAACCTTTCTTGACTACTTGTTCAGCTTCGTTCACAAAGTCTAAAATTTGTCCCTGATAATCGTCAGGGATATTGAGTTTAATTTCGCCAACTTGATTATCTTGCCCCTGCAAGCCACCATGAGCCTTGTCTTGCCCTTTTTTCAACATAATCCAATCACTATAACATAATTTTAATAAAAATGGGCCTAGTGATGATTATGAACGGTGCAAAATAAAAACCGTCAGCAAGGACGATTTTTATTAAAAATAGGTATAAATTATGCAGTAGCAGTTTCAGCTGGAGCTTCTGGCTTAACTTCTTCTTTGGTTTCTGCAGCCACCTCTTCTTTCACTTCTGGTTTAACCTCAGGTTTAGCTTCAACTTTTTCTTCTTCTTTTTTAGCTACAGTTTTTTTAGGATTCTTATCAACTTTTTCACCCTTGATAACTCCTTTGTTAATCAATAGGTTATTGACAGTACCAGTTAATTGCACTCCGTTTTTAATCCAGTGTTTAACTCGCTCTGCGTCAATTTCAGTGTGTTTAGTGATTGGGTTATGGTTGCCCAAAATTTCTAAAAATTTTCCACTCTTAGTTGAGTTTTTTGATTCGGTCAAGACCATACGAAATGCTGGATGATTTCTTTTGCCGACTCGTTGTAATCTAATTTTTAACATATATTTTTTGTTGATTATTTAATATTATTATTTTTAGCAAAAGGAAATCCGACTAATTCCAAAAACTTTAAAACTTCTTTTTTATCTTGTTTATTTGAAACAATTTGCACTGATAAACCGAAAACATCTTTCAATTCTTCATCAGCGGTTTCAGGGAAAACGGTGTGTTCTTTAATACCGATAGCATAGTTACCCATTTCATCAATATTATTTTTTAAACCGCGAAAGTCTTTGGTTCGTGGTAGAGCGATATTCAATAGTCTGTCCAAGAAATCAACCATTCGCTTGCCACGAAGAGTAATTTGATAACCTGACAAATCACCTTCTCGCACTTTAAAAGTAGCGATAGATTTTTTAGCGTTACGTTTAGCTGGTTTTTGGCCAGTAATTTTAGCTAAACGATCAGCGATTAGTTCTTGTTTCTTTTTATCTTGAAGAGAACCAACACCGACAGAGACAATCACCTTTTCGATTTTTGGTGCTTGCATCTTGCTTTTATAGTTAAAATCAGCCTTTAGCGCATCGTATGCACCGGCGACTTTATCTTTAATTGATACAAATTTTGACATAAATTTGGTTTTTGATCTGACCTCACTATTATAGATGCCAGACGATTATGTTTGATAATGAACGATATTATACATATAATCTAAAAAAAAACAAGGTTTTAATAAGGTCAGATTTGGCTAAAAACCAACCTCAATAAATTTTATTACAGCTTCAAAATTGCAAAGTTTTTCTGATTTGAGCAAATAAATATTTTTGTTTGAGTTAGTATATTTGTGCGATTTTCATTTTTAAAGTTTGGCTTTAATCATATTTATCTTTTCCAAATCTATTTTGCCTTTTGTGCTTTGTCTATATTTATTTTTTAAACCATTTTCATAAATTTTAAGATATTGCTTTAACTGCAGATTATAAAAGCAAACACCTTGCGTAATCTCTAAATTATAAAGTATTTTTTCATTAAGCAATTTTTCTATATCAGCAACATCTAAAAAAGATACAAAAGTTTTTCTTTTAATCATTTCACGAGAATGTTTTGGGTCTTTTTCAAAACCATTATTTAATAAAATATTTTGGCAAATTAAAAATTCTTTTTTGTTATGCACAAAAAAATCCAAATCTTCAATTTTAAACTCATTGTCTTTTAACAAAAGTGATAACCCAAAAGAACCATAAATAAATGGGATGATGTTTTGTTGATTTAGGCTCTTAACAATTTCTCTAAATAGTTTATTTATCTTTTGGTTTTTCATTTTGTTATTATATCAAAGTAAGTGCTATAAACAAAAAACGCCTTAGGGTCGTTTTTTGTTTATCAATATATTTTTAGACTTTCTCCACGTTGGAAGCGTTGATTGGCATGGCTCGGTCTACAACTTCGCCTTTTTTGGCATTGTTGCCACGGCCTTTCTTAATGTGTTTTTTGTGAACATTGACGCCGTCAATCAAAACTTTATTTTCTCGAGGAAAGGCTCGGACAATTTTCCCTTTTTTACCTTTATCTTGTCCAGTGATGACTTTTACTTCATCACCTTTTTTAACTTTCATTTTGGTAATCATAATTTTTATACAATCTCAGGAGCCTTGGAAGCAATAGTTTGGAAACCTTTTTCCGCAATTTCTCGTGGAATTGGTCCGAACACTCGTCCAGCAATTGGCTCATGAGTACTTTTATCAATAATTACGACCGCGTTTTCGTCGAAACGAATATATGAACCGTCCTTTCGGCGAAGTGGAGCTTTTTGTCGCACCACTACTCCATAAAGCACATCTTTCTTTTTAACCTGTTTTCGTGGTTCAGCTTTTTGAACTGATAAGACCACAATCTCGCCAATCTTAGCCCATCGTTTTTTAGATGAACCCAAGACTTTAAAGACACGGCCAATTTTTGCCCCAGTGTTGTCGGCGATAGCGACCAAAGTTTTATCTTGTACCATAAATTTATTTAATTAAAGTAAAATGTTTGTCTTTGGAAATCGGCCGACACTCCACGATTTCAATAATTTGCCCAATTTTGGCAGTATTGCCAACATCGTGCACTTTATATTTTTTTTGGGATTTAATATACTTACCGTATTTAGGGTGCTTGAAATAAGCATCAACCTTAACTACACAAGTATCTTTCATTTTATCTGAGACGACAGTGCCTTTTAAGACCTTACCGCCCTTTTTTGTTTCTTCGTTTGCCATAATATTTTAGCGAGAGTTTAACTCTGTTAAAATGCGAGCCGACTCCTTTCGCAATTGTTTAGCCACTTTCACATTTTTAGTTTTACCGACTTTACCAAAACGAATCTGCTGAATTTCGTTTTGCTTGTCAGTTAAATCTTTAATTAAAGTTTCAGTGCTAACTGTTTTTAATGAATCTTTTTTCTTTGCCATAGTATTTTATTTTAATTATTGTCTTGCAACAACCTTAGCTTTTAATGGCAATTTAGTGCCGGCCTTACGGAGGGCTTCACGAGCGATTGGCTCGGTGACGCCGTCAACCTCAAATAAGACACGACCTGGCCACACTTCTACCTCATAGCCTTCAACTTCACCTTTACCTTTACCAAGTTTAACTTCGGCTGGTTTTTTGGTGAATGGACGATCTGGAAAAACTCGGCACCACATACGGCCATTTTTACCTAAGTTTCGTGAAATTACTTTTCGAGCTGATTCCAACTGTTGAGAAGTAATCCGAGCTTGAGTAATAGTTTTTAGACCGAAAGAACCGAAATCAACATTGATACCGCGCACTTCCACCTTTGGTCGTTTTTCAAGATTACGACGAGTGGTGTGCCACTTTCGATGTTTTACTTTTTTAGGAACTAACATTTTATTTTAGATTATTTACGATTAAACTCTCGGCGGGAATTATTATTGGAGCGACCAAAACCACGATTATTATCACGGCTGTTTCCAACAAATTTTTTCTCAACTTCGTTACCAAAGATCTCTCCTCGATAAATCCAAACTTTGATACCAATCTGACCATAAGTCATGTGGGCTTCATAACGAGCAAAATCAATATCGGCACGGAAGGTTTGTAGTGGAACTTGTCCAGCTTTCAATTCTTCGTTACGAGACATTTCTGCTCCTCCAAGACGTCCAGCCAGTGCGACACGCACTCCTTTAACATCACGGTTAGCCATACATCTTTCAATAGTTTGTTTTAATACACGGCGGAAAGTCATTCGTTTTTCAATCATTTCAGCCATAGTTTGAGCGACGATCATTGCGTTAGATTCAGGACTTCGAATTTCCTCAATATCTAAACGAATTTCTTGATTTTTGTCTAATAAATCAGCTTTAGTTAAAACTTTATTTAATTGAGCTTTAAGTTTGGTCACACCATCACCACCTTTCCCGATTAACATTCCAGGACGAGCGGTTTTGATGATGATACGAAAGATTTTAGCGCTTCGTTCAATTTCTACTCCGGCAATAAAATAGCCACGGTAGTTTTTTTCAATGAACTTACGAATTAACATATCGCCTTTAACAAAATCACAATATTTTTGATTGTTAGCAAACCAACGAGACTTCCAGCCTCGAATGATGCCTAAGCGATGTGAATACGGATGAACTTTATGAGACATAAATTATTTAGTTTTAGCAGTAGTTTTTTTAGCGACCTTTTTTGTAGAAACTTTTTTTACCTCCTTTTCGGCTTTTGCCTCAACGGTTGGTTTAGCGGATTTAATTGCTGGAACATTTTTAACACCTAATTCTAAATTGATATGGCTGGTGCGTTTCTTGATTAAATATGCTCGTCCAAAAGCACGTGGCATTTGTCTTTTCATAACTAAGCCACCGTCAACCTGAATTGATTTAACAAAAAGGTTTTCAATGTCTTCGCCAGAATTTTTAGCATTAGCAATAGCTGACTTTAACAATTTAGTTAAAGGCAAAGATGCTCGCTTTGGCAACAAAGTAAGTTGAGTCAAAGCTACAGTGATAGATTTACCACGAATTAAGTCAGCAACACTGCGAACTTTTCTTGGTGATTGTCTATATTGAGTTAAAGTTGCTTTCATAATTATTTTTTAGTATCAGTTTGAGCCTTGGCAGCTTTAGCAGCATCCAACTCAGCTTGTTTTTTGGC
>CAYWWA010000021.1:0-10234 GCA_964462115.1 uncultured Candidatus Saccharibacteria bacterium
GCTGTTACGCTTTCTTTAAATGATGGCTGCTTCTAAGCCAACATCCTCATTGTCTGAGAAATTCCACCGCCTTCTTTGCACTTAGTATATATTTAGGGACCTTAAATGGAGGTCTGGGCTGTTTCCCTTTTGACCATGGAGCTTAGCCCCCACAGTCTAACTGCATTGCTTTTAACCATCGGTATTCAGAGTTTGATAGGTCTTGCGATATTTCTACCTGTCAAGACCTTCCAGTGCTTTACCCCCGATGGGAACACAATACGCTAACCCAAAAGCTATTTCGGAGAGAACCAGCTATTACGAGGTTCGATTAGCTTTTCACTCCAACCCACACCTCATCCCAATGCGTTGTACGACAAACGGGTTCGGCCCTCCATTTCACTTTCATGAAACTTCAGCCTGGACATGGGTAGCTCACCTTGCTTCGGGTCTTTATCATTTTATAAACGCGCTATTCACACTCGGTTTCCCTATGGCTCCACCCGGTAAAGGGCTTAGCCGCACAAAATGATAAAACTCGTTGGCTCATTCTTCAATAGGCACGCAGTCGAGGTGCAAGCACCTCTTCTACTCTTTGTAAACACTTGGTTTCAGGTCTATTTCACTGCCCTCACCGGGCTACTTTTCACCTTTCCCTCACGGTACTAGTTCACTATCGGTCTTTGTATATATTTAGCTTTAGCGGTTAGTTCCGCCAGATTCCCCCAAGCCATTCGTGTCTCGAGGTACTCAAGAACAACAACACAATAGATTTAAATTTTTTAAATACGGGACTATCACCCTCTAGGGTGTCTCTTTCCAAAGACTTCTTCTAAATTTAAATTTTGTAACTATTGCTGTATAAATACAGCGTTGTTGCCTTACAACCCCAAATTTTACATTGCTGCAAATTTTGGTTTGAGCTCTTCTCTTTTCGCTCGCCACTACTTAGAGAATGTTATTTCGCTAACGACTTTGATAAGTGAAGCATCACTTGCCAAAGTCGTATTGAAACATTGTTTTCTTTTCCTCTTGGTACTGAAATGTTTTACTTCCCAAGGTGCGCTATGTTGGTAATTAGTCCAACACAAACAGATATACTGTTAGGTTTCCCCATTCGGAAATCTTCGGATCAAAGATTGTAGGCATCTCCCCGAAGCGTATCGCCGCCTTCTGCGTCCTTCATCGCTATACAAAGCCAAGGCATCCACCAAGTGCTCTTAGATTTCCCATTGGGAAATCTGAAAACCACTTTACTTGTTTACTTGTTTTTTATTTTTCTATTCGATAATACTTTTGTTTTACCTGCGCTATAAGATTTTTAATTTCGCTAGTTTAGTCTAGCAAAACTTTTTAACGTTTACTCAACGTTAAAACTTATAGCGTTATAGTTATTAAATTGTCAAAGTTCTTCTTAAATTTCTGGAGTAGGTTTTCTGACCTAACACTTTTTGTAAAATTAAAACCGCAATTTCTTGCGGACTAAACAAAACATCAGTTTTGCTACGGCCGCAGTTTTTTGGTGTTTTGATTTAACATATTTAAGATAGAACTCCATTATACACAGAACAAAAAAAAAGTCAAATGTTTTTTCAAAGAAAAACCTAAGTTAGAAAGCGCTTGTCTAGTAATGGTTTAAAGGCAAGATAGTGCTAAAATAAAAGTCTCTCATATTTAAAGTTTTTTACATTGCACCCAAAACACTATTTCACTCGTATTATAAGTATGGGACAAGTTAATTTCTCAAAAATATATCAGGACCAACCAAAGCAAACAGACTTGGTAGAATTGATCTTGACTAAGGTCCATCGTGAAGAAAAAAGACGACAGACGTTCAGACTAATAACTCAGTCGTGCTGTTCGGTCTTTTTTGCTATTTTGCTTTTCCCTGTTTTAGCCGGTCTCTTTACTGAAATAAGCCAAAGTGGTTTGTGGCAATATAGCAAAATGCTAATCACCGATTACGACATTTTGTGGTCAAACTTTTCATTATTTATTTTGCTAATTGTAGAAAGTTTACCGTTAATCACTCTAATTATTTCGTTGACCATTATTACCTCATTAGTTTGGTCAATCTCAAACAATGTCAAAAGTTTACGTATTGTATTCTACCGACCAAAATTAATTGCTTAACCTAACCTATATATAAATAATTTAATAATAAACAATTTAAAAATCAATGACCAAAAAAATGAAAAATAAAAATATTTATTCTTTCAACTCTAAACTTTATGAAGACAGCGAAATCTATGCCAAAGACTTAACCAAAAAATATATTATTAAAACTAAAAAAATGCTGAAGAAATTAAATAAAAATTATAAATTTATCTAAATACAATATGTCAGAACAAATTACTAAACATAAATCAAAAATTAAAATAGTCTTAATTAGCTTAATGACAGTTATTATTATTTTGACTGTCTTAAAGCTGGGTATCGTCATCGGCATGACCAAATCTTTTCGTCCAGACGACCCACGATTATTTGGTGCTAAACAAGAATTATTTTTTGGTCAAGAATCACCTAGTCAACATGGAGCCTTTGGCGAAATAATTTCTCTCAACTATCCCACCATCATTATCGCTTCCCCCGACAATTCCGAAAAAATCGTTAAAGTTGACTCAAAAACTGTCGTTAGAAGAAACCGCGACGAGATTAACTTCAACGGCTTAAAGGTGGGTGAAATAGTTTCCGTAGTGGGAGAGCCTAACGAAAATTTTGAAATTGAGGCTAGACTAATCCGAGTTTCACCAATCTTTGAAGCTGAGATCACTTATCGTGAAAATAAAATAGAAGTGGTTGGAGAAAAGGCCACATCCACTACCCGAGAAGTTAAAATTATCAATGGCAAAAAAGTTTATGACGCAAACTTAGAGCAATTAGAGCAATCCTTAACAGAATAATTTAAAAAAAAATAAATAAAAATACCATGAAAAAAATCGGACACTTTATCAAGACTCACTACATTTGGACAGTAATTATTATCGCAGTTTTAGCTTATGGTGGATATAAACTTTATGGAGTTTGGTTCCCAGAAGAATCTGTCACAACTTATACCTACGGCACTGTTAGTCGCGGCAATATTGTCACCACTATTTCTGGTAGTGGACAAATCTCTAACTCCAAAACTCAAACCATAACCGCAAAAGTTACCGGAGACCTAGTAGCTCTCTATGTGGAAGAGGGAGACTACGTAGAAGAAGGACAAGTGATAGCTAAAATTGATGATAGTGATGCTTTACTGGATTTAGAAAATGCCAAAAATGATTATCAGAAAAATCTAAAAGCACTCTCAACTACTAATATTGAAAACGCTCAAGAAAAAGTTGCCGACGCTTACGAAAGCGCTTATGATACACTTAATTCATTCTACATTAATTTTACTAACTATTTAAACACAGTGAAAGATATGTATAACATTGGGGGCGGACTAGACTTAACTTCACTGACCAGTTTGACCAGTAATAATAGCGAACTACGTAAAAGCACAGAAAAAGATTTCCTCTATACCCTTTACAAAAATTATAGTAGTCTCTCCAAAGAGTTCCATACCGTATATCGCACTTCCGATCAGTCAATTATCTATAACATTTTAGATCGGAGCTATGACTATGCTAAAAATCTTTCGGATAACCTCAAAAATTCTCAATCGCTAGTTCAAATTGTTAAGGACCAACTGATTAAAGATGGACGAAACAACGAGGAAAGTGAACAATATATTTTAGTAAATACCACCTTAGAGACAATCACCGATTATGCCTCTAAAACTAACACCATTACCAACAGCCTAAAATCAGCTCGCACCAATATCAATGACGCAGAGGAAGATTTGAGTGATTTACAAGAGACTCAACCCTTAGACATTAAGACTGTGGAAAATAAATATAAACAGGAACAAGAAAATTATGCTAAGTATACTATTAAAGCTCCTTTTTCTGGACAAGTTTCTAAGTTAAACTTCTCTATTGGCGATACTGTTAGCTCCAACTTTGGAACCATTATTTCTGATAAACAAATTATTCAAATTGACTTAAACGAAGTTGATGTAGCCAATGTTCAAGTAGGAGATGGTGTTAATATTACCTTTGATGCTTTTGATGATTTAACTGCAACTGGCACTGTGACCAAAGTTGATACCGCTGGGACGGTTTCATCGGGCGTAGTTAATTTCGTGGTAGAAATCTCTCTCTCCTCTCAAAACGATCGAGTAAAAACTGGTATGTCTGTCTCGGTTGAGATTGAAACCGACCGAGCTGATGACGTATTATTAATTCCAAGCACTGCACTTAAAACAGAAACCCTAGACTCAACTACAAGATACTACGTAGAGGTTCCAGCCACAGCTAATAGCAATAATATTGAAAACGCAACGAATAGTCAACCAGCAGCACAAAACGACAATCAACCATCAGCCAACTCTGCTCCAGCTAGCACTTCGGCCAGTTCAACTAATCTGGCTCGCCCTCGCCCTTCCATCTCAGCCGTTGCTTCTCCAAGCACACTAACCGACAGTGAGATTGTTAAAATCTATGTTGAGATTGGTCGTAGCGATGACACTAATACCGAAATTACATCTGGTCTGACCCAAGGTCAAACTATTATTATCTCTAAGAAGACTAGCACTGGCACCACAACTACCACTGCGGTAACCACTACACCTTCAAGCTCAAACAATAGTAGTAACCAAAGAGGTGGTGGCCCAAGTGGAGGTGGACCAATGATGTTTTAATTCTGATAAAAACTAAAAATACAAAAATGATAGAATTAAAAAACATTAAAAAAACTTATAACGAAGGTAGTGATTCGGCTTTTACCGCTCTAAAAAATGTCTCTTTTAAAGTTGAGGATGGTGAGTTTGTGGCGATTATGGGCCCATCTGGTTCGGGTAAATCAACCATGATGCATATTATTGGCGCATTAGACACCCCATCTTCAGGATCATATTTTTTGGACAACAAAGACGTAGCCAAACTTTCCGATGACGAATTGGCAGACATTCGTAATGAAAATATTGGCTTCGTCTTTCAAGCTTTCAACCTTCTGCCACGAACCACTGTATTGCGTAACGTCGAACTGCCATTGATTTATTCTAAAGTGCCCAGATCAGAACGAATCGAACGTGCCAAGCAAGCGCTCAAATCAGCTGGATTAGATAGTAAATATCACGGTCACTTATCCAACCAAATTTCAGGAGGTCAGATCCAACGTGTAGCTATTGCTCGAGCTTTAGTTAATAATCCCACCATTATCTTAGCCGATGAACCAACCGGTAACCTCGATTCCAAAACCTCTGAAATAATCTTGGGCACCTTCCAAAAATTAAACCAAGAACAAGGTCGAACCATTATTTTGATCACTCACGAACAAGAAATCGCCGAACATGCAAAAAGGATTATTCACATCAAAGACGGAGAGATTGTCTCCGATTCCCAGACCCACCAACAAAAAACTGCACGGCAAGATATTAAAGCTAACAACACTTAAAAACAAATGAAAATTACAGATATTTTTGAAGAAGTTTTTACCGCTCTGACCGCCAATAAAGTTCGCACCGCTCTAACTATGTTAGGTATTGTGATTGGAATTGGTTCGGTTATTGCCATGTTATCAATTGGACAAGGTGTGCAGAATTCGATCACTTCACAAGTAGAAGCTAACGGCGCCAATCTGATCATTGTAATGCCGGGAGTCCAACGAAGCACTGGCGGTGGAGGAGTGTCGATGGGACGAGGCTCAGCGCAAAGTTTGACTCTTGACGATGCAATAGCTATTAAAGATATCGCCAACGTCGCTGGGGTTGAACCAGAGGTCAGTAGCAACCAACAGATCGTGGCTGGCAAAAATAATACCCGTTCCTCTATCATCGGCACCACCATAGACTACCCCTCAGTTCGTAATGCTGAAGTGGAGTTTGGTAGCTTCTTCACTGATCTACAAAATAATCAAAAAAGCCGAGTGGCGGTTTTGGGAGCCACTATAGTAACAGATCTATTTAACCCTGATGAGGAAGAAGGTTTTGACAGCTCCACCGTAATTGGACAAAAAATTAAAATTGCTTCCAAAGACTTTACCATTATTGGCATCTTAAAAGAAAAAGGCGGTACATCATCCACTCAAGATTCTGGTATATTAATTCCAATTAAAACTGCTCAACAATATTTTACTGGCAATAGCTATGTTTCCACTATCTATGTAGCCGCTGCCAGCTCTGATGACAGCACTCAGGTGAATGAAGACATCGCCACCCTTCTAACTACTCGGCACAAAATTAAAGAAGGAGCTTCAGCTGACTTTTCTACCATGAATATGACCGATCTGCTCGATACCGTTGCCACTATGACCACCACCTTTTCTATCTTTCTCGGTTCTATTGCTGGTATTTCCCTTCTGGTGGGTGGAATTGGCATTATGAATATGATGCTCACCACTGTCACTGAAAGAATGCGGGAAATTGGTTTACGAAAAGCAATTGGAGCCAAGGCTCGTGATGTATCATCACAATTCCTAATTGAAGCAGTAGCTCTAACTTTTATCGGGGGAGGATTAGGAATAGTTTTAGGCTGGGGACTTGGCGTAATACTTGATTATGTCTTACCACTAATTAGCACCGATCTAACTATTGAGACTGAAATTTCAGCTTATGCAATTATCTTAGCCTTCTCAGTCTCGGCTGTTATCGGAATCGTCTTCGGCTACTACCCGGCTCGCCGTGCTTCCAAAATGAATCCAATTGAAGCATTGCGATACGAATAAAATAAATTTTAGTTTAAATAAAAAAACGCAAAGGAAAATTGCGTTTTTTGTTTGATAAATTTTGACCTAAACCTTAAAAACCCTAAATAAAAAAATACCAGTTGCCACCGACACATTCAGTGATTCTTTTTTGCCTTTCATGGCTATCTCAGCAACTAAATCGCAGGCTGCTAAAACATCTTTCTTAATTCCCTGCGGTTCATTACCTAATATAATTGCTGCCTTTTTTTTCAATTTAATTTTCTTATAATCTACCGATTGAGTATCCTGCTCCAAAGCAACAATTTGAAAACCATCTTGTTTTAATTGTTTTATTACCGGTAAAATCTTTTTGCTATAGAACCAAGGAATAGTTTGCTCGGCTCCTAAAGCAGTTTTAGCAAAATCTTTTCTTGGCCGTCCATATTTATCAATTGGCGTCGGAGTTTCACCAACTAAAATCACCCGCTCTATCCCCACCGCATCAGCGGTACGAAAAATCGCCCCGACATTATAGACCGAACGTAGGTTATCTAAAATTAGAATTTTATTAAATCGCTCCACTTGATTCATAGTTAAAATAACTATAAAACACAATGTTATTTTCGTAAAACTTGCAAAAAAATCTAAAATATGATATAATTAAGAGATGGGTTAGCGAAGTGTGTGTGTTCTTTCCTGTTCGACTCCTGACCTTCGCTGACCCTGAGTGGGGAGAGAGAGATTCACCAACATCTTTCTCCTCACTCTTTTTTTTTGCGCAAAATATAAAAATAGTCCGAAATTTTGCTTGGCAAAATTGGGGGATTTTTCCATTAAATCTTAGGATTCAATATCTCCAACAAATCTTTGGTTTTAACTTTAGCTGAACACAAGACCTTATCGGCTCCGCCATAATAAATATAGATTACCCCTTTTCGTTCTACTGCCCCACAAGGAAAGACCACATTATTAACAATTCCATCTCGTTCGTAAGCCATCCGTGGACGCATAATCGCTAAACCAGTTCGAGACAAAATTTTCTGTGGGTCTTTTAAGTCCAACAAAGCCGCCCCCAAAGCATATTCTCCATCCTCTGCAATACCGTGATAAAACAAAATCCAACCATCTTTAGTTTTGATTGGTGGCGAGGCTAAGCCAATTTTTTTGCTATCCCACATGCCCGGTCGTGGCTCCATAATGATAATACTTTGATCGGTGCTTACAGCAGAAAAATCTAAAGAATCCAAATAAGAAACTACAATGCGATGATTAATTCGGTGCACAAAAATATATTTACCCCTAACTTTTTCTGGAAACAAACAAGCGTCCTTGTCGTCAATACCACGAGGTGAAATAATTTGAGGTAATGACCACTTATCATACTTTTTATGAATAAAATCTTTCAAGGTGATTTCACTTACTGCCACAGCCGGCACGTCTATGCCGTTGTAAGCAGTATAAAGCATATAAATTTTACTGCCAATAACCGAGGTGCGAGGGTCTTCACAGCCTGAGTTACCATCTGGCATTTTTTTCTTGATTTCTGCATCGGTTCTCGGCACATAAATTGGCGAAGATTCTACTTCTTTTAAATTCAACCCATCTTTGGAGATTGCGTGTCCTACTACTGAAGTGTTATCCTTGCCCATCGCCCGATATAGAATATGCACTTCCCCGTTATATTCAAAAGCGGCTGGATTAAATACTCCCACCTCTTGCCATCCGGTTGATGGAGTTAAAATCGGATTAAGCGGATTCCGCTCAATCAAACCCTCCTCAGCGGTTTCCATAGCCCGCAACAAATCTTTGTAAGCCAGCTTTGCTTCACACACAAAAGTATCGGCTGCTCCATAAAAAATTCGTAATATATCTTTTTCCAAAATCGCGCCAGTCGGAAAAACTATATTAGAGGTATTACTGCCGTGTTCAAAATTACCACCCCGTTCATAGACCTCCTCAGGCACCAAGATTGGTGAAGTGGTTTTAGCAATAATTTTTGATGGGTTGTCCTTATCTAATAATAAAGCCTCAATCCCAAAAATACGATTTTTTTCATCAAAATAATTTTGGATGTGAGAATAAATCAATAACCAACCTTGATTAGTTTTAATCGGTGCAGCACCCAATTCAATGTGATCAGTTTTGTGGCGGTGAATACCCAATAAACGAAAATCATCAACATGTTCATACCAGTTGTGCCAAAAATCCTCGTTCCACAAATCTGACATGTTGTCCACCATCGCATAGGCAATTTTGGAAGGAGGTAGGTCGGTGTTGGCGGTTAACAGCACACAAATTTTACCGTTGATTCGCTCAGGAAAAAGCATCATTGATTTAGCATTAAACGGAGTCACTAAATGTTTTTCGTCAACTTGAGATAAATTATGAGAAATAGCTACAGCTGATCTAATCCCTTCAGCTCGAAATGGAAATACCCCTAAAGCGGTATAAAAAATATAATATTTACCTTCAAAAAATGTTACTCGTGGGTCTTCACAACCATATTTTTCCCATAAAAATTCTGGATAAATAAACTGTTCAGGTGCCGAAAACATTTTATCAGTTTTGCGGGCAGAAATAGCTACGGTGGATAAAGAAAACCTTTGACCACTCATTTGCTCCGGACGAGTTTCAGCTCTAAACAGTAAAATATCGTGATGTCCATGTTGGGTCACTGAAGCGTTAAAGGTAGCGCCAGCCAGCCAAGCAACTTCACTTTGTGGTTCAATCAAGGGGTTATAAGGATTGCGTTTGACAATAAACATAATACTAAAATTATAACATAAATAAAATTTAGCGGAAAAAAAATATAGATAAACAGCAAGCTAAATTCCAAATAAAAAAATCAATTTCTGTTTGGCAAAAATTGATTTGTTATTGGAAATAAAATTTAAACTTTAAATTGGTTCCAGACAAACAGTATTTTGAGTTTCGCTGGAGATCTTGTCCATCACCGAGACATCCCGTTCGTTGGGAGATTCTGGCAAAATATCAGCAAAATTTATTTTATATTTACCATTACCACCAAAAACATTTAACATCCAAGTGTCAATAACGTGAAATCTTTGACAGTTGATATTAAAGGCCACGTCACCTCCTCCGCTATTAACTTGCCACAAAAGATGTGGGTAACCGTTATTCACTGAGGAATCAATTCCCCAAATATCGGTAAAGTCCCAGCCCGCAAATGTAGATTGATTTTTCATTTCGGAAGTTGTCTTTCCACTAGCACCGGAGCAATCACCATTACAGGCAATAGTCTGCATAGAAGTTTCGTTATCATAATAAGAATTAGAAATTGAACCATATTCAGAATAACCAACAAGACCTCCAACATTATTTGAACCCGTTACACTTCCAGTTGAATAGGAATTAGTAATTGTTAAATCAAAAGAAGAACCAGCAAGACCACCAACATAATCACCAGAACCAAATACATTTCCTGTTGAATAGGAATTAGTAATTGTTAAATGAAAAGAAGAACCAGCAAGACCACCAACATAATCACCAGAACCAGAGACATTTCCTGTTGAATAGGAAT
>CAYWWA010000022.1:0-6859 GCA_964462115.1 uncultured Candidatus Saccharibacteria bacterium
ATTTTTTGAATCAAGGAAATCAAGATCAGTAATTAAGTTCTGATCTTGTAAAGAATTAATTAGTAGTAGTTGTATCTGTAGTGGAAGGGCTGCTTGAGTTTGATGATTTGTGTAGGGGAAACGGACGGTTAGGAATCTTCATCAAACTGTTGTGTACTTGGTGTGGGTTGGGAATATTGTCTAAGAAGATAATGTCAGTATCGTTGCCGGCGGTTTGAATTTTAACATCACCAAAATTAAGCCAGGTGGCCCAAATCCCATTGATTTTGGTTTTAATATCTTGAATTCGGTTGGTGCGAATTTCGGAAATTTTACGATTAAAAAAGCCGAGCTGTCGGTTGCAAATTACTCGTTCGTTGGTCACTATATAAGTAGTTAGAGTGTAGCGCATTAAAGTGTAGAAAAGTTTTGTCCAAACGAAGATAACCCAGACGAAGGTTAAGAAAAATAGTAGGGTAATTAGTCCGGAGATATTTAAAAAACTGACTAATAAATTGATCACAATAATTGGTAAGACAATTTCCAATAAAAAAATGAAGATATAGCTAATAGGATAAATCCAGTGTTCGCGGAGTAATAGAAAAATTTCCTCGCCACGTTCCTGACCCTCGAAAGAATTTTTTGACTCATTGATGAATTGTAGTAGGCTCATGTTAGATGGTATTAGGGTTAAAACTGCTAATATTGCGTCCCAGCGATCCAAAACCTAAAGCAAAACTATTTTGAATGGCGGAAAAATCAATCATAAAAAAGAGGAGAATGGCTAGAGCGAACAAGAGTAAAGACCCCAACATAAAGACGGCAGCAATCTTTTTAGGTTGAGCCCCGATACCGAAACGAGTTAGGTGATAGAAAATAACAAAATTATAAATCCAATAGGATAGGATAATGATTAAGACTATTATCACTAACACCATGCCAACTGGTGCGGATATAATGGAGCTAATGATATTACTTAAAGTGTCCATAACTTTTTTGTCCGCCCAGTAGGAGTCGAACCTACGACCATCTCCTTAAGAGGGAGCTGCTCTACCAACTGAGCTATGGGCGGTTAAAGATGAAAACAGTATAACATAAAAATGGTTTTTTTCCAATTTTTTTGTAGCCCTAAAAATAGGGCAGATTTTGCCATACTTTGACAAAAAATGTAAAATATGATATAATTATAAGAGGAGGGAGTTACTTGATAGTTGAGGCAGCACAGTGATTCTCGCCTTTTTATTTTTATATGTCAGACCAAGTTTTACAGCGCACAAAATATTTAATCCTATTTTTGCTAGCAAGCATTTTGGGCTATTTGTTTTTACTTTCTTTTACTTGGGGTGGGGTGACCGCCTCTAATAAAGATTGGACCAACCAAGAGATCGTTAATGCAGTGGTGCGGGTCGCTTGTGTGAGTCAAACGGGACAATCAACCGGTTCGGGTTCGGTCGTCTCAGCTGACGGTCTGATTTTAACCAACGCTCATGTGGTGAATGGTTTTGATAATTGTCAGGTTAGTTTTATTGATCAGACAACCGGTCGGGAACTAGAAAAAATGTTAGCTCAAAAAGTGGAAGTAAAAAATGATAGTTTTGATTTAGCATTATTGCAGGTAGTAGATAGTGATAAAATATTGGCCACAATTTTTGATAATGAAAAATGCAGTTTACAAAACCCCAATTTAGGTGATGAAGTAAAGATTTTTGGTTATCCCACCATTGCTTCACAAAATATTTTTTTGTTAACCAACGGGGTGGTCTCATCTTATATCGTGGATAACTATTTCTATTCTTCCGCTTTGATGGATGCGGGAAATTCTGGTGGAATAGTTTTAGATAAAAATAATTGTCCTGTGGGGGTGCCGGTGGCAATTGTTAAGGGTAAGTATCAATATTTTTCAGAAATTATTCCCATCAGTGAGGTACAAAAATTTTTAGCGCAAAAATAAGATTGAAAAAAACTTAATTTTGTGTTACTCTACTTGAGATGGCGACTATAGTTTAGTGGTAAAACTCTGGTCTGTGGATCCAGTATCGAGAGTTCGATTCTCTCTAGTCGCCCCAAAAATAACGAAAAACTGCGAATGCTTGGAGCAATTTTGAATATATTTTTGGAGCGGATAAGAGAATCGAAAGACGGAACAACTTTTTTTAGCAGAAAAAAGTTGTGAGTCGGGGTCGCGGAAAAATTTTTGTGGCGACAAAAATTTTATCTGTGACCGATTCTCTCTAGTCGCCCAAAGATTTTAACTTTTAATTAGGTTTTATTGGTAAGGTGTTTTTCCGACTGTTGATAGCCGAGTGATAGTGTCACTCGGCATCATAGAGAATCGAAAAGTTTACTTAGACGGCGGATTTTGCTGTAGCGTAGCAAAAGCAAAACCGCACGGCAAGTAAACTCTACTGAAGCTGTAAGCTTCGATTCTCTCTAGTCGCCCTAAAATAATAAAAATTCCAGTTGGTGGCATTTTTAACTGATTTTAGCCTTGGTTCTCCTCACTGTGTTCGGCCAGACTTTGCTTCACAATATTTGAGGCGGACAAAGTATATTTTTTAATAAAACCATACTCATCAAAATTACGAATACTTGTCGGGTATGCTTTTTGTAAATTGCAAAAATCGATTTGCTTTTTGCTATTTTTTAGGCTATAATAGGCAAATTGCGGGATCGTCTAATGGTAGGACACCAGGTTTTGGTCCTGGGTATCTTGGTTCGAGTCCAGGTCCCGCAGCTTGGAGCGTAGCGAGAAGCTGCGGTAAAGTAAGTGCTGGTAGCACTTAGGTCTGGAATCGAAAGTCGGAATTTAAATTTTTAGCAAAAAATTTAAATGAGACGGGCCCTGAGAAAAAATTTTATGACGATAAAATTTTTATCTAGGGCGAGTCCAGGTCCCACATCAGCCATCTGTGCTCATTGAGCCTCCTAACTATTTTTGTTCGAAATTATAAAGTCTATATTTTTATATCATTTACACATTTTGAGTTCAAGGTTGGTTCATTTAAATAAAAACAATTTCATATCTTATATTTAAATTTTTAGATCTAGACAGATTTGTGGTCAAAAACACCCAATGTGTTAAAATAAATCAGATGATTATCTTTATAAACGGATCAATTAATGCTGGTAAAAGTACGGTAGCAAAACTTTTGGCGAAAGAGATGTCAAATGTTGCACTGCTGGAAATAGATTTATTAAGAGAGACGATTGATTGGATGCCGATTGAACAGGCTGTGCCAATTAATCTCGAGAATGCCGCTTCTATAATTAGAAATTTTGCCAACAGGTCAATGAATGTAGTTGTTCCATATCCGCTATCTCAAAAAAATTATGACTATATGCTGAGTCAGCTCAAAGATATAAATACAGAAGTGTTTACTTTTACACTTGCTCCAAAATTAGAAAAAGCCCTAACAAACCGTGGGACTCGAGAGCTTGATGATTGGGAAAGGTCAAGAATTAAACACCACTATGAAATTGGTATACATAATCCATCATTTGGAGAAATTATTGATAACTCAGTTCAGAGTCCTGAAGAAACTAGAGATTATATTTTAAGTAAAATAAAGTTATAAATTACAGTTTAGGTTTTTAATGACAAAACTTTTCCGAACAAAATTCAACTTAATTATCTTATGAAAATAAAACTAGGAGATTTTAATCAACAATATTTAGAAAGTCTTGATGAGCGGGAAAAAATCAGTCTTTCAAAAAATGGTTTTTACCATACTATTATTTGTGATAATAAAGAAGCGGGAATCGTTGGTTTTATTCCGGCGAAATTTCCAAATAACTCGGCTTTTGTGCAAATAATTGTTTCCCTAGAATTTAGAGGCAGAGGAATTGTGTTGGCCGCAGAAGATTTGCTGGCTCAAAAATACGATTTAGAAATATTATTTGCTACAATCAAAAAAGCAAATATTGCTTCGATTCGCGCCCATCAAAAGATTGGCTTTACGGCGCTTGATGATGAAAAAATAAACGAATTAAGAGAAAAAGGTTTTCTCCAAGAAGATGAAATAAGAATGGAAAAATATTACCAACCTGTGTAAGAAACAGTAAAAATAAGGCACCTATTTATTAATTTACAAAATATTTGCTATATTTTGCTTTTGGTGTGATAATACTCAACATCATTATAAGATTAATTTTAAACATAAAAATATGAAAAAAGTAATTTGGTTGATTATTATATTAGTAGTGGTGGGTGCGGTGTGGTATTTCTGGCCAAAATCCAGTGTAGTTGATGACAGTGTCATTGTTGATACACAAGCAACTGGTACTGTATCAGATGTGGTCCCAGCCAGCACCACACCCAACCTTAGTTTAGACGAAGTTTTGTCAGCTAATTTTAGCTGTGGTGATTTAACTTTCAGTGCTAATTTTGTTAACACCCCAGACGCTTCTTCTGTCAATTTTGCAGCTAATGGCGTAAATTATGATTTACCTCAAGTGGTTTCTGCAGATGGTGGTAGATACGAAAAAGATGGCGTAGAATTCTGGGTAAAGGGTGAAGGCGCAACCCTAACCTTAAACGGTGAAGTAAAAACATGTTCAGTAGTTAGATCATAGTAGATTTTTCTCAAAAACCAGCACTTAAAAACGTGCTGGTTTTTTTATACTAAAAAATATGATATAATTTAGCTTGTTATGGCGACAGATAATAAAAAGGAAAAAAAAGATGAGCTTTTTTTGGATCAAACTCTGCGTCCAGCGGTTTGGGATGAATATATTGGTCAAAAAAATATTAAAAACAATTTAAGTATTTTGTTGTCAGCCGCTAGAGAACGCAAGCATCCGCCAGAACACGTTTTGTTTTACGGTCCACCTGGTTTGGGTAAAACTACTTTAGCTCACCTCATTGCAAAAGAATTAAATGTGCAGATGAAAATTACTTCTGGACCAAGTATTGAAAAAGTGGGTGATTTAGCTTCTATTTTAACTAATCTTTCAGCTGGTGACATTTTGTTTATAGACGAAATTCATCGTCTGAATAAAACTGTAGAAGAAATTTTATATCCCGCTATGGAGAGTGGGGTGTTGGATATTATTATCGGCAAGGGTCCATCAGCCAGAACGCTACAATTAGAGCTACCACCTTTTACTTTAATTGCCGCCACTACCAAAATCGCTATGATTTCCGCACCATTACGAAGTCGTTTTTCGGGTGGAGTCTTTCGTTTAGAATTTTATACCGATGATGAAATTAGACAAATTATTGATCGTTCAGCTAAAATTTTAGGGGTTAATGCCGAATTGGCGGCCAGTAAAGAAATTGCGGTAAGGGCTCGTTCCACTCCGCGAACTGCTAATTATTTATTAAAACGTTGTCGTGATTACGCTCAAGTCAACAAACGAGATTTAGATTTGGAAATGGTAGAAAATACTCTGGAACTTTTGGGGATTGATAACAAGGGTTTGACTCATAGCGACCGACATCTGCTCCAAACTATGATTGATAAATTTAACGGTGGTCCAGTTGGTTTGAACACTTTGGCGATGTCATTATCGGAAGAAGAGAGCACTTTGGAAGAGTTTAACGAGCCATATTTATTACAACTCGGTTTAATTGAGCGAACCTCTCGAGGTAGATGTGTGACTGAAAGAGGTTACCAACATTTAGGTTTTGAATATCCAGAAAGTAAAAAAACAAAGATTTAACAGCTTATCTTTTTTAGATTACACAGAAAAAATCAAATTTAAGTAAAATTTGATATAATTATTTTATCCTCCAATGGATAAGGTTTTACGAACTTTAATATTGTTTACCTTTGGAATTTTTTTGTTCTTAAGTTTTTTTGTTGGGACAAATTTAAGTCAAACCCCTAAAATTTTAGCTCAATCATCTCCATATATTAGTTATTTGTCCCAAGACTATGCCTCAACGACCGGCGGCTGGTTTGAAATTTATGGTAGTGGTTTTTCTGCTTCTTCAACTGGTTTTTTAGGAATTGCAGAGCATAGTAATTACGCTTTAAGAGGTGATGGGGCGGTGATGAACATTAGTTATGGTTCACTTTACACTACCGGCTTGACGATGGGGGTAAGTGGTTTCAATAAATTTGTCGCCAACGACTATGACGCCTGGGTTTTGAAAACTGACGGCACCCTCAATCATGGTAATTCAGCTCTGACCTCTACTGGTATTACTAGTGCCATATCTCAAACTGGTATTACTGACATCTCAGATGGTTCAGACGGTTTTTGTATTGCCACTCAAAATAGTGGAGTCAAATGTTGGGGTTCTAATACCAACTATTTACATGTCGCGAATATGCCGTCTGCAACACAAAAAGTTTCCATTAGTCAATTGGAAAAAGGCTGTGCTTTAGCCGGAGATGGTTATGTCTATTGTTGGGATTATAATTTTATAGCTTCTTCTACCGGTATTATGGCTAGCGATGTGGCTTTGGCTTCCGATACGGTTTATTACATCATTGGTGGATCTTTATACTCAGCACCCTTTGTAACTCCCTCAGCCTATTCTTACTCTAACAATTTTGTGGTGGGTAGCTCTACTTTTCCTGATAATTTATCAATGACTTTGAATGATTATATTTTTCAATCCCAAAGTTCTGCTACCCCCACTGTTTATTTTTATGATTATAATAACGGCACGGTCTATGCGACTGTAGTTAATTACAATGATGGCTATGTTTATGTTCAGACTCCCGCGGTCTCTTATCCAGCTTCTGCCACTTTACACTTAAACACTCCATATGGTAGCACTACTGCTAATTTTAGTTTTATAGATATGGGTGGTTCTAGTACTAGCACCTCGTCCAGTTCTAGTGCTAGTAGCACTGATATAGCTTTTGATAATATTTCAGCTAGTAGTTCTGGTAGCGCGCTTAATTTGAGTTGGCAAAATAGTACCAAC
>CAYWWA010000023.1:0-6825 GCA_964462115.1 uncultured Candidatus Saccharibacteria bacterium
CATAGTTTAGTATGGGAGAGATGCTAACACGAAATGGGGGGAAATGCAAGTGTTTTAATTATGATCTTTGCTTAATGTTATGATTTTTTCTTTGTAAACCGACGAAAATTTTTCTTGGCTGGTTTCTCAGCTAAAAGTTTCTCTGCCAGCTCCTTACTAATTTCCTCAGGTTTAATTTCTTGGCCATCAACCTCTTTGGGCACTTTGACTGTATTTAATTTACCCGGACCCTTGATATATGGCCCATATACTCCATTGATAATAGCAATATCGCCCCAATCAATAATAATAGATTTCAATTTAGCCTGATAAAGTTCATCAGCTTCTTCCAAACTGATAGTATAAGGATCTAAATCTTTAATTGGAATATTATACTTACCAGCCTTTAAATAATGACCAAATGGGCCAGACGAAGCAATAATCTCCACCCCGTCTTTACTTAAACCAAGCGAACGAGGCAGTTGAGGTAGTGCAAATTGCTGCAAAGCCTCTTCTAATCTTACCTCTTTTCCAGAGACCCCTTGGGGTAAGGGGGCAAAACGTGGAGCATTTTTTTCGTATTCGGCTTTTTCTGCCTTACCACGACCCTTTTTCTTATCACTATTTTCCCCCAACTGCAAAAACTCACCATTCTTACCTGTCTTCACATAAACTTTACGACCAGTTTTTTGATCTACCCCTAATTCTCTACCGTTATTAAATCTTTCAGCAGTTTTTGAATCCACAACTTCTTTGGCAAACACACTGTAAAAACCTTGCAGCATGGCTACTTTATTTAATTTAGCTTCGGCCACCTCATCCAATTCACCTTCAATTTTGGCAGTAAAACCATAATCTACAATTCGGTCAAAATATTGAATCAAAAAGTCAGTAACCAATTCACCTACCGGCTGAGGAACTAGTTTACCTTTATCGCTGCCAGTTTTTTCTTCAACTATTTCTCGAGAAATACTATCAGTTAATTTTAATAAAATAATTTCTCGTGCCTTACCTTCGTTTTCACCCTTTTTAACATAACCTCTATCCTGCACCGCCTGCATAATACCAGCATAGGTTGATGGTCGACCGATACCTAATTCTTCTAATTTTTTGACTAATGAACCTTCAGTATAGCGTGATGGTGCTCGTTCAAAACTTTGTTTGGCTAAAATTTCTTCAGCCACCACCCCTTCGCCAATCTTAACCTTAGGTAAAATCTCACTCTTGATACCACCATAAACTTTGAGAAAGCCATCAAAAATAATTGCGTCACCCTTAGCTTCAAATAATTCTTCTGCCTGATTATTTTTAATTTTAATAGTGGTTTTTTCAATTTGAGCAACGGCCATTTGGGTCGCCACCGATCTTGACCAAATTAAACTATATAATTTTTTTTCGTAATCATTTTTACCAGCGATTTTTTTCTCAACGTGGGTGGGTCTAATTGCTTCGTGAGCTTCCTGAGCTGAACTGTTTTTATTCTTATAAGTTCTAAATTGATAATATTTTTCTCCAAACTCTTTTTTAATAAATCCAGCAATAGCGGCTAAAGCTTGCTGAGATAGATTGACAGCGTCAGTACGATGATAAGTGATGTGTCCGGCCTGATATAAACCTTGTGCTGCTGACATGGTGGTTTTAGCCGAAAAACCTAATTTAGAGTTGGCTTCAATTTGAAGTGCGGCAGTAGTAAAAGGAGCAGCTGGTGAGCGGGTCCCTGGAGCGGTAGTGAGATCGGCCACCTCAAACTTAGCGCCGACAATCTTTTCTAAAAATTCTTTAGTCTTTTGCTCATCAATAAAATCAGAATTAAGTGTTGCGGTCAATTCTTCTTTTTGAGCAGTTAAAAACTTTCCTGTTAATTTAAAAGATGAACTAGCAGAAAAACTTTCAATCTCCCGCTCTCGCTCCACAATCAACCTTAAAGCTGGTGATTGGACTCGCCCCGCCGAAATGGCTCCAGGAACTTTTTGACGCACCACTCCCGACAAATCCCAACCTACGATCATATCTAAGGTTTGTCTGGCCTGTTGCGAAGCAACCATGTCCATATCGACCACTCGGGGATTTTTTACTGCTTCTTCCAAAGCGCTTTTGGTAATTTCATGAAAAGTGATTCGCTTGGTGGTTTGAGGTAAATTTAGAACCTCTCGCAGGTGCCAAGAAATAGCTTCCCCTTCTCGGTCCTCATCAGTAGCCAACCATACCTCATCTACACCCTTCACTGCTTTCTTTAAATCAGCCACTACTTTCTTGTGTCCTTCTTCAATTTCATATTTTACTTCAAAGTTATTTTCCCGATCCACCGCCACGTCAGTCCGAATATGTCCCACTGATGATAAAACTTTAAAATCACCACCTAAATATTTTTCAATAGTTTTAGCTTTAGCTGGAGATTCTACAATTAACAAATTTTGCATTGCCATTATAAAGTAACACAACTTGCTTAAACTTCAAAATATAGTATAATAATCAACATGACAAAAACAATTTCTAATAATTATTTAGTGCCAACTGTGATCGAAAAAGCTCAGGGTGGTGAACGAGCCTTTGATATTTATTCCCGTCTACTTAAAGAAAATATTATTTTTCTCGGTGGACCAATTGACGACACTGTAGCTAATTTGATTATTGCTCAATTGCTTTTTCTTCAAGCCGAAAATCCTAAAAAAGATATTACTATGTATATCAATTCACCTGGGGGCCAAGTTCATTCTGGTTTAGCCATTATTGATACCATGAATAATATTAAAAATGATGTCTCCACTGTCTGCGTTGGTATGGCAGCCTCAATGGGCTCAATGATTTTGGCTTCTGGTGCTAAAGGTAAAAGATTTGCTTTAGAAAATTCTGAGGTGATGGTGCACCAGCCCTTAGGAGGTATCGAAGGCCAGGCTTCAGATATTGAAATTTCCGCTAAACATATTATTAAAACCAAAAATACTTTATATAAAATATTAGCTAAACAAACTGGTAAAACTATTACTCAAATTGAAAAAGACGCTGACCGAGATCACTGGCTTTCAGCTGATGAAGCCAAAGCTTACGGTTTGGTAGATAAAGTTTTATAAATAATAAAAATTAGCATATAAAAATCCCCACATCTCTACTAAGATGTGGGGGTTTAACTAGCGTGGCATCACCATGCTATGTGGCATCAACTGCCGGAGTAGACGATTAACGATTTCATCCATTACCAGACGAGAATCTCCACCCAAGGCATCTAAGTTGATGGTTATACCAGCCTCATCTTTACCAAGTGACTCCAAAGTATCCAACTGCGACTGAAGCAGTGTTGGGGAGATGTTAGAATCATTGCTGGAACGTAGTTCCAATCGTCTTTGTAGCAGGTCTTTCGACCCGCTCAAAAGCACAAAACAGGTTGGTTGGGTTTTGGCCAAAATTTCGCGATAAGACTTTTTCAGCGCCGAGCAAGTCAGCACTGTATGTTTTTCTCTTTCGGTGTTTAACCCAATCAGTAAACGCAAGTTTTCCAACCAGGGCCAGCGATCTTCGTCCGTCAACGCTTCGCCCCGCAACATCTTTTCTCTGTTGCTTTGGGGATGAAAATTATCACCTTCAATATAGTGCCACCCCCATTCATGCAACATTTTAGCCACCGTGGTCTTACCACAACCAGAGGTGCCCATCAGCACCAAGTTAACTGTGCTGTGAGTTTTTACTTCTGGAAACTGATTCAATGGATTCATACTATTATTCCTTGTTAGAAAGAACACAAACAACTCGTTTGCCGACCAGAGTTTAGCATATGGTGCTTATTAATAAATATTGCAAAAAAAGATGAAATATGCTATAATATAGAGATAGGTATGCCTTTTGATTTGAAGGAATTTGAAAGGGCTTCTCATATCTAATTTAAATTTAGTTTATTAAATAATGGACAATATTTAGTTTTATAACTTTAAAAATCAAACTATGGCAAAAGAAATTACAAAGAAATTAAAATTAGTTATTCCAGCTGGAAAAGCTAACCCAGCACCACCAGTTGGTCCTGCTTTAGGTCAGGCTGGTATCAACATCGGAGAATTCGTTAAAAAATTCAATGATGCCACCCAACAAATGATGGGTGATATTATTCCAGTAGAAATTACGGTTTATAAAGACCGCAGTTATGACTTTATCTTAAAGACTCCACCAGCTTCAGCTTTAATCAAAAAAGCTTTAAAACTTGAATCTGGTTCAGGAAATCCTAACACTAAAAAGGTTGGTAAATTGACCAAAGCTCAACTACGAGAAATTGCAGAAAAGAAGTTGATAGACTTGAATGCCAATTCAATCGAAGCGGCAGAAAAAATCATCACTGGCACCGCTCGTTCTATGGGAGTAGATGTAGAATAATTTTCTCATATGCTTTTAAAGAATAAAGACGCCTTTACCGGCGTCTTTATTTTTACTAAATATTATTTTTAATTTGCAAGCTACCCTGTCTAATTATTTTTATTTTGTCATCTACAACTTCAATAATTGTTGATGGATAATTTGGTTCAAGCTCCGCCTGGACTACCGCGTCCACATTCAATTTAGCAGCTTCAGCATAGTTTTTAATTGGCTCCTCATCTCTTAAATTAGCTGAAGTAACCAAAAGCGGACCGGTCAGATGAATCAATTCTAGAAGAAAATCATGCTTAGGGATTCTAATACCAATTTGGTCATAATGATCAAAATAAAAATTTTTCCAACCATTTTTTTTAGGCAAAATTATAGTTAACTCTCCAGGAAAATTTTCATCAATTAGATTCTGGGCGGTTTGATTAACTTTTACAAAATTATGAATATCTTCTTTATGAGATAACATGAGAGGAAAAACCTTTCCACTATTAAAACCACGGTCTTTGATTTGCATCAACCTTCTTACCGCCCTTTCGTCATCAAACTTAACTGCTAAACCAAAAACAGTTTCAGTAGGAACAAGTAAAACACCACTATTATCCAAAACCTGCTTAATTTCCGCAAACTGTTTAGTGGTAAAAACTTGCATAAAAATTATAAAGTAAAAACCACTCTAAGCGTCAAGATCACCTCCTAAAATCTTTTTCACCTTCAAATAACCATCTTCGGTACTTGGTGCATCAGCCAATAAATCAACTCGATAATCACCAGTTTTGTCATTTGGTGCATCATCTCTGACCACATTTAATAAATCATAATCCCCAATTTTGTGTTCTTTTACATCATCAACTGGAGCCTTCTGAATTTGATCAACATAACCCAAAATAGCATCGAGCTCGCCCCGCATAGTTTCTTTTTCGTCATCGGTTAAAGCCACCCGACTAAGCTCAGCTAAATGTTCAATTTCTTTAATTTCCATTTTTCCAATATAACACTTTTTCCAAAAATGTGCCATTAATTATAGGATGACAAATTTTTAAACTGGTCTTTAATTATTGCAGACAGCAGCACTAAACTTACACCCAAAAGCCAACCGCCCAATATATCGGAGGGCCAATGCGCCCCCAAATATAAACGACTAATTCCCACTAAAAAAGGTAAAAGCAAACAAATAATTCCAGCTAGTCTACGCCATTTTTTTTGAGTATAATTACTAAAAACAAACAACCATAATAAGCCAGTCATTAAAGTACTCAAGGTGGCATGACCCGACGGAAAAGTAAAGCCTGTCCATTCACCAACACTATTAAGCGGTCGCGCTAAAGCTAAACTATGTTTAATAATTGTCCCCAACAAAACCCCAGCAATAGCCATTGAACCTAAAACTATAGGCTCAAAAACCGCATCAAATTTCCAAGAAAATTTTTTTTGTTGCCAGGTATAAAACATTAGTAAAATAATAACTAAGGCCACAAAAAATTTATCACCCAACCAAGTAATAAATAAAAATACCTTATTTAATTCCTCACTTCTGATGCTGACAAACCAGCCGTGAGTTAAGCCATTAATTTTTAGAAAATAGCCAAAATAATTTAAAATAGTTAACAATAAAAACAGTGATGCTAAAACTATTAGTGACCAACGAATTTTTTTCATTGTGCCCGGGACTGGACTCGAACCAGCACGGCTGTAAGGCCTGAGGATTTTAAGTCCTCTATGTCTACCATTTCATCACCCGGGCGTGATGCTGACAAGTATAGCATAAAATTATTTTTTTTCAAATATTGCACGACAGTTTTCTATAAAAAAAATAAAAAGCGCCGAAGGTTAAACCAAGTTAACCATTCGACGCATAAGGTTCAAGAAACAACCGACCTGTAGACTTCAGCAACCAGGTCCTGACTGGCCACGATGCCGAGACAGTAGGCAATCGCCATTTGCTGACTCGCTGTCAATGAATGACGACGTGTCAGGTATTTCTTGAAACCTTCCACCAGCATTTCCCTCTGGTGGGGAGGGATTTTCTGACCGCTGTCGGCCAGCTTTTCCTTTTTGGCCATTGTTTTTCTCCTTTTGTTTTAAAACAAGAATACCCATCCTTGTTTAAAACAAGCCGATATTGTATCATACTTTAACAACTATTGCAAGTTAATACGCTAGACCAAAACCGACAATGCTTCCAATAATAACTTGAGAGAAGCGGAAGAATCAAAAATGTGTGATTTTAAATCATAAAAATCACTCAATTTTTTGCTGGAAAGATCTAACCTCAGTTTTTCAATCTCTTCAAAAATCTGCCAAACTTTCTGCGGTGTTTTAGTATCGTCTTCTCCATCTTTATCTTCTTTTAAGAAATCGCTTATCATTTTTAATCTATCAGCTAAACCGCTTTGCAAAAACAATTTGACATCAAAACTAGACGATTTTTTTTCTGAAACTGATATCTCCGCTACCCGTGATAACCAAGTATCCAATAAAAAATTTTTCACCGGAAGA
>CAYWWA010000024.1:0-6625 GCA_964462115.1 uncultured Candidatus Saccharibacteria bacterium
CTTGTTTTTTTTAATCTCTTGTGATATACTATAGGAGTTATAAGAATTTAACCTGATTTGGCTGACCTCTGAATAATTTTTAATTTTAATCATTAGTAATAATGTTGAAACAACCATACAAAACAATACTTTTTTGGAAAACTTGGAATTAATCCTGATTATTTGTGTGTAAAAATTATTTATAGTGGTTGGCTGAATCTTTGAAACCATTATGGATAATATAATTGTGATTGTAGTATTGGCTGTCGCCCTAGTTATTGGGTTGGTAGCTGGTTATTTTTTGCGTATTTTAGTAGCTTTAGGTAAAAAAGGCACAGTTGAACTGGAAGTTAAAGAAATTACTCTTACCGCTAAAAATGATGCTCAAAAAATTACTCTAGAAGCTGAAGAAGAGTCAAAAAATATCATTCGTCAGGCAGAAAAGGATGCAGAAAAAATCATCCGTGAGGCTGTTAGTACTGCGGAACGCGAGGTGGTGGCGAAAAGTATGATTATTAAAGAGCAAGAAAATAAGATACTAAAAACCGAAGAACGCTTAGCTGAAAAGGAGAAGTTTTTAGATTCTCGTCAAGCTAATGTTGATAAGTCGGCTGAAGAGAACAAGCAAAAAGAAATCAAAATTCAAGAACAGATTGAAAAAGTAAAAGAGGTGGAAAATCGTAAATTGCTTGAGTTGGAGAAAATTTCTGGTCTTAGTTTAGATCAAGCTAAGGAGAAATTATTTCAAAAAATTGAACGCGATGCTGAGGGTGATCTTATGGTGCGAATGAAAAAATTAGAAATTACTGGTCAAGAACAATTGGAAAATCGAGCCAGAGAGATTATGACAGAAGCGATTCAAAGATATGGTAATTCAGTCTCCTCTGATGTTTTCACTACCCACGTCACTATTCCCAACGATGAAATTAAGGGTAAAATTATTGGTAAAGAGGGAAGAAATATTAAAACTTTTGAACGTATGGCGGGGGTAGAGCTGATTGTGGATGAAACCCCAGGAGCTATCACCATTTCTTCTTTTGACCCGATTCGTCGTCAGACCGCTAGAATTGCTTTGGAAAATTTGATTTTGGATGGTAGAATTCAACCCGCTCGTATTGAGGAATTTATCGAAAAAGCTAAAGCTGATTTAAATAAAATCATTAAAGATAAAGGAGAAAAAGCCACTTTTGACTTAGGGATTCTTAACTTGGACCCAAGACTAATACAGGTCTTAGGCCGACTTTATTTTCGCACTTCTTACGGTCAGAATGTATTGCAACACTCAATCGAAGCAGCTTATATTGCTAAAATGATTGCTGAGGAGCTTGGTGCCGATGTCAAAGTGGCTGAAACCGCAGCTCTGCTTCACGATATTGGTAAAGCGCTTGATCATGAAGTGGCTGGGACTCACGTAGAAATTGGAATTCGTATTTTACAGAAATTTAATGTAGATGAAAAAATTATTACCGCCATGAAGTCTCACCACGAAGACTATCCTTATGAAAGTTTAGAGTCTAGAATTGTTCAAGTAGCAGACTCAATTTCTGCTTCTCGTCCAGGTGCTCGTCGAGACAGTATTGAAGAATATCTTAAGAGGTTGGAAGATTTAGAAAAAATTGCTAATAGTTTTGACGGCATTGAAAAAAGCTATGCACTTTCAGCTGGTAGGGAAATTCGTTTATTCATTAATCCGTCGCAAATGTCTGATATTGAAACCAAGGAATTGGCTCGTGATATTGCCATTAAAATTGAACAAGAACTCAAATATCCTGGTGAAATTAAGGTAACCGCAATTAGGGAAACTAGGGTGGTGGAGTTCGCTAGATAAGCCAACAGGTAAATCTAAAACACCTTATGAAATTCATAAGGTGTTTTGATATCTTTCTTTTTAATTTTTACTACCTACAAAAATAACCTCACCTTGTTTGGTGACAATAATCTTGCTATTTTCGATTTTTAATTCAGCATTTTTGGCTTGGTTGGTATAATGGTTGGAAGAAATTTTGTTATTTAATACTATTAAGGTAGATCCAGAGTTGAATACTGCATATTCTACCGGTTGGTAACATATATCAGTGTTAGCTATTTGACCATTTTCGTCATACCAGGCGCCAAGAGCATAGTCGTAGCAGATGTTGGCCTCAGTATTATTTTGGTTGTTGGCAACGTTTTCAGTTTTGGGCTTTGGGGGCATAGAAATCCAAATGATGATAACAAAAATAATTACGACAATGGGGATAATAAAATATTCTGGGTGAGCTTTTAGGTGATGTTTAGGTGTTTTACTTGACATATTTTATTTAATTATGGGTGCATTTTTGATAATGTTAATAACCTTATTCTCATCATCAGTAATGATAAAAAGATTTAGATCTTCTGGACTAATGGTCTGGTTATTTTCTAACATTTGTTCCTTGATACACTGCATGAGTGGGGTCCAGAAATCTACACCAAACAGAACAATTGGTACAGCCTTTATTTTTTTAGTTTGCACCAAAGTTAAAATTTCAAAAAACTCATCCATGGTGCCAAATCCGCCTGGAAAGAAAACATATGCTTCTGAGCCAAAAGCCATCATGGTTTTACGGGCAAAAAAATGCTCAAAGCTTAATTCAGCGGAGACAAATTGGTTAGTGTGTTGTTCGTGAGGTAGTTTGATAGTGATGCCGACCGAATTACCCCCAGCCTCAAACGCACCCTTATTGCCAGCTTCCATAATACCTGGCCCGCCACCAGTGACGATAGCATAATCTAAGTTAGTAACAATTTTTTGAGCCAATGATTCAGCTTGTTGGTAATAGACAGTGTCTGGTTTCAGGCGAGCTGAACCCCAGAGGGTAACTGAATGACGATATTTACGCACAAACTCAAAGCCGTCTCTAAATTCTTGATTAACTAAGGCTAACATTTGTTCATCCTCTAGTTGTTCTAATTTTATAAAATTATTTTCTGTATTCATAACTAAAACAGTATAACATAATTTCTTATTTTCATAGCTAATTTTAGGGAAAAGATGACATAAAAATGGGGAAAAAGTTATGAACAATTTTTGCTTGACAAAAAAAACACTGTTTGATATGCTAGAACTTGTTCATTTAAATTTTTTTTGAGACTTGGAAAAGTTTTGAAAACAGAAATTTCTAAGCAATTGGGTGTTCCGCACTTATTGGCTTTGAATCAAGGACATTTTGGTTTCCATTTTGGTTATCTGGAATTATCCTCAGAATCATTGTCTTACTATTTGTTTTAAATAAATAGTATTGCTTAGAAATTTTTGCTTTCAAGGTGCTAAATGCTGGAACCAAGACTCACTGCTTAGTTCTTTTCTTATATTACACATTTTAACTTTTTTTGCTTGTGCAAAAAAAGTTAAAAAATCTTTTACCCACCTTGTCAATTTTGGAAGAAAATTTTTTTATCATAAAAATAGCGAGCGGTTTGCAAACCGCTCGCCTTCAGTTTTATTCTTTCTTGTCTTTACTGATCATAACCTGGTAGGACATACTATAGTCCTCAAGTTTTGTATTTGTCAGAGGAACAAAACTAAACTCTATTTTGATTTCCTTTTTATCTCTGGAGGTTTTATTTTTCTTCACCTCCATTTTTACCGACCCGTTGATGTTGGGTCTCTCGTAAAGAACCTCAATCACGCTTCTATATCCGGTCATATCCGGCGGGGGATTGAAAACCAGGGTGAAGAACACCTCTCCACCTTCAACCCGCACCTCTTCAATGGTGGAGTTGATACTTGCAACTATGAAGTCGTTGCTGGAGGAAGCCTGGGCCAGGTTCTTTTCTTCCAACTGTTCCCGAATCTTCTGGTCGACCTCCATCGGGTCAGGAAGTGCCTTGGGCGTGGTGCTGGATTTTTTTGCGAGGTGTGCTTCACCCCTTCTCGCCCATTCCATCGTCAGATCTCTTGATTCTCTGGCGCACAGATTTCCGAAGATTGTTCCGAGTACCAGTGTTAATACCATGATTGTCTTATTCATTCTATGAACTCCTATTTTTAAGAACTTGTCCGAACCATTCGGACAGCTCCTAATATTATATCATATTTTAATTAAAAACACAAGTTTGGAAAATCCTACTTTTTATAGTATAATAATAAAAATATGACCAAGCAAAAGAAAGTAGAATATAATCCTAAAAAGATTGAGACAAAATGGCAAAAAGAATGGGCGAAAAAAAAGATCTACAAAACCGCGGACAACTCTAAAAAGCCCAAATATTATGTTTTAGATATGTTTCCATATCCATCAGGGACTGGATTGCACATTGGTCATCCTAAAGGATTTGCTTCTACCGATATTTTATCCCGCATGAAAAGAATGCAGGGTTTTAATGTCTTGCATCCTATGGGCTTTGATGCGTTTGGTTTACCAGCTGAAAACTTCGCTATTAAAAATAAAGTTAATCCAGAGGTGGCCGTGAGAAAAAATGTGGCTAACTTTAAAAAACAATTAGAAACTTTGGGTCTTGATTACGATTGGGACAGGGAAGTAAATACCACTGATCCTAAATTTTATCAATGGACTCAATGGATTTTTTTGAAGATGTTGGAGGCGGGTTTAGCTGAGGAGAGTTTTGAACCAGTCAACTGGTGTCCAGTAGACAAGACGGTTTTAGCTAATGAGGATTTGGAAAATGGTCGTTGCGAACGTTGTGGCTCAGAAATTGAAAAAAGAAAGCTGCGTCAGTGGACTTTAAAAATTACCAAATATGCCGATCGTCTTTTGCAAGATTTAGATTTGCTTGATTGGCCCGAACACATAAAAGAAAGTCAACGTAATTGGATTGGCAAAAGTGAGGGAAGTGAATTAGAGTTTATAATCGAAAACAGTGATGAAAAAATCAAAGTTTTTACCACGCGGCCGGATACTTTGTTTGGTGTGAGTTATGTGGTTCTGGCTCCCGAAAATGAATTAGTACAAAAATTAAAACCCCAAATTAAAAATTGGCAGGAAGTGGAAAAATATCTGCTTGCTGCTAAAAAGAAAAGCGAGATTGAACGTAGCGATTTCAAAAAAGCTAAAACGGGGGTGCAACTCAAAGGGGTTTGGGCGATTAACCCTGCGACTCAAGAAAAAGTGCCAGTTTGGGTAGCTGATTATGTTTTAAATAATTATGGCACTGGTGCAGTGATGGCGGTGCCAGCCCACGACGAGCGTGATTTTGAATTTGCTAAAAAATATCATTTGCCAATTAAAGAGGTGGTTCTGCCAAGAGTGGTGGACAGGGTCAATCCACCCCAGAAAGACAAGTCAACTAAAGTTAGACGAAATGTTCACGCTCTCGTTTTCAATCCCAAGACTCAAAAATATTTGATTCTAAAATCTCAAAAATTTAATTGGCAGACGGTGGTAATTGGGGGAATTGAAGAGGGGGAAGACCCTGTAGCAACAGCTTTGCGTGAATTGAAGGAAGAAACTGGTTACGTTGATTTAGAGTTTAAACAACAGTTGGGCGGTGAGGTAGTGGCTGAATATTTTGCTAAACACAAAGATGAGAATCGAGTTTCTTATACTACTGGCCTGTTATTTGAATTAAAAAGTGAGAAGCAGGTTGCTCGCACCGACAATTTAGAAGATGAAGTTTTGTGGGTTTCTAAAACAGATTTCTCTCCAGCTAAAATGGTTAATTCCGAATTGCCAATTTGGTTGGCACGAATGGGGAAGTAAAAATAGGAAACTAAAAAAACCGCACCTGGTTGGGTGTGGTTTTCAAGGGGTTTCATTAAGTGACCCCTCTCTTAATTATAGCATATTTTGATAAAAAAGTCAAGTTTAATATATTTAATCAATCAAATAATGCTTAATTTACTGAGTTTTCTTGACGTGTTGTATTTTTTGTTAAATTATGCTTTAATACGGATAGTTACCTGAATGGTTCGGGTAGTTGTTGAAAGGGTGTTGTCTTATGAGCGATTCACAAATCTCTTTTTCGGATTTGATCGGGAAGAGACTCGGTGATTTTAGAATCATCGAGATGTTTGGGGTTTACCCCACTCACAATGACGGGTCTGATACCTGGTCGGTTGGGTTTTTCAAAGATCAGGATACGGCCCTTGCATATATTGGGGCCCACGAGAAACCTGATAATTTCAGGGTGGAGTCAGGTTTAGTGCTGACTGACAACAAAGTCGGGTTTCTGATTGGACAACAAGATCCGGTGATAGTTTTTGGTCCCGAAGAAGAAAAGGGTATTAGAGAAAGCCTGCTCAAGAGGTTTTCTTCTGCCGAACTGAACTTCCTCGGTATTGAGGACTGAAATCCACAATACAAACCCCGCCACGTTTTGATGTGGTGGGGTTAGTTTTTATTTACAAGTTTCAGTATAATTTACTTGCCGTGCGGTTTTGCTTTCGTTACATTCCAGTAAAATCCACCGTCTAAGCAAACTTTTCGAATCCCCACGACGATGAGTGATACTATCACTCAGCTATAAACAAACTAAAAATCATCTGCTATTATCGTTTAATTTAAGATTAAACTACTGCGGTGTTTTTTGAACAAAGTTCGAACATTCTTTGACGAAAATCTTGAAAGCTAATGCGGGGGAGGCTCCAGTCAATTTCGCTGAATGTAAAAATTGGCGGAGAGTGAGGGATTCGAACCCTCGAGGGTGTTTAACGACCCTACCTCGT
>CAYWWA010000025.1:0-6395 GCA_964462115.1 uncultured Candidatus Saccharibacteria bacterium
AAGAGTTAGCTCAGGGGGATAAGTGCTCTCGAAGCTCTATTCGTTTATCTATGGGACGGGGAACCAAGAAATATCATTTACAAAAGGTGTTAAAAATCTTACCGGAATTGGCTAAAAAGGCGTCTAATTAAGGCGATTAGTCGCTATTATTGACCTTTTTATCAAAATATGCTATAATTAAGAGTGGAGGCTTGTTTTTTTTTTTTTTTTAATTGTTCTTTCATGGAGGAAAAAATGGTCAACTCAATTCGGACGTTCTACCGTAACTGGAGGATAGAATTCGCTCTTGCCCAACTGATGAAGCTGGAAAGGAGACAGCACCACCTCTTGGTGCGGCGTCGGCTGAGGTCGGCAGAGCGGCTTCAAAAGGAGATCACTTATATGGAAAACAAGCTTAATAGCTTGTTGTTACGACGATAGATAACGATGTTTTCTCCTCAACACCCTACACGACGTGGGGTGTTTTTTTCTTTATTTTTATTTTATATACTTTTCTTAGGTTTTGTGTTATAGTAAAAAATATGGCATTTGTTGATGAAATTAAAATTTACGCTCGGGCCGGCAAGGGGGGTAATGGCGTAGTCCGCTGGTTGCATGAAAAAGGTAAAGAATTTTCTGGGCCAGCTGGAGGTGATGGCGGTCGCGGTGGCGATGTATATTTTACTGCGGTCTCAGATTTGGCGATTTTGGCTTCTTATACCCATGACCGCAGGTTTTTAGCTGAGAATGGAGCTGATGGTTCCAATAAATCAATGCATGGTAAAAGCGGGGGAGATTTAGCAATTAAAATTCCAGTTGGTTCGTTGGTGACTAATTTGGCCACTGGTGAACAATATGATTTTACCAGTCTAGGTGAGGAAAAATTAGTCTTGAACGGAGGCAATGGTGGTTATGGTAATGAACACTTTAAGGGTTCAAAAAATATTGTGCCGATAGAACAGACTGATGGAAAAGAAGGTGAAGCAGCGGATTTTCAGATTGAACTAAGATTGGTGGCGGATATTGGTTTGATTGGTTTGCCAAATGCAGGTAAGTCATCGCTATTAAATGCCTTAACTAATTCCCAGGCCAAAATTGGCAGTTATCAATTTACCACCCTAGAACCAAACTTGGGTGATTTGTATGGAATAATTATTGCTGACATTCCGGGACTAATTGAGGGAGCTTCACAAGGTAAAGGTTTGGGTGATAAATTTTTACGCCACATCCGCCGCACCAAAATGTTGGCGCATTGTCTTGATGTTTCAGATGAAAATATTTGGGAGAACTATCAGATGATCCGCACTGAATTAGAACGCTTTGATCCTGAACTTTTAGTTAAAGAAGAAATAATTTTACTCACTAAAAACGATACGATTTCAGCCGAAGAGTTGGAAAAAATAAAAAAGCTATTAAGCAAAAAATTTGGCAAGAAAAATCATCGAGAGATTTTGTCAACCTCAGTGATTGATGATCAGCAAATAAAAAACCTAAGCGATTATTTGGTTAAAAAGTGTCAGAAATAAAGTTTAATTTTTTTCTATTGATTGTTTTTAGAAGGTCCAGAATTTAACTTGTGTTTTTAATTAAAGTATGCTATAATACTTAGAGAGGGCAAGAATTTTTTTCTTGTTCGTTACCTTTGAAAGACCAGCCGAGTGGTTGGATTTTTTAGTAAAGGTTTGTTGTTTTCTTGAAAGGCTTTGATATGAATAATCAACGCTCGGTTACGAGTAAGAGACTTTGCTGCTGTGCCCAGTGCAAAGCAGTAGCATTAGGGGTCTATAGAGACTCCAATAACAAAATTATTTGCTCCAAATGCAACAATAAGTTGCAGATGGAGAAAAAAACTGTTGTAACCCAACAGGCCTGCTAGGGTTAACTGGCATGAAGCGTGGCAGCGAAGGAAAGGAGCCAGTTTAAGCTGCTTCGGGGTGTGGGAAAGGACTAACGAACCTTTTAATCTCACACCCTCTTTTTTTATGCTTATTTTTAAAATTTGAACTTAGATTTTAGTATGAAATTTTTGATGCACCTCTCGCAATTGTTTGTTGGTGATGTGGGTGTAAATTTGAGTGGTGGCAATGTTGGCATGACCTAATAACGATTGAACACTGCGTAGGTCGGCGCCATTGCTCAATAGATCAGTAGCAAAACAGTGACGTAAAATATGCGGGGTACATTTTTTGGAAATACCAGCAATGGTGGCATATTTTTTAATGATGCGTTCGACGGTTTGACGGGTTAATCGATTGTCACTAGCGATAGTTTGGTATTTACTACGTTCGGTAGAGACTGGGACAAATAAGGCAGTATAAACATCTTTGCGTTCCTTAAGATAGTCGCGAATGGCTTGTTTGGCTTCCGGTGACAGAAAAACTACTCGTGTCTTGTCGCCCTTACCGCGCACTGTGATTTCATCAACCGATAAATCTAAATAACGAGGTAGGGAACACAACTCAGAGACACGAAGCCCGGTGGAAAAGAGAAGTTGCAAAATAGCATAGCCACGAGCTTTAGCTTCATCTGTTTTTTCTTCTTGAGGCGCCTCTATTAGTCGTTTTAATTCATCTCTGGTAATTAAATCTAAAGAGCGATCACCAACTTTAGCTAATTCAACACTATCAGCTGAAATTGTTTTGATACCTTTTTTAGATAAAAACTTTAAGAAGACCCGCAAAGCAATCATGTAATAATTTTGCGTCCGTTTTTTCATCGTAGCCTGAGTTTGGGGATCTACCACTTTACGATTTAACCAAAGGCGAAATTCACGTAATTTTTCAGTAGTGATATCTTCTGGCTGGGTAATTTTACAATGTTCAAAAAAAACAGTTAGATAACGATCATAATTTTCTACAGTTTTAATAGCCCGACCGCGTTCAATCTCTAAATTTTCTAAAAATTGTTGTTTGAGTTCTTTCATGATTGGCTATGCGGTTTTTTACAATTTACTTTATTGAATTTAATAATTTTTTAATTATTTTCACTCACCCCATCTGTTTCCGCTTCGGTATCGGAGGAGGAATTTGCTGCTGCTGAATAACCATCGGCTTCTAACAAAATTTCTCTCGGTTTAGAGCCGTTAGCTGGGCCGACTACTCCTTGTTCTTCTAAAATATCAATCAGTTTGGCCGCTCGGGAATAACCCACGCCCAATTTTCTTTGTAAGAAAGAGGTCGAGGCTTTACGGGCAGAAATTACAGCCTCTTTGGCTTCTTCATATTTATCATCACCAATATCTTCAGCTTCTTGAGCTTTGCGTTCCATATCCTTGATTGGGTCAAATGGCATACTAATTGTAGAGACGCCAACCTCATCATCGCGGTTAGCTTTTTTGTCATTACTTAAAGCAATGGTTTCTTGAATCACATCTTCATATTGCCGTTTTAAATAACTAACCACGTCCTTAATTTCATTTTCCGAAATAAAAGCTGATTGCAGACGGACTGGTTTTGGGGTGCTTAAATCTTTATAAAGCATATCACCTTGGCCAAGCAAACTTTCGGCTCCATTTTCTCCCATAATAATTCCAGACTCAGTATAGTTTCGGACCCGCAAAGCAGCCGTGGCTGGGATATTAGATTTGATCAAACCAGTAATAACTTCTTTACGAGGTGATTGAGTAGAAAGGACAATATGAATACCGGCCGCTCGTCCTTTTTGGGCCAATCGGACAATTGGCGCTTCAATCTCTTTAGGAAAAGAGGACATCAGGTCGGCCATTTCATCAATTACAATGACAATATAAGGCATACGTTCTGGTGCTCCATCTTCAGTTTCTTCCTCACTGTCTTTTTTGTCTTTTAGATAGGGTATTAAGACGTTTTTGTGGTAGGACTGAATATTATTAACTGAATGAGCTTCTAGAGTACCGTAGCGTCTGTCCATTTCGGTGGTAGCCCAACGTAACGCCATCATAGCTCCCTTGGCTTGGGTAATCACGGGAGTTAGGAGGTGAGGAATACCTTTGTAAAGTGTCATTTCCACCATCTTAGGATCAACCATGATGAATTTTAAATCGTCAGGTGAATTGCGATAAAGCAGGGAAGTGATTAAGGTGTGAATCATCACAGATTTACCTGAGCCGGTGGTTCCAGCTACTAACAAGTGGGGCATTTTAGCTAAGTTGGTAAAATGGGCTTTGCCGTAAATATCTTTACCCAAAGAAACAAAAAGCGGGTCAGTAGAATTTTGGAAGTCTGCTGATTCAAACAGAGTTCGTAACCCTACGGTAGTTTTGGTGGAGTTAGGAATTTCAATTCCTACCAATGATTTACCTGGGATTGGGGCCTCAATACGTAATGGGTGGGCAGCTAAGGCTAAAGCTAAATCATTTTGTAGAGCAGTGATTTTAGTTAATTTGATACCTTGAGCTGGTTTGATGGCATATTGCGTGACCGATGGCCCTGGGGTGATTCCAGCAATTTCTACGGTGATATTAAAGTTGCGTAAGGTTTGTTGAATTTTCACTGCGTTGGCTTTCATATCACCACTTCCAGCTCGTCCTTTATCAGCTGATAATAAAGTTAAAGGTGGTGGTAAAAAGACACGCCCAAACTCCTCGCGAGGTTTGCGGATAATGTCTACAGAATTGTCTTTATTATCTTTTTTAGCAATTTTGTCTTTAAGGTCTTTGATTACGTTTTTGTCCATCCTGTCTTTTTCAGAGTCGTCTCTGTCTTTGTCTACACTACTTTGAACTGGAACTTTGACTGCTGTGTCTTTATCTAACTCTTCTTCCTCATAGATCTGCTCATTCATCTCTTCTAATTCTTCGTCTAATGTCTTTTTATGAAACAGGGAAGTAATATCTTTCCAAGAAAACTGGAAGATTAGGATCAGGGCGATAATCACAAAGGCGGTTAGAACCACCAAAGACGCCTCAATTCCTAAAGCCCATTCTAAACCTTGGGCAATCCAAGAGCCTACATTTCCACCGTCACCATTTAACAAACTGATAATGCCCAGGCCTGAGACGAAGGCCAAAATACCACCTGCAGTTTTTAGTTTGCCTAACCCATTTTGAAAACGCAGCAGAGAAAAACCTAACATGAGTAGGATGATTGGCATTAGCCAAAACCCAACCCCAAAAAGAATTTCATCAAATAGGTGATAAAACCACTCTCCAAATTTGCCTGCTTTAGCAAAGCCAGCCATTGCAATCAATATGCCAAACACTATTAGACAAATTGAAACAATAGTTTGGGTGGTATCGGTTTTAGGGTGGTGCCAGAAACTAGTTTTATTGGAGTTGTCTGTCTCATCAAAAAAATCTATCTCTTTAGTGTTTTTCTTTTTTCTTGCCATACTTTAATTATACGCTCTTTTACTAAAAAATTAAATATTTTGGGGAAAAATGAGGTGAAAATAGATAAAGACGAAACTCATGGTTGGAACATACTGCTCCGCCTGAGTTAATCGTGGTTACAGTTTAAGCTATTTTGCTTTTTTGTAGAATTATTAATAAGTAAAACAAAAAACACCTTGCGGTGTTTTTTGTTTTAATCAAATTTTATATATTTAGTTAGTAATAAATACAATGTCGTTTGACAATTTGATTGTACGTGCATTTCCATCAATTTCAGTTTCTACCCCAGTAATGGTTTCAGGTGTTGAAGTTATACCATGTGTTTCAGTATCAACTGACTCAAAGTAAATAGTTCGATCAGTTGAGAATGTTACAGTGTCGGAACTACTGTCTTCATCCCAGGATCCAGTTCTTACTGTGTATCCATCAATTGCTTCATCAATATCAAGAACAATTTCTTCATCTTTGTCACCTATTGTAAACTTAAGTCCGAATGAGAAAGATTTGATTTTGCTATCATCATTAGTTGATAATGTGATTACTTTGTCTCCATCATCATTAGTTGATCCACCAGAAACAACAACTGTTGTGACATCACTTGTGTAGAAGACTAATCCAGTCAACTTGCGTTCTTTTGCTGATGTAACCTTTGATTCTTCTGCTCCTTCATAATTTACAGTTAAGGTTGAATTATATGCACTAAGGACATTAGTTAGATTAAATCCATCAACATCATCAGTTGCTTTAAATGTCAAAATAAGAACGACTGTGATTGAATCACCAGCATCAACGTAGACGTCGTCGTCGTCAATATCAGTGACTGTGGTTATGCTTCCGTCTAAATCTTCAATATCAATATCATACTCTTCACCGTCAACTTCAAGAGTTGCGCTCTCCAAGTAATCTGCGATATCTTCAACATCAAGATTTAAATCAATAGAAGTTATTTTGATATCGCTACCGTTTTTATCAGCTTTAAGATTCCAGGCAGCAACAGCAATTTCGGTTTCGTCATCAGATGACAATTCCACACGACTATTGTTTGATAATGCTTTTGAAGTATCTACTTTCAAAGTAAGTGTTGAATCTTCATCAACTCCTTTGACAG
>CAYWWA010000026.1:0-6182 GCA_964462115.1 uncultured Candidatus Saccharibacteria bacterium
ACGCTCCAACCGGTACTGCTTGGCACACCTTGGGCCTATTTTATATTTTTGATTTGCTAGTCACCCAGATTGGAACTTCCACTGCTGAAATCGGATGGCAGACCAATCTTACAGCCACTTCAACTTTTGAATTTAGTGTTTGTGATGGTAGTGATATTTATCGAGTGATTAATAATGAAGCCACTACTACCTTTAATTATAATTTAGTCTATCTTGACCCTAGCACTAACTATTGTGCTACCACTACCGCTTTTGCCACCGGCTCAGCTTACACCCATTTTGCTACAATGACTTGGCAGACACTAGGTATCCCAACCTCAGCTACAATTAGTTACCATCTGGGTAATTATGATGGTGATATTTTATCTGCTTGGACTAATCAAGATGTGGCCGCGGTCCTAACCACCAATGATGCAATAGATGCAACGCCGGACGGTTGGACTCAGGTAAGCGATACTGTTTATTATAAAATGTTTACCGAAAATTATACTGGTTCAGTAATTTACACTGCTCATAATACTGATAATACTGCCAATTTATTGATCACTCAAATTGATAAAGATGATCCGATAATTATTTTCCCACCATATTTAGAACACGAGGCAATGGACAGCTGGACTGATCCAGTCGCCACCTTTTGTGATTATGGTGAGACAGGTTGTGGCGGGTAATTAGTATTAACCAAATCTATCAAGACCAGCTAATAAAAGTCTATTTGGATTTTGTGTTATAATTTCTGGGTGAAAAAGATTTTACACCTGCCTAATTTTTATCCACCGCACAAGGGCGGTATAGAGGAAGTCTGCTATCAGATCGTGGTTGGGATGAAGAATCATTTTGACCAAAAAGTTTTATGTTTTAATGATACGGACAAGACAATACAAGAAACGGTTGATGGGGTGGAGTTGTTGCGGGTTGGAGTTTGGAAAAAATTTTTACAGCAGCCATTGACTTTGGCTTATAAGCAAGAATTACAAAAAATTTTACAAAATTGGCGACCAGATTTTGTCCATTTACATTTACCCAATCCCTTAATCTCAATTTATTTATTAAAAATTTTACCAGCCGAAACTAAACTAATTATTCACTGGCATTCCGATATTGTCGCTAGGGCACAACAAATTCCATATTTATTTTATCGTTTTTGGGAGCGTAAAATTTTAGCCAGAAGTGAAAAGATAGTAGTAACTTCACCCAACTATTTATCGGCTTCGCAACCATTACAAAATTTTTTAGATAAAGCGGTGATAATTCCTAACATGGTAGACGAGCAGAAACTACAAAAGCGAGAAGGTGATGAAGCAGAGTTGATGAAAATAAAAAGCAAATATCAGGATAGAAAAATTATTTTGGCTTGTGGTAGGTTGGTTGAATATAAAGGTTTTAAATATTTAATTCATGCCGTAAAAATCTTGTTCGCCCAGCGTCAGGATTTTGTAGTTTTAGTAGTTGGCAATGGTCCACTTTGGCATAAACTTAAAACCCAAAGTAAAAATTTGCCAATTGAGTTTTTGGGTTCAGTCGATAATGATAGCTTGAGACAGCTTTTTTATAGCGCTGATATTTTCGCTTTTTCTTCAATCACCAGAAATGAAGCTTTCGGCATATCTTTAGCGGAGGCAATGTATTGCGGTTTGCCGACCGTAACTTTTGAAATTTCTGGTAGTGGGGTGAATTGGGTGTCACCCAAAAACGAGACTGGTTTGGAAGCTCAAAATAAAGACATAGAAGACTATGCTCACAATTTAGATCAACTTTTATCTGATGATTATCAGCGAAAAAAAATAGGTTTAGCAGCTAAGAAACGAATAGAGGATAATTTTGTTTGGGACAAAATTGCTGGAAAAGTTTTGGCATTGTATAATTAGTTTTAGTGAATTCTGGTCTAGAAATGGCTTGCCCAAATATTGCTCCAGAAAGTCACAGATAGAATTTTTGTCGTCACAAAAATTATTCTGCGACCCCGGCTCATGAAATTTTTTTGCTAAAAAATTTCTATTCCGCCTCTAAAATCATAAAAATGCCAGTTGGTGGCATTTTTAACTGATTTTAGCCTCGGTTCTCCTCGCTACGCTCGGCCAGACTTTGCTTCACAACATTTGGGCAAGCCACCTATCACTATGCGGTGGTATTTTTATTAGCCCTATCGATTTCTCGTAGCAACTCAGCGGCACGATCAATTTCAAAATCAATAAAAGGGATTCGCCCAACTTTAATTTTCTGTGGAATGAGCGAACGAAATTCACCTCGTTTGCGTTTGAGCATATCAATTGCTCCGTGTTCTTTTTGTTGAGGAAAAACTGTAACAAAAATTATAGCCTGTTTACCTTGATCTTTGATTTCAATCCGTGAGACAGTAATTAAGGATTGCATATTAGAATTGCGTTGAATGAATTCAGCTGCGGCTTTTTGGAGATTATCAGCCAAGCGTCCATTTTTGATTTTAGGGTTAATAGGATTTTTTAATGCCATCCTTTAATTATAGCATATTTTACTAAAAAAAGCAAGTTTGTGCTATGCCTAATTTTATGGTTAAATTAGCAGATGAAATCAAAAAAACCAGAATTATTAGCACCGATTCAAGACTGGGTCTCGTTGTCAGCTGCAATTCAAAGTGGAGCCGATGCTGTATTCTTTGGGGTTAAAGGTTTTAATATGCGGGCTGGAGCAAAGAATTTTACCATTAAAGATTTGGCTAAAATTGCTAAAATTACGCAACAGGCTAAGGTCAAAACCTATTTAACTTTAAATATCATCATTTACCAGAACGAATTTAAAAAGGTAGAACAAGTTTTGCGAGCAGTTAAAAAAAATAAAATTGATGCTGTAATTTGTTGGGATTTGGCGGTAATTGAATTGTGTAAAAAAATAGGTGTGAAGTTCCACATTTCTACTCAAGCTTCTATTGCCAATGTTTTATCGGCTCAGTTTTATAAAAAACTTGGAGCGGAGAGAGTGGTCTTGGCTAGAGAGTGTGACTTAAAACAAATTACCGAAATTAAAAAAAAGGCTGGAATAGAAGTGGAGATTTTTGCTCATGGGGCCATGTGTGTGTCAGTATCGGGTCGGTGTTTTATGTCACAGTTTTTATATGGAAAGTCGGCCAATCGAGGTGAGTGCCAACAACCATGTCGGCGAGAATATTTAGTCAAACAAATTGATGGGGGAAAAGAATTAGAGTTGGGTGAAGATTATGTTTTGTCGCCGCAAGATTTATCCACCATGTTATTCTTGGAAAAAGTTTTAGCAACTGGTATAGATTGTTTAAAAATTGAAGGAAGGAACCGTAGCCCGGAATATGTTGCGACAGTAATTTCTTGTTATCGAGAAGCTATCGATTATTACTACGTTCATCAAAATAAAAAATATTTTAAAGCTGAATGGGAAAAATTAAAAATATATTTAGATACAAAATTACAAACCGTCTATCATCGTGGAGCATCATCGGGATTTTTGTTTGGTAAACCAGTTGACGCTTGGGTGCATACTGATGGTAATCAGGCCACACAAAAAAAAGCCAGATTGGGCCGAGTGATAAAAATTTACAAAAAAATTGGCGTAGCAGATATTGTGATTCAAGATGCTGAAGAAATTAGCTTGGGTGACAGAATATTGATTCAAGGCGACTCAACCGGCAGTTATGAGGTGGAAATTAAGCATATGGAGTTAGAAAATAAGCCAGCCAAACAAGCTAAACAGGGTGATATTTTTTCAATCAAATTAGATAAGGAAGTTAGGCGAAACGATGAGGTCTTTATCATCAAAGCAGTAAAATAAAATTTGGTTTTTGTGTTATGATAGTTTGATGTTAAACGTCAATCAACAAGAAGCGGTGGTATCCAAAGATGGGCCGTTGATGATTTTAGCTGGAGCTGGTTCAGGTAAAACCAAAACCCTCATTGCTCGCATCGCTAATTTAATTAAAAATGGTGTCGCACCACAGAATATTTTGGCGGTTACTTTTACTAATAAAGCAGCTAAAGAAATGCGTGAACGGGCCGTGCTTTTATTAACAGAAGACCAGACCCTAAATAATCCAATTTCATTTGCGGAACGACCGTTTATTGCCACTTTTCACTCGCTAGGGGTGAGAATTATCAAAGACAATGCTTCGTTATTGGGTTTGACTAAAAATTTTACGATTTACGATCGTGACGATTCAAAAAAAACTATTAAGAAGGGTCTGGAGACGGCTGGATTGGACCCTAAACAATTTGAACCAAATAAAATTTTAGCTATCATCTCTCGAGAAAAAGGTAACGGTAATACTTGGGAAGAATTTCAATCGATGGCAGGGAGTGACTATTTAAGATCGGTGGTAGCTAAAGTTTGGCAATTTTATGAGGAGACCCTACAGCAAGATAAGGCTCTTGATTTTGATGACTTATTACTTAAGACAATGAAATTGTTGCGTGATAATGGGGAGGTGAGAAAGCATTATCAGGAGTTATGGAAATATATTCATATTGATGAATATCAAGATACCAACATGGTGCAATATCAGATAGCTAAAATTTTAGCCGAAAAGTATCACAATATTTGCGTAGTGGGAGATATTGACCAAATGATTTATTCTTGGCGTGGAGCTAATATTGAAAATATTTTAAATTTTGAAAATGATTATCCCGAAGCTAAAGTCATTATTTTAGAACAAAATTATCGTTCCACTAAAAATATTCTAGGAGCGGCTAATGATATTATTGAAAAAAATAAAAATCGGCGTGAGAAGAATATGTTTACCAAAAATGCATATGGAGAGAAGATTACTTATAATCAAGCTTTTGACGAAAAAGACGAAGCTCGGTTTATCGCCAAAACCTGTCAGCGGTTGATTGAGACCGAAAAAGTTGCTCCAGAACAGATTGTTGTATTATATCGGACCAATTTCCAGTCTAGAGCGATTGAAGAAGGAATGATGTCGGTAGGGGTAGATTATGATTTAATTGGTACTCGTTTTTACGAACGTAAAGAAATTAAAGATGTTTTATCTTATGTTCGTTTTGCTTTTAACCCAGATTCTACAGCTGATCTAACGAGAATTATCAATTTTCCCGCTCGGGGAATTGGCAAGGTTGGTTTATTAAAAATTGTCTCCAAACAAATTAATGATTTACCCGCTAAACAGTTAGAAGCTTGGTTGAAGTTTCAAAAAACTGTGTCAGAATTGCGAACGGTAATTGAAACTCAAAGACCAAGCGAGGTGGTTAAATTCATTTTAGAGAAAACTGGAATTAAGGAAGAATTGATGAAAGATAAAATAGACGGAATGGAGCGCATTCAGAATATTCAGGAATTAGTTTCCTTGGCCACCAAATATGATGCGATAGCTCAGGGAGAAGGGATAGAAAAAATGTTAGAAGAGACATCGCTATCTAGTGACCAAGATGAATTAGAGCAGAAAGAAAAAAGACCAGCGATCAAGCTGATGACCATTCATGCTTCCAAGGGTTTGGAGTTTGATTATGTTTTTATTACCGGTTTAGAAGATGGACTTTTTCCTAGTAAACGCATGGGTGATGAAAATAAAGATGAAGAAGAAGAGCGACGCTTAATGTATGTGGCTATTACCCGAGCAATTAAAAAAGTTTTTTTGACTTCAGCTGGTATGCGGATGATTTTTGGTCAAAGAAATTTAGCCATGCCGAGTGAATTTATTACTGACATCAGTGAGGAGTTTTTAGAGCAAAGTGATTCAGATGGTGATTTAACTGGAGATGAAGAGGTGATAGAATATATTTCCGAAGAGACTGGCCAGAAGAAAAAACATGTTAAAAAAAGCTATTTAGATTTTTAATTTTTTAGATTTTAATTATAATAAGACTATGCAGTTTGATTTATCTCACCACAGCTATTTGATATTGGGAGATTGTGCTATCAACCAAGAACAAATTTTAGCTGAGTTGGTAAACCGGGGGGTTGATATTCATCATAACCCTGATTTAACTATACTGAATTATGATAAATTACTAATTGATGAAATCCGAGAGATTAACCGCCAACAGAGTCTATCAAAGGTTGGAGCACATAAGATATTTATCATTACCGCCAACAGCATTCCTACTGTGGCGCAGAATGCCATGCTAAAAATGATGGAGGAGCCAAATCCTGGAGTTGTCTTTTTTTTCTGTCTTCCGGTGAAAAATTTTTTATTGGATACTTGGTTATCACGGGTAGCGGAGATA
>CAYWWA010000027.1:0-5054 GCA_964462115.1 uncultured Candidatus Saccharibacteria bacterium
ACTGTGCCTGTGCTGCAAATACCCCAGTTGGACAGACTTGTGGTGATGGCTGTGGTGGAACTTGTGCAGGAACCCAGTGTGTTGCAAATTGTGCTTGTGCCGCAAATACTCCTATCGGCCAAACCTGCTCTAATGGCTGCGGTGGGACTTGTGCAGGGACTGTGACTCCGGTAAATGGGGTTTGTGGTTATAGTGCTGGGTCCTGTAGGGCTGGGATACCTACTAGCATGTGGTGTCAGCAACTACCAGGTGTTGTGTTTGCTGATGGATCGACTGTTGGTCCGTCCATGTTGTGTATGTGGCGGTGTACTGGTCTATATGGTGGAACAACCGCGTCTTGCAGTCGGTAATTATTTTAGGATGGAAAAAAATTTATTTTGTTAATATACTTTTAGACTTGCAAAAAACCGCTTTTTCTGTTAAGATAATGCTCATTAAAAATTATGGATAAAATTATCAAAATTGTAGATAAGACCGTGGAACAACTATTTTCAGTTGGAGCTCATTATGGCTATGCTAAATCCCGCCGTCATCCTTCTACCAAACCATATGTATATGGTGTTAAAAATGGTGTAGAAATTATTGATTTAGAAAAAACTAAAATTCAATTAGAAGAAGCGAAGAAATTTGTAGAGCAACTTGCTAAGAGTGGCAAACAGCTTTTAATTGTTTCAGATAAAAATGAAGCCAAGAGTGCTGTTAAAAATTCCGCTTTAGCTGCTGGTTTACCTTATGTAGCTGGACGTTGGATTGGGGGAACTTTAACTAACTGGACAGAAATTCGCAAGCGAGTGCAAAAGTATTTGGATTTACAAGGTCAAAAAGAACGAGGTGATTTAAATCGTTATACTAAAAAAGAACGAGTGTTGATTGACCGTCAGATTCGTAACTTAGAAGACATGTTTGCTGGAATTGTAGATTTACGTGGTTTGCCGGGTGCTTTATTTGTAGTTGATCCTAAAAACGAAGCGATTGCCGTGCAGGAAGCAAAGGCGTTAAATGTTCCAGTTATTGCTTTGGCTAATACCGACTGTAATATTTCAATTATTGACTATCCGATTATAGCGAATGACACCGCTCGAGCTTCAGTGGAATACTTTGTGAATGAGATTGTAAAATCAGCTAAATAAATCTAACTAAGTGAGCTGATAGTGGAGAAGGGAAAGAGTAAAAAATAAGAAATTAACCCGAATTTTGCTTTGCAAAATTCGGGTTAATTTCTTGCCCTATCCTTTAATTATAGCATATTTTAATAAAAAAGTCAAGTATTAAAAACTTGACACACCACTATCTCTCTGATACTATCTTGGTTAGTAAAACTTAACATTGTGTTTAGTTTTGTTCAATCAAGGAGATGACCATTGTGAAAAAACGTAAAAAAGAATCATTAGTTTTGGGTCGACTTTTTCAAAAGTTAACCAAACAGATTGGTGCCAAAGTTTTGTTGGAGCCAAGCTGGGGTATTGCTGGACAAATTCAGTTTGCTTCAGGAAAAACCTCTTACTTTCGTTACAACACTGTGGATCTAAACCCGGTCGGCTCATCCGATATTGCTAGAGATAAGGATTATGCCAACTTTTTTATGGCTCGATTGGGTTATCCAACTGTGCCCCAAAGCAAGACTTTTTTCTCTGACAGATGGGCAACCGCTATTGGCGAACCTAAACGTAGAATTGATAACGCTTGGGAGTATGCCTTGCGGATTGGTTTACCAGTAGTAGTAAAACCAAATTCTGGTTCACAGGGTGGTGGAGTTGAGGTGGTTTACGGTCGTCAACAATTTTATCGGGCAATGAAAGAAATTTTCAAGCGTGATAAGGTTGCATTGATACAGAAAGTTTTGTCAGGCAATGATTACCGAGTTGTGGTTTTAGACGATGAGGTAATATCTGCGTATCAGCGTATTCCACTTAACGTGGTGGGCGATGGTAGAAGAACTATTAGACAGCTTTTGGGGCAAAAACAGCGAGAGTTTTATCGCCAAAAGCGGGATTCTAAAATCAAATTTGATGATCCGCGAATTTTATATAAACTTCGTCGTCAAAAACTATCTCTGGTTTCGGTGCCAGTTAAAGGTCAACAGGTGTTTTTGCTCGATAACGCCAACCTATCATCTGGCGGTGATTCACGAGATGTTTCCAAAATCATTAACCCAAAATTTGCTGAGTTTGCCATTCAACTAAGCAAACAAATGGGTTTGCGGTTATGCGGAGTAGATTTGATGATTGATGGAACGATTGCTGACGAACCCACCCCTGATAAGTTTTGGGTTTTAGAGATAAATGCTGCACCTGGGCTTGACCATTATGTGAGAAGTGGTAGGGAGCAAGAAAAGGTGGTTGAGCAACTTTATCTCAAGGTCTTGAAAGCAATTGATATTGAGAGGTATAAGTAAATGATTTGCAAACGTATTATGTAGTGATAGATGGGAACATTTATCACTACTCTTTTATTGTTAAAATTAAATAACATTAATTATTACATATCAACATTGTGATTTTTGAAAAATAAGGTATAATGTGACAATTATGGCAAATATTACAACAGAACAAATTAAATCATTACGAGAGCGGACTGGCATTTCCGTGATGCAAGTTAAAAAAGCCCTAGAAGAGGCGGGGGGCGATGAAGAAAAGGCGATTATCTTATTACAAAAGAAAGGATCAGAAATTGCTGCAAAAAAATCAGATCGAACCTTGGGGGCTGGAGCAGTGGTTACTTACATCAATCAGAAAACTGGTTTAATATTAGAATTGGGAAGTGAAACCGATTTCGTATCTCGAAACCCAGATTTTAGAGCTGTGGCTGAAAATATTGCTAAAGCAATTATAGAAGAGGGAAAGACTAAAGATGATTTTTCAGAAGAAATAGCTACTGCTACTCAAAAATTTGGTGAAAAAACTGAGGTGGTTAGGGTAGAAAAAATTGAAACTAATGGTGAGGGGGTCTTGGCATCTTATGTGCATTTTTCTGGAGATATTGGTGCTTTAGTTTGGTTGAAAACTACTGATCAAAGCGATAAGGTAAAAGAGTTGGCTAATAATATTGCAATGCATATTACTGCACAAAACCCAACCTATTTAGCTGAGACCGATATTGATGAAGTGGAACGAACAAAAGTAAAAGCTTTATTATCTGCCGATGTAGACACATCTAAACCAGCTGAAATCCAAGAGAAAATTTTAGCTGGTAAGGTAGCGGCCTACTTCAAAGAAAAGGTCTTGTTGAATCAGGAATATATTCTTGATTCAGAAAAAACTATCTCTCAACTTTTAGCGACAACTGCTAAAGAGCAAGGGATTGATATTGCTATTGCTCAATATGTTAGATTGAGCGTAGCTGCCTAAAACAATGATTGCTGCTAAAATTTTTTTCTGGTCTTTAGTAATAATGCTGGTGATGCTCTTGTTACAGATGATAGAAAATAGGTATAGAGGTGAATTTATCGTCTGGCAATGGTTTAATCGCATGACTCATTTTTTACTGATTAAAACTAAAAGAATTTTATCGCTGTTGGGACAAAAGATAAAAATTATTTTATACGCTTTACCTTTGGCGGCCTATTGGTGCGTATCTAAAATCTATCACTGGCTAAACAAGAAACATCAGAAACATTTTGCTCATCTTCACAAAATAGAAACCTTACCAATTCTAGTTTTCTTGACTGCGGTTACTGATTATTACAAAGAGGTTAAAATTGATCAAAAAATAGTTAATAAGATTCTGCAATCTTAGCCCTCAAGAGTTACCAAATTTTTTATTAGTGTTTTTTTGACTGATAAAATTTTTGTCAAAACCCCAAAAATAGTTATAATTAAAAGGTGAAAGTTAAAACAGAGATTCGTTTGCGGGATAGAATTTTTACTAAACCAGTAAATATATTTTTGTTATTAGTCTTATTTTTAATCCTCTGGCAATTTTATAATTTTCTTGTTCAAAAATACTGCTTGAGTCTGGAAAATTTTACTAAAAAGCAAATTGAATATGAAAAAGTGTTGCTAAGGAAAAATAAGGTTAATCAAGATTTGAGTTTTGCTCAAAGCGAAAAAGGTCAAGAAAAAATGTTACGTGGACAAAATGCTTTAGGTAGAGAGGGGGAAAGAATGCTGATTTTAACCGGTGACTTTATTGATCAGGAAAATGAAATTGAGGAGGTAAAAAGTGGTTTAACTCAGTGGCAGGAAATTTTGCATCGGATACAGGATTATATACATATTTGTCAAAAATAAAATGGATAAAATTGAAATTGAAAATAAAATTAAAGAATTGGAAGAGCTGATGTATTCAGCTGGTTTTTGGAGTGATAGAAATAAAGCTCAAGAAACTATTAAAGAGATTGCTGATCTAAAAGAAAAATTGGCGGGTAAAGGAAAATATGATAAAGGTGATGCAGTTTTAAATATTTTAGCTGGTGCCGGCGGAACCGATGCGGAAGATTGGGCTAGAATTCTTTTGGAAATGTATCAAAAATTTGCTAACAAAAAAAAATGGTTTTATCGTTTTTTACACTACAACGAAAATGATCATGGCGGATATAGAAATTTGACTTTAGAAATTTCTGGTCGTAATGTCTACGGTATATTGAAAAATGAAACTGGAGTGCATCGTTTGGTGCGTCTATCTCCTTTTAATGCTGATGCCAAACGTCACACCTCTTTTGCTTTAGTGGAAATCCTGCCGAAATTTGAACATAATAGTGAAATTGTAATTAAACCCGACGATTTACGGGTAGAATTTGCCCGCTCAGGTGGACCGGGTGGACAAAATGTTAACAAACGAGAAACAGCGGTGCGGGTTGTTCATCTTCCGACCAATATTGCGGTTCATTCCTCAGAAGAACGTAGCCAAGCTCAAAACCGTGAAAAAGCGATGGATTTACTCAAAGCTAAATTATTTGTCTTAGCTGAAGCTAAGCGGAAAAAGGAGGAAAAAGGTATGCAGGTGGCTGCGACCACAGAAATTGAATGGGGTAATCAAATTAGAAATTATGTTTTTCATCCCTACAAACTAATTAAAGATACTCGCACGGGTTTTGAAACTGCTAATGTAGAAAA
>CAYWWA010000028.1:0-4865 GCA_964462115.1 uncultured Candidatus Saccharibacteria bacterium
TTTAAAGATCTTAAACATCACTAATCAGGTGGCGATTGAGGGGAGTGATTATACGGCAGGTGGAAAATCTTTTGCTCAAAACCAAGACGGAGCTTACTACTATTATGATGATCCAAACAAAACTTATTACATCATAGAGGACGGTAAGGAGGTTTTATATTCTGAATCACGGTTAGGCATTGAGGCAAGTCGTGTTACAAATGGACAAAATTATGCTAATGATAACATTAGTAATTTTATTAGCAACTACTCTGGACCATCTAGTACTGAATTTGGAAGTAGAATTGATGCTGAAGAGGGTTATATAATAAAATATCACACTTATAGTGACTCAACTGGTAGATATACTGTTACAGAGCACTTTGAAGGATATGATGGTTCTACGTATGATAAAGTAGTAGCCCAATTCACTTTGGATGATTTGCGTATTTCGGGGAAAACAGCTGATGATTATTTAAAATAAAATTATGTTATTTCAAACAATATCGGACAATGGTCAGATCCCTCCACTTGATCTAAAATTTTGGCCTGTTTGATTTGTGGTTTTAAAATAGAGGAAACTAGAAAATAATCTATTCTCCAACCGATGTTTCTTTGGCGCGCCATGGTGCGGTATGACCACCAAGTATATTTAACTTCTTCAGGATGAAATAGGCGAAAGCTATCAAGCAAACCCGCTTCCATCAAATTTTCAAAACCCTGTCGTTCTTCTTTGGTATAGCCCGCACTACCTTCGTTTTGTTTAGGGTTAGCTAAGTCTATGGCTTGTCGGGCTACATTGAAATCACCGCAGATAATGACTGGTTTTTTAGTTTCTAATTCTTTGATGTAGGCTAAGAGGGCTTTGTCCCAATTTTGTTGTCGCAGCAAAAGACGAGACAGGTCTGGTTTGGCGTTGGGCACATAGACTGTGATTAAAAAAAACTGTTCAAACTCGGCTGTCAACAGGCGGCCTTCCTGATTCAAATTTCCGTATTCGTCTTGGAGATGAAATTTGTTTTGGGTTGTTACACTAAAATTATTAAAAACATTTATAGGTTTAATTTTAGTAAAAATAGCCACCCCAGAGTAGCCAGCTCGGTCGGCTGAATTCCAAAATTCTTGATAGTCAGCTAAATCTATTACCGCTTGACCTTGCTTGGCTTTGGTTTCTTGTAAACATAAAATATCAGGCGTGTATTGTTGAATAAAATCTTGTAGAGCGCCCTTGTTCAAGACTGATCTAATTCCATTTACATTCCAAGAGTAAATTTTCATAATTAAGGTTTAATGAGATTTGATGTATTGACCAACCTGCTCTAATGGCACCAAATTTTCTTCACCACTTTGAATATTTTTAATTTTAAATTTCCAGTCTTTCAATTCGTCTTCACCAAAGATTAAAATAAATTTGATATTATCTTTTTCGCTTTTACGAATTTTATCTCCCACCTTTTTATTACTGTAATCAATTACCACATTTATCTCTGGACGAAGCAAATCAGCAATCTTATCGCAAACTTCATTTAATTCAGGATTAACTGCAGTCAAAACTAAGTCGGCTGCGTAGTTTAATTTTGGTATTAAGTGGTGAGTTTTTAAAAAGTCAGCTGCGGTGACATCGCCCATACCAAAACCAACAGCGGAAATTTTATCGTCACCAAACAAAGCTAAGAGATCATCGTAGCGACCACCACCAAAAAGGGCGCGAGAATTTTCTTGGTTGGTGTCATAGATTTCGAAAACCACCCCAGTATAATAATCAAAACCTCGCACTATGGTGTCATCAAATTTAACGGAGATATTATTTTTTGTTAAGCGCGCAATTAAATTTAACATTTTTTCATCAGCTGCCAATTTCCAAGTTATTTTTTGCCCAAGTATCTTTTCAGCCTCAGTTTCAAAATTATCAATTTTGTTTTTTTTATCTAAAAGTTTTTGGAATTGATAAGATTGTTCATCGTTTAATCCAAACTTTTGCAAAGCTGAATTGATTAAACGTCGGTCGTTGATTCGCACTTCAAAATCTTCGCTCTTAGCACCAAAATTAAACAGCACTTGTGCCGCTAGTTTAATTATTTCAAATTCCGCATCATCACTATCGGCACCAAAGATATCGCAATTTAATTGCCAGTGTTCGCGCAGGCGTCCGCGTTGCGGTCGTTCATAGCGAAATAAATTGGGTAGGGAAAAGAAGCGGACGGGAAAACTAAGGTTGTGTTTTTCTTTGGCTATTAAGCGGGCCACGGTAGGGGTCATTTCTGGGCGCAAGGTTACGTTTCTCTCGCCGCGGTCAATAAAGGAATAGGTTTGTTCGTTGACAATTTCTTCACCAGATTTTTCGGTATAAAGTTCGGTTGGTTCCAGAATGGAAGCACTGTATTCCTGATAGCCAAATTGTTGACAGGTTTTACGCCAGGTGGAAAAAATATAATTTTGTAAAGCTAATTCGTTTGGCAAAAAATCACGAACGCCTTTATAAGGTTCAGTCGAAAGCTTGGTCATCTCCAAATTATAAAATAAGATATAGTTTTTTTCAAACATTTTTATTTTTTATTTTTGGGGGATGTGATACTATTATTTATGAAATATGTCGGCAAAACTTTTTTTCTATGGTGGCACAGGCACAGTAACTGGTGCTAATTTTATGTTAGATACTGGGCGGTTAAAAATTTTGATTGATTGCGGTTTGTTACAGGGAGTTGAGGCAGCCAATGAATCTAACCGTGTCCCTTTTGAATATAACCCAGCGGATATCAATTTTTTGTTTGTAACCCACGCCCACATGGATCATATTGGTAGAATCCCCAAATTAGTTAAAGATGGTTTTAGGGGAGTAATTTACTCCACTCCAGAGACTCGGGCTTTAGCTGAGGTAATGTTGCAAGACGCTTTGGGTCTAATTACTCGTGAAGCGGCTGAAACTAAACAGCCAGCGCTTTATGAAGACCAGGATCTAATTACTACTTTTACTTTATGGAAGACCTTAGCTTATCATACCCCACTACCTTTGGGTGATATGGTGCAAGTAAAACTGTTGGATGCAGGGCATATTTTAGGTTCAGCTATGGTGGAATTTGATCGTTATAATAAACGGATAGTTTGCACTGGTGATTTAGGCAACAGTCCGACTCCGCTTTTAAATGATACTGAAGATTTGGAAAATCCCACCTGGGTGCTTACTGAAAGTGTTTACGGTAATCGTAATCACGAACACCGTGAAGAAAGACGTGACCGTCTGGCTTCAGCCATCAAACGAGCCATGCATAAAAGGGGCACCTTATTAATTCCTTCTTTCTCCTTAGAAAAAACCCAAGTTTTATTGAGTGAGATCAATGATTTATTGCAAGAAAAACGAATTGAAAAATGTCCCATTTATTTAGATTCGCCATTAGCGGTTTCGGTGACTAGTATCTATCGGCAAATGAATCAGAATTATAATCCAGCTACCCAAGAGCGAACTAAAAAAGGAGATGACCCTTTTGATTTTCCTGGCTTGAGAATAGTTTCGGATCGGCGGGAAAGTTTAGCTATTGGTCGGACTCCTAATCCTAAAATTATTATTGCTGGATCAGGAATGTCAACCGGAGGAAGAATTGTGCAACACGAAAGAGATTTATTATCTAGTGCAAAAAATACTATTTTATTTATTGGCTATCAATCAGCTGGCACTTTGGGTAGACGAATCGCTGATGGTGAAAAGAAGTTGGAAATTATGGGGGAACAAATTAAGGTTAGAGCTTCAGTCGATGTGGTGCATGGTTATTCTTCGCACAAAGATAGTCAGGGTATAGTAGATTGGTTAGAACGATCTGACCAGCGAGAAACTCTAAAAGAAGTTTTTGTGGTGATGGGGGAGTCTAAGGCTTCGTTGTTTTTAGCTCAAAAAATAAAAAACGAGTTAGGTGTCAAAGCGGAAAATCCAGATTTGAATTCATCCAGATTGCTTGATTTCTAATTTTTCTAAAAATCAAAAACGCTGCCGCCATTGAGGCGGCAGCGAAAATTTACTGACAAAAATCAGAAAATATGCTATGCTAGATAAATTGCGTGAGTGGCGTAATGGTAGCCGCGCTAGTCTTAGGAACTAGTGGAGTAATCCGTGGGAGTTCAAGTCTCCCCTCACGCACCATGGAAAATTTGATGGGGGTGGATTATGGCAGTAAGCGAACTGGGCTAGCTTTGGCTAAACACGCTAATTTAGCGACACCTTTTTTGGTGTTGGATAATTTAGGTTTAAGCAATTTAGCGGAAAAAATTGCCTCAATTGCCAAAGCGGAACAGGTTTCAAAAGTAGTGATTGGTGATAGTAAAAATTTTCAAATGCAGGATAATGAAATAATGATTGAAGCTAAACAGCTGGCACAAAAATTACAGCACGATTATGGTTTAGAGGTATTTTGGGAATTAGAAATTTTAACCTCCCACCAAGCTCAACATTTACAGGGTAAAAACAAAATGCTTGATGCTTCAGCCGCTACTATTATTTTACAATCATATTTAGATAAACAAAAAAATAAATAAAAAATGCAATTAAAAATTAAAAAATTAAACGAACAAGCAATTTTACCAAAATTTGCTCATGACAATGATGCGGGAATGGATTTATATGCTACGGAAAATACCCTAATAAAAACCGGTGAGCGTGTGCAAGTTAAAACTGGTTTAGCAATGGAAACTCCTGATGGTTATGCGGGTCTAATTTGGGATAAAAGTGGTTTATCACAAAAATCTGGTTTGAAAACTTTGGGTGGAGTAATAGATGCTGGCTATCGCGGTGAGATTTTGGTAGGTATTATCAATTTAGGCAAAAACGATTATCTGCTTGAACAAGGGCACAAGATTGCTCAAATTTTAATTCAAAAAATTGAACAGCCAGAAATTGT
>CAYWWA010000029.1:0-3370 GCA_964462115.1 uncultured Candidatus Saccharibacteria bacterium
GTAGAGGGTAGATTTATTACTAAATTAGAAATAGTATAGTTATTACCCTCGAAGTTTCCAGTAAATGGAGTAGAATCATTTCCAATAGGCACAAATCCCGCACCAACATTCCAATTCACAGTATCAGAGCAATCAATATTATTAGCTAATTCGTAATTAGCAGTTAAGTCTTCATTCATGCGTTGGAGTTCGACACAGTTATGGATTTCGTAGTAGCCATCACTGTCGGAATCAGTCAGTGGTTCGGGACTAGGCACGAGTGAAAGAAGATAAGGGTAACCTCCATTTAACAAAGAGCTAATGTTCCAAATATTAGTAAAATCCCAATCTATAAAAGTGGTTTGCTCTTTCATTTCGGCAGTGGTTTTGGATCCTGTAGTCTCTGTCAAAGTGCTACCGGTAGTAGTTTGGCTATCATAATATGAATTAGTAATTGACCCGACTATAACAGCACTTTTCACTACCTGTATAGTTGCCGATATTCCCCCAGCGTAAGAATTTGTTGCGCCAGATGAATTAAGGGTGTTACCGGACGAATAAACATTAGTAATTTCTCCCCCCATACCATTCACCCCTCCAGCTCTAGCGTTATAACTGGTAGCTGTAGCAGAGATAGTATTATTTAAAGAATAGGAATTGATTATTGTCCCATAAACCCCAATTATGCCTGCCGCAGAAGCCGCTTGCTCTCCGGAATGAGCTGAGATACTATTATTTTTTGAGTAAGAATTAACCACAATCCCCTCTTCACCTATAATGGCCCCAACCGATGAATAAAGAAGAGTTGGAACGGAAGACGAAATAGAACTATTAACTATTCCCAAATTGGAAACCGTGGCAGACTCTCCGGCATAACCAATTAAACCAACACTTTTGGCTGTGGAGTTGATAAATAATCCAGAAATCACGAAATTATTTCCATTCAAATTACCAGTAAATTTATTAACCGAAGTTCCGACTGGCAAAAACCCGGCGCCGCTGTTCCAGCCGGTGGTGACTGAACAATCAATATCATTCATCAATTCATAGTTAGCAGTTAAATCATCTTGCATGCTTTGTAATTCCAGACAGGTGGAGATTTCGTAGTAGCCGTCACTGTCGGTATCGGAAAGTGAACCGGTATAAGCTTGGGCAAAATTAAAGGAAAATAGTAATGAAAAAATACTTAGAAAATAAAATAGATTTTGGGCACGATAAAAATTAGAGTGTATGTGTGTCTCTTGACACTTCAATAGAATATTCATAGTTAAGTATATTATAATCCTCAGCTGGATAAAATGGAGGAAAAATGTGGACAAATAAAAAGGAAAAAGTTAAATTTTAAAACCTATTTCTCAATTTGCATTTTGACTGGTTCTTGCTTGCTTAAACCTTGTAATAACTTTTCTAGTTCAATCCCAGCCACACAAGTGTGCTTATCTCCCCCACCATAATAAACAAAAAGTTTACCGTCTTTGACTATGGCCCCAGTAGCATAAACTACTCCTGGCTTACCATCGTTTTCATAAAAAGCCTTTGGTTCCAAAATTGGCGCATCAGAACGATATAATATTTTAGTTGGATCCTGAGAATCTAAAATCATCGCTCCTAATTTATAACAATTACTATCATACATATCGGTCGCATGATATAACAACAACCAGCCTAAACGAGTTTTGATTGGTGGCGCACCAGCTCCACGCATCTTGTTATCCCAATAGTCACGACGTCCGGTTTGAGTTCCTTCTGGTCGTTTAGCTTCAATCGTAAATGGAGTATCTAAATTATCTACGTAATCAATTTGAACCTTCGGTGCAATGCTATGCAAGATAGCAATCTTACCATTAATTTTTTCAGGGAAAATCACCCAGTTTTTATCTCGTCGGTTAGCGGGAGAAATATAAGTTGGCTCAGCCCAATTCCATTTGCCTTGTTGGAGATCTTTTACCTTGATAGAGGTCAAAGCAATTCGCATCAAATTCCAACCACCAAAAGCGGTATAAGTCATGTAAACTTTGTCATCAATTTTAACCACCCGCGGGTCTTCGCAACCAACCCAACTGCCACCTGAACCGTATAATTCTCGTGAAAATTTTTCTTCAAATTTTTCAGCCTTATGATTGATTTCTGGATTTTTTTCCGGAACAGCAATCGAAAAAATCGGCTCTGGTAAACGCTTATCAAAAGTTAATCCGTCTTCACTGGAAGCATAACCAATCCTAGAAACTCCGTCAGAACCAACCGCCCGATAGAGGGCGTGAACTTCTTTACCATCAAAGAAAACCGCTGGATTAAAAACTCCTTCCGCCTCCCAAACATTTTCAGTTTTAGGTGATAAGACAGGATTTTGTTTGTGACGAATCAGAGAAATAGGATGTAAAACTTTGGAAAGTAGTGTCTTTTTAACAAATCCATTTTCTAAAAACGGATTATTGATTGGTAACGAAAAGATGTTTCCAGCAATATCAAAATAGATTAAAACTTTTGAACTTTCAACCGATTCGCAAACTGCACCAAAAGCCCGCACTCTTTTTTCTTCTATCCGTTGTTCAAAAATTGCCTGCTCACTCCGCCACAAAACTTGATGAGTCGTTTTAGAAATTCGCGCTGCTCCGACTTGTAACAATGTGTCGGTTAAACCATATTTGGTGGCATCATATAAAATAACAATATCATGTTCACGCTCCCACGCAGTTAGAATCTGCAAACGTTCGTTATCAAAATGATCATGGCGAGAGGTAAAAAGTAAATTAGTATCAGCTCGCACCTCTTGCTCGCCAATTCTGACAATACGGAAAAAAGTGTCGCTAATAATAGCAATCTCTTGTTGGTCTTGCAGTTTTAGTAAACTTGCAGGACCAGTAATTAAATCAGTTCCAGCAATAATTTTACGGCGGTCGGCAAAGACTGAAAAACGATGGTGGTGAGAATAATAATGAGAAGCAAAATATTTTTTTTCGTCCGCAGCAAAAGTTAGAAAATCTATTTTGCTGGCTGGTAGAATAGAAAAAAGTTTAGGGTCTAACTTTAAGGCTTTTTCAGTGGGAAAGTTGAGGCCGTCATCAGATAATAATTCAACAAATTCAACCTTGTGTCCATTATTCTTCTTCAGAAGAATATGATAAACACCATCTGTATAATATACAGACAAAGGCACCACCTCTTGCTGAGAAAAAAGTTGATAACGATTTAGCATGGAGACATTTTCATTATCACACTTTTTGTTAAAAACCAAAATAAAAAGTTGATAAAATTTTTTATCAATTAAAAATTGCTTTTTTTGTATTTTTTGCTATAATTTCGAAGCTTGCCGGAGTGGCGGAATGGTAGACGCGCACGACTCAAAATCGTGTATCGCAAGGTGTGGAGGTTCAAGTCCTCTCTCCGGCAC
>CAYWWA010000030.1:0-2570 GCA_964462115.1 uncultured Candidatus Saccharibacteria bacterium
TTTTAGAAAATTCTATCTTTTGGGTAGAGGTGGAACGAATTAAACCTAACCCTTATCAACCTCGTAAAGAATTCGATGAAGCAGCTTTGCGTGATTTATCAGAATCGATTAGGATGTATGGTGTTTTGCAACCACTAGTGGTTTCTCGTCAAGAAGTTTTTGATGAACAAAATGGATCGATGCGCGTGGAGTATGAGTTGGTTTCTGGAGAAAGACGTTTACGAGCTTCCAAGTTGGCTGGACTTAAAGAGGTTCCCGCAATTATTCGCACTGGCACCGATGATGCTCGTCTCAAATTAGAGTTGGCCATCATCGAGAACTTACAACGGGAAGACTTAAATCCGGTAGACCAAGCTCGAGCCTTTGAGCAGCTAATTAAAGAGTTTAATTTATCTCACAAAGAGGTTGGAGAAAAGGTGGGAAAAAGTCGAGAATTTATTTCTAACACCCTGCGTATTTTGTCTTTACCAGAGGAGATGATCAACGCGCTTTCAGCTGGTCGGATTACCACCGGTCACACTCGTCCTCTTTTGATGTTGTCTGATCGCAAAGAAGAGCAGTTGGTTTTGTTTAAAGAGATTTTACTAAAAAAATTATCAGTGCGTGAATCCGAAAAAATTGCTAGGCGGATTGCTTACGATCGAGCTAGAAGATTAGACAAGGTGCATGATCCAGAATTGATAGAATTAGAAGAGAAAATTAGTGAAAGCTTAGGGACCAGGGTTAGTATTGAAAAACGACAAAACGGTGCTAGTGGTCGCTTGATGATTGATTTTTTTTCCACTACCGACTTACAAAATTTATTAGATTTAATTAAAAATAATGGCTCCAAAATTGTTAAAGAAAATGTATTGTCTGACAATTTAGTTAGTCAAATGGCTAATCAGATTAGTGGAGCTACACCGTTAGATATTCAAGCAAATGTCAGCGATTTTGGTGTGGCTAAGCCGATCACTGTAGAAGAAGCGGTCACTACCGCCAGAGACGAATGGAATAAAGAAAGGGAAGCAAAGAAAGAATTTATAGCACAAAATGGTTTAACCGCCAATCAATTTAACGATCTAACCAAGAATATTTTACCTGAAGATACAGCGGTTGCGGCAGACACAGAGCTAGGTACCAACAATCAGGCGTTTGATCAGGGCGCTCCAGAGTTAGTGACTGAAGTTGGTGATAATTTAGTTGATGATAAGGGAGCACCCTTGGATGATAGTGATAAAAACGATAACGACGAAGACCTATATTCTATTACTAATTTTACCATTTAAGTTATGAAAATTTTATTTACGGGCGGTGGAACAGGCGGACACTTCTATCCGTTAGTGGCTGTGATCCGCGAAGTTAAACATTCAATTAAAACTCGGCACCTCTTGAACGCTAAACTTTATTATATGTCAGATACCCCCTATAATTCTTCACTGTTATATGATAATGAAGTAGAGTTTATTAAGGTTTCTGGTGGAAAATATCGCCGTTATTTTGCGATTCAAAATTTGTTTGATGTTTTTAAAGTTATTGCTGGTGGAATTGGTGGTTTATGGCAGATGTTTAAACTCTATCCTGATGTAGTTTTCTGCAAGGGTGGTTACGCCGCTTTTCCAGCAGTGTTTGGCGCAAAAATTTTGGGGATACCAGTAATTATTCACGAATCAGATACAGTGCCAGGAAAACTTAATCGATGGGTTGGAAAATTTGCCGTCAACGTAGCCGTCTCTTATCCTGAAGCGGAAAAATTTTTTCCTAAAGATAAAGTGGCTTGGACGGGTCAGCCGATTAGAGAAGAGATTTTAACTTTCGCGGAAGGTGGTCGTGAATATTTTGGTTTGGATCCAGCTATACCAGTGGTGGCTATTTTGGGTGGCAGTCAGGGAGCGCAAAAAATTAATGACGCAATTTTACAGGCCCTACCCAAACTACTCCCAATCTGCCAAATAGTAATGCAGACTGGTACCCGCAACTTTACTGATGTCAATAACACAGTGGAGGTAATTTTAAATACTAATCCACTTAAAAAACGATTACACACCAAAGAATACATGGAACCCCTAGATTTACGTATGATTGGTGGCTGTGCTGATTTAATTATTACTCGGGCTGGTTCTTCTTTGTTTGAGATTGCTAATTGGGGTAATCCGGCTATTGTGGTCCCCATCACCGATTCCAACGGTGATCATCAGAGACGCAATGCTTATGCCTATGCTCGGACTGGGGCCGCAATGGTAATTGAAGAAGAAAATTTTACTCCCGACAATTTAGTCCAACAGGTAGACCTTTTACTAAACAATAAAAATAAATTAGCTAAAATGCGAGAAGCTACCAAGGAGACCGCTAAGACTGATGCGGCTAAGATTATTGCTGAAGAGATTGTGAGAATTGCTTTAACCCATGAAAAAGGTTTATCCTAAAAATTTGACTTATTATTACTTCTATGTTAATGTCCCAAGCTGTGTTCTTTTAAACAACGGAGGTAAAAATGGACGGAACATTGTTTTCCATCATGGGAATGATGGTTATGGCTCTGATCATTGTTTTTACCCATCACAAGAAGGAGAAAAAATGACACAGCATTG